>NZ_JBEZJI010000017.1:0-150236 GCF_040649435.1 Actinomadura sp. NPDC048955
GGGGTGGGGGGGGGCGCCCGCCTCGGCCGCGGGCCGGCGCGCCCCGCGGGGGGGGGGGGGCCCGGCGCGGGTCTCCGCCCGCCGCGGGCCCCCGGCCGGGACGCCCCGCGCGTCCCGGCCGCCCGTGCTCAGGGCTGGGTCTCGTTGCGGACGGTCTGCCTGATCAGTTCCTGGTCGGGCTGCGCCGCCGCCTTCGCCGAGACGTAGGGACGCAGGTAGGCCTGCTGGACGCCGGGGACGCGGTCCTCGATGACGAACGTCGCCTTGGTGGAGATGTCGGCGCCCGGGGTCCGGACGGTCGGCAGCGTCTTGAAGTCGGCCCTCATCTCCTCCTTGCCGATCGTCGTCAGCACGTAGCCGCGCTGGTTGTTGTAGAAGCGCAGATGCGGGTTGATCTTGAGGAAGGGCTGGTCGGCGGGGTCGGAGTCCTTGCCGTCGCCGGTGCTGGTGATCGAGGTGCACACCAGTTCCGAGCCGACCGTCCTGGAGTCCGGGTCGTCGTAGTCGGCCTTCAGGTCGCTCGCCCAGTGGGCGTGGACGTCGCCGGTGAGGACGACCGGGTTGCGGACCTTCGCGTCCAGCCAGCCCTTGGTGATCCGGTCGCGGGAGGCGGCGTAGCCGTCCCAGGCGTCCATCGAGGTCTTCTTGACGGGCCCGGCGGTGTTGTCGCGCTGGGCGAAGAACACCTGCTGGCCGAGGACGTCCCACCGGGCGGTGGAGCGGCGGAACCCGTCGAGCAGCCACTTCTCCTGCTCGTTGCCGGTGATGGAGCGCTTCGGGTCGGTGGCGGCGGGGCAGTCCTTGTAGCCGTCGCCGCAGCCCTGGTCGTCGCGGAACTGGCGGGTGTCGAGCATGTGGAAGCTGGCCAGCCGGCCCCACCGCACCCGCCGGTAGACCTGCATGTCGGGGCCCGCGGGGATGGACCGGCGGCGCAGCGGCATGTTCTCGTAGTAGGCCTGGAACGCGGCGGCGCGCCGGGCGCGGAAGTCGTCGTAGGAGGGCGTGTCGGAGCCCTCCTCGGGGATGTAGCCGGCCCAGTTGTTCTCGACCTCGTGGTCGTCGAACACGACGAGCCAGGGGGCGGCCTCGTGCGCGGCCTGGAGGTCGCGGTCGGCCTTGTACTGGGCGTGCCGCAGCCGGTAGTCGGCCAGCTTGACCGTCTCGGGGCCCTCGTGGTCGCGGACGTTGCCGCCCGGGATCGTGTAGACGCCCTTCTTGTACTCGTACTGGTAGTCGCCCAGGTGCAGGACCAGGTCGGGGTGCTCCTCGGCCAGCCGCCGGTACGCGGTGAAGTAGCCGTGCTCGAACTGCGAGCACGACACGAAGGCCATGGCGAGCGCGGGGCCGAAGGTGGCGGGGTGGGGGGCGGTGCGCGTCCGCCCGACCGGGGAGACGTGGCCGTCCACGCGGAAGCGGTACCAGTAGTCGCGGCCGGGGCGCAGGCCGTTCAGCTCGACGTGGACGGAGTGGGCGGCGTCGGGACGGGCCGCGGCGGTGCCGCGCCGGTCGATGCGGCGGAACCGGGAGTCGGAGGAGACCTCCCAGCGGACGGGGACGGTCCGGGCGGGCATGCCGCCGAGGCCGTTCTCGGCGTGCGGGTCGAGGGCCAGGCGGGTCCAGAGGACGAACCCGTCGGGTTCGGGGTCGCCTGAGGCGACGCCGAGGGTGAACGGGTCGGAGGGCAGGGCGCGGCCGCGGGGGGCCGCGTGGGCGGTGCCGGGGGCGCCGGTCACGGCGACGGCGGTGAGGAGCCCGCTGGTGGCGAGCCCGCTGGTGGCGAGGAAGGCGCGCCGGTTCAGCGGGCGGGCGGAGTCGGCCATGGAGAGGTGACCTTTCGGAGGGGTCCGGCAGTGCTGCTCGCCGGACAGCCTCACGAAGATCGATGACCAGGGGGTTCCGCTCGGATGACGCCCGCCACAACAGAGACGATCTTTTGGGGGGCTCTAGAAGATCACGCGATGCGCGGAAAGGGTGCTAGACTTCTGAGCTGCAAATGCGCATACAGATAATCCACCCTATGAATAGGAGTGTAGCCGAGGCATGGGACATCGTCAAGCGGGCGCTGTCAACCCCGGGCGGGAAGAGGGGGCGGCGCGAGCCGCCGTCGACGTCGAGCAGGAGTACGTGTCCCGCGTGTACGCACGGCTCGACACCGAGCGCGACAGTGCCGCGACCGCGCTGCGCGAGGGCCCGGCGGCGGGCGGCGGCGCCGCGTTCCAGGCGCGGGTCGAGAGCGCCATCGCCACCGACGAGGCGGCCCGGCGGCTGGTCCGGCTGAACGCCGTCGAGCACGGCCTGTGCTTCGGGCGCATCGACCACCGCGCCGACGCCGGCGGCTCCGGTGACACCTTCTACATCGGCCGCATCGGCCTGCGCGACGAGGACCACGAGCCCCTCCTCATCGACTGGCGCGCCGCCGCGGCCCGGCCCTTCTACACCGCGACGCCGGGGGCGCCGGGCACGCTCGCGCGCCGCCGCCACCTGCACCTGCGCCACCGCGAGGTCGCCCGCCTGGACGACGAGGTGTTCGACCTGGAGGGCCTGGAGGAGTCCGAGCGCGGCGGCGTCGTCGGCGAGGCGGCCCTGCTCGCCACCCTCCGCCGCGGCCGGACGGGCCGGATGAGCGACGTCGTCGCGACCATCCAGGAGGAGCAGGACCAGGTCATCCGCTCCGGCCTCCCGGGGGTGCTGGTCGTCCAGGGCGGTCCCGGCACCGGCAAGACGGTCGCCGCCCTGCACCGGGCCGCCTACCTCCTCTACACGCACCGCGACGTCCTGGAGCGGCGCGGCGTCCTCATCGTGGGGCCGAACGCCACGTTCCTGCGCTACATCGAGCAGGTGCTGCCCGGCCTGGGCGAGACCGACGTCGCGCTGGCCACGGTCGGCGAGCTGTACCCGGGGCTCAAGGCGACGGCGGCCGACAGGCCCGAGGCCGCCGTCGTCAAGGGCGGCCTGCGCATGGCCGGCGTCGTGGAGGCCGCCGTCCGCGACCGGCAGCGCGTCCCCGCCGAGGGGCTGCGCGTCGAGGCCGACGACCTCACGCTGAGCGTGGACGTGGCCAAGTGCGAGCAGATCCGTGAACGCGCCCGCGCCCTTCGCGCCCCGCACAACGTCCAGCGGCGCCGCTTCGTCCACGACATGCTGGAGTCCCTCGCGTTCGACCGGGCCGAGCAGTTCGACCGCATCATGGACGAGCCCCTCGAAGAGATGGCCAGGTCCGGCGGGCTGCCGAGCTGGCTCCAGGAGCTGATCGACGAGGCCGAGGACGAACCCCTGCTGGACGAGACGGACCTCCGCCTGGCCAAGGAGGCCCTCTGGCAGCACCCGGCCGTCAGGTCCGCCCTCGACGGTCTCTGGCCCGAACTGACCCCCGAGCGGCTGCTCACCGACCTCTACGGCTCCGCCGAGGCGCTGGAGCGCGTGGGCGCCGAGGCCGGCCTGTCCCCCGGCGAGCGGGAGCTCCTGCTCCGGCCGCCGGGCTCGCCGTGGACGGTCTCCGACGTCCCGCTGCTGGACGAGGCCGCCGAACTCCTCGGCAAGGACGACTCCGCCGACAAGGCCCGCGCGCGTGCGGCGCAGGCAGCGCTCGCCGAGGAGGAGCGCTACGCCCGCGAGGTCATGCAGACCACCGACGGCTCCGAGATGATCCTGGCGAGCGACCTGATCTCGGCGAGCGAGCTGGCCGAGCGCCACGCCGGCGGCGGTCCGCGCCTCACCACCGCCCAGCGCGCCATGGCCGACCGCGAATGGGCCTACGGCCACGTCATCGTGGACGAGGCGCAGGAGCTCTCGGAGATGGCGTGGCGGACCGTGATGCGCCGGGTCCCGACCCGCTCCCTCACGGTCGTCGGCGACATCGCCCAGACCGGCAGCGCCGCCGGGGCGGCGTCGTGGGGCCAGATGCTCGACCGCTACGTCCCGGGCCGGTGGCGCGAGCAGCGGCTCATGGTCAACTACCGCACCCCGGCCGCCATCATGAAGGTCGCCGCGGACGTCCTGGCCGCCGTCGCCCCGGACCAGACGCCGCCCGAACCGGTCCGCGACGACGGGCCGCCGCCGGTCGCGGTCGCTCTGCCGGTCGCCGAGCTGCCGTCCCTCGTCCGCTCGGAGCTGGTCCTGGTGACCGGCGGCGAGGACATCGGCGGCGCCTTCAAGGAGGGCCGCCTCGCCGTCATCGCGTCGGCGGGGCGCCACGCCGAAATTCTGCGGGCCCTCCCGGACGCAGCCGTCGGCGCGACCCCCGAGGCCCTCGACTCGCCCGTGGTCGTCCTCACCGCCGAGGAGGCCAAGGGCCTGGAGTTCGACTCGGTCGTCGTCGTCGACCCGTCCGGGATCCTCGCCGAGTCGGCCAAGGGCGGCCAGGACCTCTACGTCGCCCTCACCAGGGCCACCCGCCGCCTGACCGTCGTCCACGACGGCGACCTGCCGCCGCTCCTATCGGCTCTGGAGTAGGCCGGCCAGGGTCCGGTCGAGCTCGGCCCTGACGGCCTCGCCCGCGGCCGCAGGGTCCCGGGCGCGGACGGCCTCGACCAGGGCGGCGTGGGCCGCCCGGCCGTGGGCGTCGTCGGAGGCGCGGACGTCCACCAGGGAGGCGAGGTCGAGGAGGCCGTCGCGCAGGACGGGGACGAACCCGGCGAACAGGTCGGCGAGGACCGGGTTGTGCGCGGCGGCGACGACGGCGGCGTGCAGGGCGATGTCGGCGTCGATGAACGCGTCGACGCCGGGGCCGGCGCCTTCGCCGGCCAGGGCCGCGTCGCGGTCGGCGAGCGCCCGGTCGAGGGCGGCCAGGTCGTCCGGCGTGCGGCGCTCGGCGGCCAGTTCGGCGGCGCGGACCTCCAGCATGGCGCGGATCTCGTAGACGTCGGCGACGGAGGCGCGGCGGAGCCGGGCCGGCCAGTCCTCGGCCGGCTCCGTCGCCATGACGAAGACGCCCGCGCCCTGCCGGGCCTGCACGAGACCCGCCCCGGCCAGGGCGCGCAGAGCCTCGCGGACGGTCGAGCGGCCCACGCCCAGCTCCTTGGCGAGCGTCGTCTCGCCGGGCAGCCGCGTGCCGACCGGCCAGGCGCCGGCGGCGATCTGTTCGCGCAGGCGCTGCGCGGCCTGCTCGACGAGCGGGCTGGGACGGAGCGGGCCGAGCGGCATCGGGAGTCCTCCGGGGACGGCGGCGGGGACTCCAGGCTAGGCCACCTCAGCTTGTCTGAGGAGCTGAGGTGTGGTTGGGTGGGCGGCATGTCGTGGCAGGGCCTTCTTCTCGGTCGCCGCGGCGGGGCCTGATCCGGACCGGCACCCCGCCGCGGGGTCCGGTGCCGCCGGTCGTCCGGCGATCGAACGAGGAACAGGCCCGTGAACGTCCCGACTCCCCGCACGCCCTTCCCCACCCTGCGCACCCCGTCCGGCCCGGTGGCGGACGGCGCGCCCTTCTGGAACCCCCAGCGCGGCAGCTCCATGCCGTTCCACCGCTACCGGTCCGTCCACGAGCGCGTGCCGTCGCCCGTGCCGGACGTCGAGCGCACCTGGCCGTCCGGGCGCGTCCAGAGCGCGCCCCTGTGGGTGCCCGTCGACCTGCGGGACGGAAACCAGGCGCTGGCCGAGCCGATGGACACCGCCCGCAAGCGCCGCATGTTCGACCTGCTCGTCACGATGGGCTTCAAGGAGATCGAGGTCGGCTACCCCTCGGCCAGCCGGACCGACTTCGCGTTCGTCCGGCACCTGGCCGAGACGGGGGTGCCGGACGACGTGACGCCCGTGGTGTTCACCCCTGCCCGCTCAGAGCTGATCGAGCGGACGTTCGCCTCCGTCGAGGGGCTGCCGAGGGCCGTCGTCCACCTGTACACGGCGACGGGGCCGGTGTGGCGGGACGTCGTGCTCGGGTCCGGCCGGGACGGGGTGCGGCGGCTGATCCTGGACGGGGCGGCCGACGTGGCGCGGCTCGCCGGGCCGGGCGTGCGGTTCGAGTTCTCCCCCGAGACGTTCAACGTCACCGAGCCCGACTACGCGCTGGAGGTCTGCGACGCGGTGACCGCGCTGTGGGACGCCTCCCCCGACCGCCCGGTGATCCTGAATCTGCCGGCCACGGTCGAGGCCGCCACCCCGAACGTGTACGCCGACCAGATCGAGTACATGCACCGCAACCTGTCCCGGCGCGAGGCGGTCATCCTGTCGGTCCACCCGCACAACGACCGCGGGACGGGCGTCGCGTGCGCGGAACTGGCGATGCTGGCCGGCGCCCAGCGGGTCGAGGGCTGCCTGTTCGGCAACGGCGAGCGGACGGGCAACGTCGACCTGGTCACGCTGGCGCTGAACCTGCACGCGCAGGGCGTCGACCCGCGGATCGACCTCTCCGACATCGACGAGATCCGTCGGACGGTCGAGCACTGCAACCGGCTGCCCGTCCACGAGCGGCATCCGTACGGGGGCGACCTGGTGTACACGGCGTTCTCCGGAACCCACCAGGACGCGATCGGCAAGGGCATGGCCCGCCACGCGCGCCTCGCCGGGGAGCGCGGCGTGCCGCCGGAGCGGCTGCCGTGGGACGTGCCGTACCTGCCGATCGACCCGGCCGACGTCGGGCGCGGGTACGAGGCGGTCATCCGCGTCAACAGCCAGTCCGGGAAGGGCGGCGTCTCCTACCTGCTGCGCACGGAGCACGGGCTCGACCTGCCGCGCCGCCTGCAGATCGAGTTCTCCCAGGTCGTGCAGCGGGCGACGGACGGCAGCGGCGAGGAGGTCACGGCGGACGAGCTGTGGGAGCTGTTCCGCGCCGAGTACCTGGACCGGGCGGAACCGGTCCGGGTGACCGGATGGCGGACCTCCCGCACCGGCCCGGGGCGGCACGTCTTCACCGGCGCCGTCCGCGTCGGCGGCGACGAGCGGGAGCGCACCGGCACGGGCAACGGCCCGCTGGACGCGCTGACCGGCGCGCTGGCGTCCGCCGGGATCGAGGTGGAGGTCCTGCGGTACGCCGAGCACGCGGCCGGGACGGGGCAGGACGCCGTGGCGGTCGCCTACGCCGAGTGCCGGGTGGACGGCGCGACCCGCTGGGGCGCGGGACGCGACACGTCCGTGCTCACCGCGTCGGTGGAGGCCGTCCTGTCGGCGGTCAACCGCGCGAAGAGCGGCTAGACGACTTCAGGGACCGTCTCCACGTCAGGCCGGTTCCGGGGATGCGCAAGGTCATCTGGCGGCGCCCGTCCGCCGAGCGGGTGTAGCGGGCCCCGCGCGCTCCGACGCTGTGCCCGACGCCCTTCTTGGAGAAGTTGAGGCGAAACGGGCCCATCTTCAGTGATTTTCGATAGCTCCAACCCATGGGACGGGGGTGCCCGGCCGGCACGCCGGGCATCCCCGTACCCCGTTCCCGGACGCCCGAAATCCGCAATAGGGACATCTCCGCCGAGGCAAGAGCAGGACATGACCAAATCCGGACCGTCTTCGTCGCGCACCGCCCTTTACCCGTGGCCCCCGGGCGAGGAGCCTGTGCCCAGTCGGAGATCATTTGCATACTCGGAGGTGCGGGTTGGCCAGGCGATCCCTGAGACGAACCCGGCGGACCATGGCGGTGGCCGTGCTGACCGGCGCGGCGCTCGCCGGCGCGGGCGGCGGCGCGACGGCGCTGGCCGGGACGTCCCCGAAGATCGTGGTGAGAGGCGGGGTCACCCAGCCCGTCTTCTCCTACAAGGACGCGATCCGCGAGCACGTCTACGTCGAGTCCGGCGTGGACAGCGACCGGGACGGCAAGAAGGACCGCGTCAACGTGGACATCATCCGGCCGAAGGAGACCGAGCACGGTCTGCGGGTGCCGGTGATCATGGATGAGAGCCCCTACTACGACAACGCGGGGCGCGGCAACGAGAGCGAGCGCAAGACCTACGACGCGAACGGGAACCCGGTGAAGTTCCCGCTCTACTACGACAACTACTTCGTGCCGCGCGGGTACGCGTTCCTCGCCGTGGACATGGTCGGGACGACCCGCTCCGACGGCTGCCCGGTCAGCGGCGGCCCGACCGACGTCCTCGGCGGCAAGGCCGTGATCGACTGGCTCAACGGGCGCGCCCGGGCCTACCGGCCGGACGGCAGCCCGGCGAAGGCGACCTGGACGACCGGCCGCACCGGCATGATCGGCAAGTCCTACGACGGGACGCTCGCCAACGGGGTGGCGGCCACCGGCGTCGAGGGGCTGGAGACGATCGTCCCCATCTCGGCGATCAGCAGTTGGTACGACTACAGCCGGATGAACGGCGTGAAGTACACCGACGACGAGCAGCCGTGGCTCGCCGACTACGTCGACACCGACCCGCCCGCCAAGTGCGCGGCCGTCAACGCGGATCTGGACGAGGGCGAGGACGACGCGACCGGCAACTACAACGCCTACTGGAAGACCGCCGACTACCGGGACGGGACGATCGCGCGCGCCTCCCGGGTCCGCGCGAGCATCTTCGCCGCCCACGGCGTCAACGACCTGAACGTGAAGGACGACCACTTCGCCAAGTGGTGGAGCGCCCTCGCGCGGCGCGGCGTCCAGCGCAAGGTCTGGCTGAGCCAGCGCGGCCACGTCGACCCGTTCGACACCCGGCGGGACGCGTGGGTGGCGACCCTGCACCGGTGGTTCGACCACGAACTGCAGAAGGTGCCCAACGGCATCATGAGCGAGCCGCGCGCCGACATCGAGGTCGGACCGGACCAGTGGATCACCCAGCGGGACTGGCCGTCCCGGGACGCGCGCGGCGTCGTCCTGCGCCCCGGCGCGGACGGTTCCCTCGGCCTGAAGCCGGCCGCGGCGGGCGCGACCGCGTCCTTCACCGACGCCGCCGGACCCCAGGGCGCGGGCTACCCGGAGGAGGAGATGGTCGCCGATCCCACGGCGGCGCGGCCCTACCGGACGGCGTTCGTGTCGGCGCCGCTGCCGAAGACCGGCCGCCTGTCCGGCACCCCGGACGCCCGGCTGAGGATCAAGCTGGACGGACCCACGGCGAACCTCACCGCGCTGCTCGTCGACTACGGCGAGGACACCCGCGTCAACTACCTCGGCGCGGGCTCCGGCATCCGGACCCTGAACACCGAGGACTGCCACGGTGAGAGCACGCCCGCCGACGACGCCTGCTACAAGCGGACCGAGGTCACGACGGTCACCTCGCCGGTCAACGTCGTCGCCCGGGGGTGGCTCGACGCCCAGAACCACCGGTCGCTGAGCAGGCCCGAGCCGCTGAAGTCCGGCCGCTACTACACCGTCTCCTGGCAGACGCTCAGCCAGGAGTACCTGCTGAAGAAGGGGCACCGGCTGGCGCTCGTCCTCGCCGGAACGGACGCCGACTACAACTTCGACACGCCCACCGGCGCCCAGGTCACGGTCGACCTGCGCGGCAGCTCCGTCTCCGTCCCGGTCGTGGCGGCCGGGGAGGACGTGAACACGCTGGTCGCCCCGCCGCCCAGCGCGACCACCTGGCGGGGCCCGTCCGAGGTCAGCCTGCCCGTCCAGGAGCGCAGGCTCTACTGATCCCCTGACACGCCGACCCGGCCGTGAGGCCCGCCGCCCCGAAGCGGCGGGCCTCACTCATGTCACAACGCGACGCTCTCGCCGACCCCGAGAAGGCGGAGGCGATCGGTCAGCCCGGCCTTCTCGAAGGCCGGGGCCAGGGTGCCGCGGCCCTGGGAGAAATGCGCCCAGCCCTCGAAGTGCAGCGGGACGATCTGGGCGGCGCCCAGGATGCCGGCGGCCTCGGCCGCGCCCTCGCTGGTCAGGGTGAGGTAGGCGTCGCCGATCAGCGGGGTCTGGGCACCGCCGGCGAAGAGCACGGCGACGTCGAACGGGGCGAACCGCCCGGCCACGGCCCGGACCACGTCGAGGGACGCGTTGTCGCCGCTCACATAGACCGTGGGCAGGCCCTCGCCGGAGAGGACGAAGCCGGTGACCGGGCCCGTCAGGTGCTCGGTGCCGTCCGGACCGTGCTGGGCGGGGACACCGGTGACGCGCAGCGTCCCGCCGTCCGGGCGGGGCAGCTCGGCGTGCTCCCAGTTCGGCAGCGCGCGGGCGGTGCCGCCGAGGCGTCCGGCGGCTGCCTCCGTCGTCAGCGTCAGCGGAACCCCGGCCAGGTAGGCTCGGCCGCCCGCGTCCAGGTTGTCGGGGTGCTGGTCGTGGGACAGCAGAACCACGTCGACCGGGCCGACGTCGTCAGGCCCGAGCACCGGCCCGGCGGTCTTGGTCAGCTTCCGCGACCCCATCGGGTAGTCGCCGGGCGGGTCGAACGTGGGGTCGACGACCAGCCGCACGCCTCCGATCTCCAGGATCGCGCTCGGTCCTCCGAGATACCGGATGGTCAATGTGGACATCGCTCGCCTCTTCGTCTCGACCTCATGCCACCGGTTGCAAGAAAGGCCGCGCGGCGGAAATTCCCGAGGGCCCGTCCCGAAGCGGCTTCGGCAACGCGCGCGAGCGCGTGACCTGGCCGGTGCCGCGAAGCCGGAGGCGAGCGGCACCGGCCAGATCGCGAAGCGATGCCGCGTTCGCCCAGGCCCGGTCACGCAGCGAGCCGCCAGGCGAGCGAAGTGGGCCGGGACTGTGAAACACGGCCTAGGGGTTGCCGGTGTCCTTGCTGGGCTGGACGCGCTTGGGCTCCCCCGGCATCTTCGGGTAGTTCGGCGGGTACGGCATGTCGCCGAGGCCGTGGTCCTTCTCGTCGCGGTCGGCCATGTCGAGGAGGGCCTCAAGGGAGAAGGACGCGTCGTCGATCGCGGCGTGCAGGTCGCCCACCTCGGCGAAGCGGGCCGGCATCGTGGCGATCGTGAAGTCGTGCGGGTCGACGTCGGGCAGCTCGTCCCAGGTCACGGGCGCCGACACCGGGGCGTGCGGGGCCGGCCGGACGCTGTAGGCCGAGGCGATCGTGCGGTCCCTGGCGTTCTGGTTGAAGTCGATGAACACCTGCTCGCCCCGCTCCTCCTTCCACCACTTCGTGGTGACCTCGGCGGGGGCGCGGCGCTCCACCTCGCGGCCGAAGGCGAGCGCGGCGCGGCGGACCTCGGTGAACGTCCAGCGCGGCTCGATGCGGACGTAGATGTGCACGCCGCCCTTGCCGGACGTCTTGACGTACCCGGTGTACCCCAGCTCCGCCAGCAGGTCGCGGGCCGGGCCGAGCGCCACCCGGACGGCGTCGGAGAAGTCGGTGCCGGGCTGCGGGTCGAGATCGATGCGCAGCTCGTCGGGATGGTCGACGTCGCCCTTGCGGACGGGCCACGGGTGGAAGGTCAGCGTCCCGAGATTGGCCGCCCAGGCGATCACGGCGACCTCGGTCGGGCAGACCTCGTCGGCGGAACGCCCGCTGGGGAAGGCGATCCGGGCCGTCCGCACCCAGTCGGGCGCGCCCTTCGGGATGCGCTTCTGGTAGAACGCGTCGGACTTGCCGGCGCCCATGCCCGCCTGGCCGCGCGCGTAGTCCTCGCGGGTGGCCATCCTGGCGCCCTCGAAGACCCCGGCGGGCCAGCGTTCCAGCGTCGTCGGGCGGTCGCGGGTGGCGCGCAGGATCCCCTCCCCCACGGCCAGGTAGTACTCCACGAGCTGCCGCTTGGTGTAGCCGTGCTCGGGGAAGTAGACCTTGTCGGGATTGGTCACCTTGACGAGCCGATCCCCGACCGGGATCTCGATGAAGGGCGAGGCCATAACCGCACGTTAACCCACGGGCACGACAGTCTTCCCGCGCGGCGCCGCCGGGTACGGTCGAACCATGGAGAAGATCCGCAAAAGCGAGGACGAGTGGCGGTCCCGGCTCAGCCCCGAGGAGTACCACGTGCTGCGGGAGGCGGGCACCGAGAAGCCCTTCACCGGCGAGTACACCGACACCAAGACCGTCGGCGTGTACCGGTGCCGCGCGTGCGGGACGGAGCTGTTCCGGTCGGAGACCAAGTTCGAGAGCCACTGCGGATGGCCGTCGTTCTTCGCGCCGTCCGACTCCGACGCGGTCACGCTGATCGAGGACCGCTCCCTCGGCATGGTCCGCACCGAGGTCCGCTGCGCGGTGTGCGACTCGCACCTGGGGCACGTCTTCCACGGCGAGGGCTACGACACCCCGACCGACGACCGCTACTGCATCAACTCGATCTCCCTCACCCTCGAACCGGCCGAATGACGCAACCTCCCCGGGCCCTGACGCGTCACATCGACGATCGCGGTCACACCGACGATCGCAGCAGTGGCCGTCAGCCCCCGGGGAGTCGCCGTGGACGAGTTCACCCCCTACGAGACCGCGTTACTCTGCGGCGGACCCACACGGGCCGCGCAGGTCGCGCTGCTCGCCCTCTACGAGAAGCGCCGCGTGCGGGTGTCGCGAGGCACGCGGCGCGTGACCGTCGTCGAGCGTGAGGCGGAGGACGCGGTCCAGGCCGCGCTTCTCGACGAGGTCCCCGACACCGGCTTCCAGCTCGGCTACGTCCTCGACGCGGTCGCCGAATCCGACGAGGTGGCCGCCGTCGCGGGCGGTCTGGTCGAGAGGGGCCTCCTGCGCCGGGGGTTCCGCGGCCGGCTCCGGCCTACGCGCAAGGGGAAGGCGGCCCGGCGCAGGCTCCGCGCGGACGCCGGGTCCGGCACACCGTCCGGGCTCGGCGCGTTGAAGGGCGCGGCACCGGACGCGGTCACCAGGCTCGCCGCGCTGGGCACGGCCGCAGTCGAGGACGTAAAGCTCCGCCACGTCATGGAGATGGACAACCCCAAGCCGTTCGACCTGCCCTACGACTGGGCTCTGAACGGGGTCAACCGGAACACCGAGCAGAGTCGCCTGTCCGACACGCAGTACTCGGGCTACTACGACTCGAACGACAGCGGAAACGGCCCCTACTAGCGGGTCTCGGGGACCTCGCAGTCGTCCTTGTCGCTCTGCTTGTTGGCGAGGACGACGCTGCCGTTGTCGTCGCTCTTGCCGTGCACGAAGACGCGGGGCTCGTCGTCGCCGCCGTCCTCGAGGAACTGGGTCGTCCACTTGCACAGGTCGATGGCCGGCTCTGAGTTCTCGTCGGACTCCCCGAGGTCGGTGTAGACGCGGACGAAACTGCCGCTGCGGCGGACGTCGGTGACGTGCTTGACGACCTTCTTGCCGGGGTCCTTCGTCTCGAAGTACGGCACCGCGTCGGTGATCTCGTCGGGGTCATCGGCGGCGCCGACGCGCTCGTTCGGGGACGGGGCGGCGGCCGTGCGGGCGGCGACGGCGGCGCGGGGGGCGGGGCCCGAGCCGCCGGGCAGCGCCAGGACGGCGACGGCCGCGAGCACCGCGGCCGTCGCGGTCACCGCTCCGGCGAGGCCCAGCCGGCGCCGCCGGGAGCCCCGCAGGGACGCGATCAGGCCGTGCAGGCGGGCCGAGAACTCGGACGGCGGCCGGGCGTGCCGTCCGCGGGCGTGCCGGGCGGGAGACTTGGTCACGGACGGCACTTTACTGCCGGCCGCCCCCGCCCCACGCGCGAATCGGAGTGATGCGCGGACTAGGCCAGACCGGCGACCAGTTCGGCGACCGGCTTGCGGCGACCTGTGTAGAACGGCACTTCCTCGCGGGTGTGCAGGCGGGCCTTCGCGCCCCGCAGGTGCCGCATCAGGTCGACGATGCGGTGCAGCTCGTCGGCCTCGAACGCCAGCATCCACTCGTAGTCGCCGAGCGCGAACGCCGACACCGTGTTGGCCCGGACGTCGGGGTAGTCGCGCGCCATCATGCCGTGCTCGGAGAGCATCGCGCGGCGCTCCTCGTCCGGCAGCAGGTACCACTCGTAGGAGCGGACGAACGGGTACACGCACACGTAGGCGCGGGGCTCCTCGTCGGCGAGGAACGCGGGGATGTGGCTCTTGTTGAACTCCGCCGGGCGGTGCAGCGCCATCTGCGACCACACCGGCTCGCTCGCGCGGCCCAGCGCCGTCCGCCGGAACCGGGTGTAGACCTCCTGCAGGTCGTCGGACGTGGGGGCGTGCCACCAGAACATGTAGTCGGCGTCCGCCCGCAGGCCCGCGACGTCGTAGGCGCCGCGCGTGGTGACGTCCTTCTGGGCGGCCTGGTCGAGGAGGTCCTGCACCTCCGCCGCGTCCTGCTCGCCCACGGTCCCCGGGTTCGCGACCCGGAACACCGACCACATGGTGTAGCGGATGACGTTGTTGAGTTCGCGCGCCTTGGGCTTGCCCGGCTGCTCCGTCATGGTCCAACTCCTTCTCGACTGCGCAAATGGTCCAGGACGCGGAGCGCCGCGGCGCGCGCGGAGGCGATGCACGCGGGGATGCCGAGGCCGTCGTAGGCGGCGCCCGCGACGGCCAGCCCCGGCGCTCCGGCGACCGCGGCCCGGACCTTGGCCACGCGGTCGGCGTGGCCCACGTTGTACTGCGGGAGGCCGCCGCCCCACCGGGTCACCCGGCTCTCGGCTGGCAGCTCGGTGACGCCGCACGTCGCGGCGAGCTCGGCCATGGCGGTCGCGGTGAGCTCCTCGTCGGTCCGCTGGAGCAGATGCTCCTCGCCGTACCGCCCGATGGAGCAGCGCACCGCGATGACGCCCGGCTCGCGGTCGCGCAGGTGCGGCCACTTCAGGGAGCTGAACGTGACGGCCTTGACCCCCCGGCCGCCGCGCGCGGTGTCGCACTCGACGTTCGGGACGAGGTAGCCGCTGCCCTCCGGGAGCCGCGGGAACGCGGTGGCCCGGTAGGCGAGCGTGATGATCGCCATGCTGGCGTACTCGATGCCGCCCAGCTCGCGGGCGGCGGCGGGGACGTCCGGCTCCAGCAGCCGGGACGCCGGGGCCGCCGGGACCGCGACCACCACCGCGTCGGCGTCGAGGTGCTCGGGGTCGCGGGTCGGGCCGACGGTGAGCCGCCAGCCGTCCTCGCGGCGGCGCAGCTCGCGGACCGTCGCGCCGGTCCTGACCGTCCCGCCGGCCTCGGCGATGTCGGCGGCGACCAGGTGCGGGAGCGTGCCGAGCCCGTCCGGCAGCGTGGCGAACACCGGGCCGGGGTCCTTCGGCGCGGCGTCCCTGATGCCCTGGACGGCGTGGATCAGCGACCGGTGGGAGCGCGCGGCGGCGGCGACGGCGGGCAGCGTGGACTCGAAGGACAGCCGCTCGGCCCGTCCCGCGTACACGCCGCCGAGCAGCGGCTCCACGAGCCGGTCGACGACCTCGCCGCCGAGGCGGGCGCCGACGTAGTCGGCGACGGAGACGTCCCCGCCGCGCGGCGTCTCCGGCAGCACGAGGTCGAGCGGGACGCGCGCGAGCCCGGCCGGCGACAGCACGTGCGAGGCGGCGAGCGCCTTCAGGTCGGACGGGACGCCCATGACCTGGCCGGACGGGATGGGCCGCAGCTCGCCGCGGCTGAGGATGCCCGAGGACGTGGTGCCGGGGTTCACCAGGTCGCCGGAGCGGCCGAGGTCGCGCACCAGGTCCAGGCCCTCGGGGCGGCGGGCGAGCATCGACTCGGCGCCCTCGTCCACCGGCACCCCGGCGATCTCGCTGACCCGCAGCTTTCCGCCGATCCGGGGGGAGCCCTCCAGGACCGTCACCCGGACGCCCTCGCGGGCGAGCAGGCGCGCGGCGGCGAGGCCCGCGATGCCGCCCCCGACGACAACGGCATGGGACGTGGTCATGCCTCCAGCCTTCCAGACGCCTCGGCGAACCGCGCACCGGGGCGGGTCCGGCGCCGCGCCCGGCCGCCCGGTTTTTTGTCGCGGAGATGACAAGATCCCCAATACCTCGCCAGTGAATACTGGCAAACATGATGCCTCGGAAGACCTCCCTCCTCGTCACGGCCGCCCTCACGGCCGGAGCGCTCGCGGCCGGCGGGCTCGCGTCCCCCGCTTCGGCCGGGTCCCGCGGCGGGTTCGCGCCGGTCCCGCTGCCGTTCTTCTGGCCGAACAACAGCCTCTACGACGTCGCCGCCGCCTCCCCCGACAGCGTCTGGATCGCCGGGAACCAGGGCGAACTGGTGGTGCCCGGCCCGATCCCGGGGACCGGGCAGAGCATCCCCGGAAACCCCGTCGTCCGGCGCTGGAAGGACGCGCGCTGGGTCGAGTACGACCTGCAGAACCTGTCCAGCCGCGGCACCATCACCGACGTCGACGCGGCCGGGCCGGAGGACGTGTGGATCACCGGCCCGAAGTACGGCCCGGGCGACCCGGCGACGACGGCCCCCTACGCGGCGCGTTTCACGGGCTCGCGGTTCGAGCAGGTGGCGCTGCCGTCCGGCGCCCGCGCCGCGAACCTCCAGGCGAGGGCCGACGGCGTCTGGGTCGGCACCGAAAGCGCTGTCTACCGCCGGACGGGCGACACCTGGACGCACATCACCGCGATCCCGGACATGCAGCAGTACGCGTCCTACATCCGGGCGGACGACGACATCTGGTTCCTCGGCACGGTCTCCCGCACCGACCAGACGCTCGTCGCGCACCACTGGGACGGGCGCTCCTGGCGGAGCGTCCCCGTGCACGAGCCCGTACCCGGGACCGGCTTCACCGACGTGATCGCCCTCTCCCCCACGGACGCCTGGGCCACCGGCATCAGCTACCGCACGTCCCCGGCCTCACCCGTCCTGATGCACTGGGACGGCACGGCCTGGACGGGCGTCGCCCCGCCGCCCGGCCTCAACGCGCTCACCAGGATCGTCGAGGGCGGGGACGGGACGCTGTGGGCGCTCGGGCACTCGCTCGACGAGCCGGCCAAGCCCGGCCTGCTCCGCTACGCCGGTGGGACCTGGGAGCGCGTCCCGACCACCGCCGTGCCCAACCGGAGCAACATCTACGCGACCGCGCTCGCCGTCGTCCCCGGCACCGGCGCCCTGTGGACGCTCGGGTCCGTGAACATCGGCGGTCCGGTCGTCCTGACCGACGGCCCGTGACGAGGGACGGCCCGTGACGAGGGACGGCCCGTGACCAACGGAGGCCCGTGACCAACGGCGGCCTGTGACCGCCGCGTACCCGCTTCGTGCCCGGATCGCGACCGGTCCCGGGGAACGGTGATCCGCCGCACCCCGTCCAAGCCCCATGCGGATCGTCAGGAGCATCACCTGTGCCTTGGTCGTCCTGCCGCTGGCCGCGGGCATGGCCGCGTGCGGGAGCGGCGACCACTCCTCCGGGGCGTCGGACTCCGGCCCCCGGGGCGTGGCCACGGCCCCCGCCCTCCCCGGCGGCGCCCGCCGCGCCGAGGGCGTCCCGCAGAGCGCGGGCGCGAAGCCGACGGCGGCGCCCCTGCCCACCGGGCGGGAGGTCGTCCACACCGCCGACCTGCGGGTGCGGGCCGGGGACGTGGAGGCCGCCGCCGCCAAGGCCAAGCAGCTGGTCACCGCGGCGGGCGGCTACGTCGAGCGGGAGTCGACGTCGAGCGACCCGGCCCGCTCCGAGATCGCGCTCAAGATCCCCGGCGACCGGTACGCCGAGGTGCTGGGCCGGCTCGGCACCGAACTCGGCACCAAGCTGTCGCTCAGCCAGCAGGCCGAGGACGTCACGGGCGAGGTGGCCGACGTCGACGCGCGGGTGCGGTCCGCGAAGGCCACGCTGGAGTCGTTCCGCAAGCTGCTCGGCCGGGCGAACTCCGTCGGCGAGATCATGAGCATCGAGCAGGAGATCTCCGAGCGGGAGGCCGACCTGGAGGCGCTCCAGGCGCGCCAGAAGTCGCTCGCGCACCGCACGCAGTTCGCGACCGTGACCGTGACGCTCGTGAGCAGGGCCGCGCCGGCCGAGAAGGACGAGCCCCGCGGTGGATTCGTCGGCGGGCTGGAGAACGGCTGGCACGCCTTCACCGCGTTCGTCGGCGGCGTCGCCGCCGTGCTGGGCTGGCTGCTGCCGTTCCTCGTCACGGCCGCCGTGGTCGGGCTGCCGGCGCTCGCGCTGCGCCGTCGGCGGCGCGCCCGCTCCGCGGCCGACCCGGCGCCGGAGCCGGAACCGGAGAGGGAGCCGCAGAACGCGAAGGCCGCCGTCGGCGCGGGCGAGGGACCCTCGCAGGCGCCGCGGCAGGGACCGCGGCAGGGACCGCCTCCGCCCGCCTAGCCAGTGCGGTGACCTCGAACGTTCACCGGTCTGGGTGAACGCCGGGAAGGGTTCAGGTCACTCTCATGACCCATTCGCCCTTCGCCTCCACGTGGAGGAAGACCGAGCCCGCCACCTCACCTTCAGCGGACGAGATCCCCTTGCCGGACAGGACGTGAGGGCCCTGGTGGAACTCCGGGGTCAGTTCGGTGACGGAGTACCTGCCCCCTTCCCTGTGCTGCATCTGGATTCGCGCCGCTCCGCCGACATAGCGGCAGATGAACGGACCTCGCGAGGCGATGGTGCGGTCGATGACCGGAACGGTGTCACCGGCCTGCAACCAGGCCGACCATGTGCCGGTGCACGTGATGCGCAGTTGGACGGGCCAGTCGGTGCGCAGGGAGAGCGGCTGCACGATCCGGAACGGCCCCGGCTCTTTAGCCAGCCGCACGGCCTTCCCCTGCTGGACGTGTTCGATCCGTCCGCTTCCGTGGAGACGGACGATGACCAACGACGGAATGTCCCAGGCGGGGCGTTGCAGCAGCGCTTCGCCGTCGCCTCGCCCTTTGACGTGGTGTTTCTTGCCCAAATTCGGGGGCGCCACTTTGAACGGCCCAGGCCGCCTCGCCGGACGGGGAGGCCGGGGCGCCTGCTTCGGCTCGCGTGGCCGACGCGTGTCACCGGTGTCCCTCGGACGCTCGGGGCGGGTCTCCGGCCGGACGCCCGTCGCGATCGGCGGCAGTCCCTCGGTGAGGCGGATCGCGTCCGCGGCGCACACGTGGACGTCGCGCGGGGCGCCGCCCGGCGGGGCCCACGCGACGCAGTCCACGGACGGGCCGTGGCGGGGGTCGAAGAAGCAGAGGGGCCGTCCCGACAGGGCGGCTTCGGCGCGGGCGAGCGCGCGGCGCCCCCGGTCGATGCTCCGCAGGACATCGGCGGCGTCCCCGCGGTCACGGTCGCCCAGGATGTCGAGCTTGGCCTGCTCGTACGCGTCCAGGGCGCGACCGTAGTCGGCCATCAGGTCGAGGTCGGCGCCGTGTTCGTCCGGGTCGAGCGGCAACCGCGCGAGTTCCTCACCGAACGCGGTGATCTCGGCTTCGATCTCCGCCAGCTCGTCCCCGCGTCGCCGCTTGAAGATCCCGAACAATCCCGCTCCCCATGATCAGGGAGATCCTACCGGCACGATCGTTTCCCCACGATCCCGGCCAGCCTTCGGGGCCGGGGTCGGTCGAGATCTTCCGGCGTGTCACCTGGCCCGGTGGATGTTCGTGGTCACCGCACTAGTGCGCGTCTTCGGCGCTCGCCTCGTGGACCAGGTCGGCGAGGCGGGCCAGCACGTCCGGGTCCATGGAGGGCAGGACGCCGTGGCCGAGGTTGAAGATGTGCCCCTCGGCGGTGCGGCCGCGGGCCAGCACGTCGCGGGCGCGGCGCTCCACGACCTCCCACGGGGCGAAGAGGACCGCCGGGTCGAGGTTGCCCTGCAGGGCCTTGCCCGGCTCGACGCGGCTGACGGCCTCGTCCAGCGGCACCCGCCAGTCGACGCCGACGACGTCCGCTCCCGCCTCGCCCATCAGGCCGAGCAGCTCGCCCGTCCCGACGCCGAAGTGGATGCGCGGGACGCCGAGCGGCTCGATCTCCTCGAAGATGCGGCGGGCGTGCGGCAGGACGGACTCGCGGTAGTCCTGCGCGGCGACCGCGCCCACCCACGAGTCGAAGACCTGCACGGCGCTCGCCCCGGCCGCGATCTGCACCTTCAGGAACGCGATCGTGAGGTCGGCCAGCCGCTCCATGAGCCGGGCCCACAGCTCCGGCTCGCCGTACATCATGGCCTTCGTGCGCTCTTGGTTCTTGGACGGGCCGCCCTCGATCAGGTACGAGGCGAGCGTGAACGGGCCCCCCGCGAACCCGATGAGCGGCGTGGAGCCCAGCTCGCCGACCAGGCCCTCCACGGCCTCGGTCACGTACGGGACGTCGTCGGGCGTGAGGGGGCGCAGGACGTCCATGCCCGCGGCGTCGCGGATGGGATCGGCGATGACCGGGCCGACGCCGGGCTTGATGTCGAGGTCGACGCCGACCGCCCGGAGCGGCACCATGATGTCGCTGTAGAAGATCGCGGCGTCCACGGCGTACCGGCGCACCGGCTGCATCGTGATCTCGACGATCATGTCGGGGCGGGCGCACGAGTCCAGCATCGGCACGCCCTCGCGGATCCGCAGGTACTCCGGCAGCGAGCGCCCCGCCTGGCGCATGAACCACACCGGCGTGTGCGGCACCGGCCGCCGCCGGCAGGCGAGCAGGAAGGGGCTCTCGGCGAGGCCGCCGTCGTCAGGCGTCCGCGCAGAGTGGTCGTTCGAACGGGCTGCGTCAGCGGTCACGTTGTGATGGTCCCACGAAAAGCCGACGGGAGAGCACCGGAGTGGCGCGTGAGGCGCAACGAACTTCCGGACACGCCGAGCGAAGTCCCGCATTCTGTCACCGGCGCGTGCGAACGTGATGCGTGTCATAGCCGAGGGAGGTTCCCCCTTGTACTGCTTCACCTGCGGTGATGAACGGGTGTTCGAGCAGCCGCCGTGCGAGGACGGCCACGGCGAGGAGTGCCCCGAGCGGGCCTGCGTCGACTGCGGTTCGGCCGTCCTGGTCGGCCTGCCGCCCGCCGTCACCGCCCCGCCCCTCCGCCGGGCCCGCGAGACCGCCCCGGCGCGCGGTCGCTCACGCGCCCGCGCCGCCACCGCGCGGGCCGTGGCCTGACCGGCCCGGCCCCCGAGACGAAACCTGTGCCGTGCCTGCCTCCCCTCCACGTCCACCCGCCGCTTCCTGCGGCACCGCCCCGTCCCACCGCCACCGGCCCGAGCCGGTGCCCGGCGACCCGTCACTCCCCCGCGATCAGGCCGGTCCACCCATGAACCCACCTGCCTTCCAGCGGGCCGTCGACACGCTGCGCGAGATCCTCGACGGGCCCGCCCTCCGGCCGGAGCTCGACCTGGAGGACATGCCCGCCCCGCAGAGCCTGGCGCCGTACGCGGCGGCCATGTCCGGGAGCGTCTACCGCGACGACGACACCGAGGTCGCCATGGGCCGCCTCATCGTCCTGTACGACCCCGACGGCCGCTCCGGATGGACGAACGGCTTCCGCGTCGTCGCCTACATCCGCGCCGACCTGGAGCCCGACATCGCCGCCGACGAGCTGATCGGCTCCGTCGCGTGGGACTGGCTGCTGGAGGCCCTGGAGCCCGCCGGCTACGCCGGGGTGTCGGGAACGATCACCCGCGCGGTGTCGGAGAGCTTCGGCGACAAGCGCGACGAGCCGTCCACCACGGAGCTGGAGCTGCGCGCCTCGTGGTCCCCGACCGGCGACGATCTCACCGCTCACGTGCTGGCCTGGTGCGAGGTGATGTGCACCACGGCGGGGCTTCCGCCGGCCGGTGTCGCGTCGCTGCCGGACCGACCGGGCGGCGGGGGCGGCTGAGCCACGTACGGTAGGGGGCGTGAGCACAGCGTCCGAAACCGAGGCGGCGGGGGAGAACACGGAAGAAGTGGGAGTGTCCGAAACGCGCGCCACCGGCCCCGAACGGGACGCCGGTGCGGAGAAGACGGCGGCGACCCCTCCCGGGACCGTTCCCGGGCCGGCCGGGGCTGACCCCGGCCCGGCGACCCTGGAGGCCGACACCGGTCCCCCCGCCGTCCCCCTGCTGGAGCCGCGCGAGGGCGTCCCGCCGGTGCTCACCGCCCCGGCCGACCTGGAACGCGTCATCGCGGCGTTCGCCGCGGGCACCGGGCCCGTCGCGGTCGACGCCGAGCGGGCCTCCGGCTACCGGTACGGGCAGCGCGCCTACCTGATCCAGCTGCGCCGCGCGGGCGCCGGCACCGCGCTGATCGACCCGGTCGCCTTGCCCGACCTGTCCGGGCTGGACGCCGCGCTCGCCGACGCCGAGATGGTGCTGCACGCCGCCAACCAGGACCTGCCGTGCCTGGCCGAAGTCGGTCTCGTCCCGCGCCGGCTGTTCGACACCGAGCTGGCCGGGCGGCTGCTCGGCTACCCCCGGGTCGGTCTCGGCTCCATGGTCGAGAACGTGCTCGGTTTCGTGCTGGAGAAGGGCTACTCGGCGGCCGACTGGTCGACGCGCCCCCTCCCGGAGGACTGGCTGCGCTACGCCGCCCTGGACGTCGAGCTGCTGGTCGAGCTGCGCGACGTGCTCGGGGAGGAGCTGGAGGCCGCGGGCAAGCTGGAGTGGGCGCGGGAGGAGTTCGCGGCGATCCTGACCACGCCGCCGAAGCCGCCGCGCCCCGACCCGTGGCGCCGCACGTCCGGCATCCACCGGGTGCGCAACCGGCGCGCGCTCGCCGCCGTCCGCGAGGTCTGGGAGGCCCGCGACAAGATCGCCCGGGAGCGGGACCTGTCCCCCGGCCGGGTGCTCCAGGACGCGGCGATCATCGAGCTGGCGCAGAAGTCCCCGAAGACCCCGGCCGAGCTGCAGGCCCTGCCGACGATGCGGGGCCGCGGCGCCCGGCGGCACCAGTCGGCGTGGCTGCGCGCCGTCGCCCGCGCCCGCGAGCTCGGCGAGCGCGCGCTGCCCGAGTCCAACCTGCCCGGCGACGGGCCGCCGCCCGCGCACCGCTGGGCCGACCGCGACCCGGAGGCCGCCAAGCGGCTCACCGCCGCCCGCGCCGTCGTCGCCGCGCTCGCCGACGAGCACTCGATGCCGTCGGAGAACCTCGTGCAGCCCGACTTCGTCCGCCGGCTGGCGTGGACGCCCCCGCCGGAGTCGTCGGCGTCCGCGATCGGCGACGCCCTGCGCGACCTCGGCGCCCGCGGCTGGCAGGTCGAGCTCACCGCCCGGCCGATCGCCAAGGCGTTCCTGCGCCTCGACGGCAAGGGCGAGCTCTAGACCGGACTTGCACGGGGCGGTCGCGAGGCACACACTGGCTTAGGTTAGCTTTGCCTAAAACGTCCGTGTGACCCCCCGAGGAGTGCGTCGATGCTGCTGGGCAACTTCCTCATCGGCCTGCGTGAGGGGCTCGAGGCCGCCCTGGTCGTGAGCATCCTGATCGCGTACCTGGTGAAGACCGGCAACCGCCGGGCCCTGCTGCCCGTCTGGACGGGCATCGGCGCCGCCGTCGTCCTGGCGTGCGGGTTCGGGATCGCGCTGAGCGCCGCGTCGTCGGAGATGCAGTTCAAGACGCAGGAGCTGTTCGGCGGCGTCCTGTCGATCGTCGCGGTGGGGCTGGTCACCTGGATGGTCTTCTGGATGCGCAAGACCGCCCGGTTCATGAAGGCCGAGCTGGAGGGCAGGCTGGAGGGCGCGCTCGACGTCGGCCCGCTCGCCCTCGCCGCCGTCGCGTTCCTGGCCGTCGGGCGCGAGGGCCTGGAGACCGCGCTGTTCCTGTGGACGAACATCTCCAACTCCTCCGGCGGGTCCACCCAGCCGATCACCGGGGCGTTCCTCGGCCTCGCCGTCGCCGTCGCCCTCGGCTACCTGCTCTACCGCGGCGGCCTCAAGATCAACCTCAGGCGGTTCTTCACCTGGACGGGCGCCGCGCTCATCGTCGTCGCCGCCGGCGTGTTCGGCTACGGCTTCCACGACCTGCAGGAGGCCGAGGTGTTCCCCGGCCTGCACGCGGTCGCGCTGGAGCCGCACGCCTTCTTCGCCAAGTTCGGCGGCGCCGGCGACTGGATGCAGACCGTCTTCCAGGGCGTCCTGAACGTCACCCCGCAGATCACCTGGCTTCAGCTGATCATGTGGGCGGCCTACCTGGTGCCGGTGATGGTGCTGTTCCTGCGCAACCCGTCGCCGTCCAAGCCCGCCCCGGCCAAGGCCACCGAGCCGGCGCCGACGTCCTGACGCCGCGTCACAGGTCGGGCAGCGGGTCGCGGGGAAGGCTGTCGCGGGCGAAGACCTCGGCGTCGGCCGCGTTGACGACCGGGACGTACTCGTCGTCGACCTCGAACACGGCACCAGCGAACTCGAACGACGCGCCGACGCCCGTCTCCACCGGCCCGATCCGGGTGCCGCGCGGGTAGCTGCCCCAGATGCTCTTCGGGGTGCTGCGGCTCAGCGAACCGGTGGAGATCACCGAGACCTGGTCGCCGGTGACGACGAAGATGAAGCCCGCGCCGCCGCCGTAGGTCATCGCGGGGAAGATGTAGCGGATCTCCCCGTCGATCCCGAGGAACTCCCTGCAGCGCTCGCGGAGCGGGCGTGGCACCGGCATGGCGGTTGAGGCACCTCCCCCAGGGCGGGTCGACGTCACAATCATGCACTGATCGGACAGATCGTGACCAGTCACGCGGCCGCCAGCGCCGCGGTCGGCGGCAGCCGCGCCGCCCGCGCCGCCGGGTACAGGCCCGCGACCGTCCCGATCGCCAGGGTCGCGGCGAGCGCGCCGCCGAGCGCCCACACCGGCACGACCGGCGGCCACCCCTTCCACAGCGCGAACCCCGCGGTCACCGCCGCGCCGAGCACGACCCCCGCCGCTCCGCCGAACGCCGACAGCAGCAGCGACTCGGCGAGGAACTGGACGCGGACCTGGCCGCGGGTGGCGCCGAGCGACCGGCGCAGCCCGATCTCGCGGCGCCGCTCCAGCACCGAGATCACCATCGTGTTGGCGACCCCGACCCCGCCGACCAGCAGCGCGACGGCCCCGAGCCCGAGCAGCAGCCCGGTGAACGCCCCCGACGCCGCGGCCCGCGCCTCCAGGGCGTCGGAGGGCCGGCTGACCCGGACCTCCTCGGGCCGCTCGGGGTTCACCGTCCGGGCGAGGACGTCCCGGACGTCGCCGACCGAGGCGTCGGCGGAGCGCTCGTAGATCCTCGTGGGGTGCCCGTCGAAGCCGAGGTACCGGCGCGCGGCGTCCCAGCCGACGAGGGCGGAGCGGTCGATCTCCGGGGCCAGCTCCGCCGGCCGGAGCACGCCGAGGACGACGAACCACCGCCCGCCGATCCAGACCTGGCCGCCCGCCCGGTCCAGGCCGAGCCGCCGCGCCGCCTCCGATCCGAGCACGACGACGGGGCGGCCCTCGGTGGCCGCGTCCAGCCGGCGCCCGCTCGCCGTCCCCACGTCGAGGGTCCCGAGCAGCCCGTCCGTGGCGGCCTGCACGGCGATCCCCTGCGTGACCTCCTCCGGGATCCTGTCGGTGCGGCGGACGGTGGCCTCCACCGCCCCGGTCGCGCCGACCGCCGTGACGGGCCCGATCCGCCGCACCATCTCCGGTGCCGTCTCGGGCAGCTCCGCGCTGTCGCCGAACAGCGTGTCGCCCGGCTCGGCCGTCAGCAGGTTCGTGCCGAGCCGGTCGAGCCGCCGCAGCAGGTCCTCCCGGCCGGAGGAGGAGATCCCGATGACCGCGACCACGGTCGCGATCCCGATCGCGATGCCGAGGGCCGACAGCACCACCCGCGCCGGACGGGCCCGGAGCCCTCCGAGCCCGACGCG
Organism: Actinomadura sp. NPDC048955; assembly: GCF_040649435.1. Taxonomy (NCBI): domain Bacteria; kingdom Bacillati; phylum Actinomycetota; class Actinomycetes; order Streptosporangiales; family Thermomonosporaceae; genus Actinomadura; species Actinomadura sp. NPDC048955. The sequence goes on from NZ_JBEZJI010000017.1 coordinate 25,385, forward strand.
CAGAACGTCGCCCGCACCGAGCCGCGCGGGCCTCATCGGCTCCCCGCCCCCGCCCGCTCGTCCGCGACGATCACCCCGTCCCGGACCCGGACCCGCCGCGGCGCCCGGGCCGCCACCTCCGCGTCATGCGTGATGACCACGACGGTGGTGCCGGCGCGGTTCAGCCCGTCCAGCAACGCGAGCACCTCCGCGCCCGCCGCTGAGTCGAGGTTGCCGGTCGGCTCGTCCGCCAGGAGCAGGGCGGGCTCGCCCACGACCGCCCGCGCGACCGCGACCCGCTGCTGCTCGCCGCCCGACAGCTCGTGCGGCCGGTGCGCCGTCCGCTCCGCCAGCCCGACCCGCCCGAGCGCCGCCCGCGCCCGCTCCCGCCGCTCCCGGAGCCCGACCCCGCCGTACAGGAGGCCGTCGGCCACGTTGTCGAGGGCGCTCACCCCCGCGGCCAGGTGGAACTGCTGGAACACGAACCCGATGTACCGCGCCCGCAGCGCCGACAGCTCCCGGTCCCCGAGCCCCGCGACCTCGTGCCCGGCGACCCGCACGCTCCCCCGCGTCGGCCGGTCCAGCGTCCCGATCATGTGCAGCAGCGTCGACTTCCCCGACCCGGACGGCCCGGCGATCGCCACCAGCTCCCCCGGCGCGATCACCAGATCGACTCCCCGCAGCGCCGCGACACCGCCCGCGTACTCCTTGACCACCCCGGCCAGCTCCACGATGTCCGAACCCCTGTCGTTCATTCGGCGGGCACCCCGACCTTCACGCCCTCGCGGAGCCCGCTCCCGGAGACCTCGACCCGCCCGCCGCCGAACACTCCGGCCTCCACGGGCACCAGGCGCCGGGAACCGTCCACGACCTCGACCCCGAAGCCGCCCTCCCGCAGCGCCAGCAGCGCCTCGACCGGCACCGACAGCACGCCCTTCCGCCGCTCGCTCTCCAGCTCGACACCGACCGGCGCCTCGTCCAGCCGCCCCGTCTTCGCGCTCCCCACCGAGATGTCGACCCCGATCGTGGTCTTCTGGTCCTGCCCCGACCCGGTCGTCTCGGCGACGCTGCCGACCTCGCTGATCGTCCCCTTGACGGTCGCCCCACCGGGCAGCTCCACCGAGACCCGGGCGCCCTCCCTGGCGCGGTCCTGCTTGTCTGCGTCCAGATCGACGTGCACGACCCGCCTGGTCCCGGCCACCGCCAGGACGGGCTGCCCCTGCGCAATGCGCTTTCCTTCGGGCGCCTTGACCTCCCGCACCCGCACGGCCCCACTCAGGAAGACGACCTGACCAGGGTCGACTTGCCCGGTCTCCTCCAGCCCCCGGTCGTCCTGCCACTTTTCAACGGCGGTCTGCGTGGCGCCGGTGAACTCCCCGTCCACGGTCATTCCGCCATAGCCGAGTGCCCGCAGGTTCTCTTCGAGCTGCTGGACGTCCTTCCCAGAGACGCCCTGACGCAGCGTCCGATACATGGGCCGGCCGCCGTACATCAACGTCACCGGCTTGGCCGCCGCAGAGAACAGCGTCTCCCCGCGCCGAACGGTCGCGCCCAGCTCCGGCGTCCACGTCACGACACCGGACATGCCCGTCCACACGTCTCGGACATCGCCGTAGGTGAGCTTCCCGTCCACCTTCTCGGTGTCCACGACATCGCCCCGGCTGACGACCGCCGTCGCGAGCGGAGCCTGCGCCCCCTGTGCCCGACCCCCGTCCCTGGTCAACGCGAGGCCACCGCCGACGGCCACGACCACCGCGATCCCGCCCGCGACCGCGACCCGCCTCACTTCCCGGCCCCCGGCAGGCTGCCCTTGCACTCCTCCCGCGCCTTCTCCGCCTGCCCCCGGTCGACCTGCCCGGTGGGCAGCTTGTACTGCCCGTCCGGTCCCGGATCCGGAATGTCGACCCCGTGCTCGCGCATGCACTGCGTGAACTTGACGTACTGGTCGCGCACCTTCGGATCCTGGAGATCGGGCATCTTCCCGCCCGCCTGCAGCCACGACTGGCACTTCTTCAGCGCCGCCTCCAACTTCGTGCGGTCGCCCCCCTTCCCCAGCCGCAGCGCGTGCCCGTCCCCACTCCCCGGATCGGGAACGTCCACCCCGTTCTCCCTCATGCACTGCGCGAACTTCAGCTGAGCGTCCTCCGGCGAAACCGACCGCCGAGGCGAAGCAGATCCTGACGCGGCCACCCCACCAGCACTGGCCACCCCACCCCCACCGTCACCCCCACAGCCGGCGACGCCCAGCACAAGCCCCGCAACAACACCCAGAACCAAAACCCTCATGGCGCCCTCTCCCCGAAGCACCCTGCCCCGGCCCGCCCATCAGACCCCCCAAGGGGTTAAACCTGCATTAGTGGCTGGTGGGGCTGCTCGGGGGTTGGGCATGGCCGCTGGGGGCGAGAGCGGCTTGGGTTCTTGCCTCGGTGGACCAGTGGGGGGCGTTCCAGCGGTCGGCGATGGCGGCGGCCTGGGTGAAGTGGGCGGCGGCCTCGTCGTCGCGGCCGAGGAGGCGGGCGAGTTCGCCGAGTGTGTGGGCGACCGGGCGCAGGGCCAGCGAGACGCTCTCCGCGCCTGCCGGCGGACCGTCGCGGTGGGGCAGCAGGTCCGCGTAGATCTCCGCGGCGGCGTCGCGGTCGTTCAGCGCGACGATCGCCATCGCGCGCAGGCTCGTCAGGAAGGTGAAGAAGAAGTCGTGCCGGATCGGGCTCGGTGACATGCGGGCCCGGCGTGCCTCGTCGGTGCGGCCGGCGGCGTGGAGGGCGAGCGCGAGCAGGTCGGTGACCATCGGGCCGAGCGCCTCGTGGAGGGCGCGCACCTCCTCCAGATGGTCGCCGAGGGTGCCGTCGTTCAGCCAGATCACCGCCAGTGCGAGGCCGTGGAAGCCCGCGTGCACCGATCCGGCGCGCTCCATGCGTTCGGTGGCCTCGGTGTAGAGGCGCTGGGCGTCGGTGTACCGGCCCTCGATGAGGACCAGGGTGGCCAGCGCGATCTCGGCGGCGCTGATGGCCTCCGGCATCCGGTAGGCGCGGGCGAGGTCGAGCACCTCCGCCGTCAGGCGGCGCGTGGTCGCGGGGTCGTTGGCCGCGGCGGCGTTCGCGGCCTGGTCGAGCAGCCCGGTCACGCGGTAGAAGGGCAGGTCGTGCTCGACGCCGATCTCCACCAGTTCGCGGGCGTACTCCTCCCCCTCGGGGTCGCCGGCCAGGATCATGAGCGCCGCGGCCCGGAGGCGGGGATCGGTGGCGAGTTCGAGCGCTTCCCGCGCCGCCGCCATGACCGTCGGGTCGTCCTCGCCCACCAGCTCGGCGGCGTACACGCTGAGGAGGCGGGACCGCACGTCGGGGGCGAGGTCGGTCCGCTCCAGCAGGCGGCCGAGGCGGCCGACGACGGGACGGTCGACCGTGCCGTACGTGCGGGCCTGCCAGGGGGTCGGCTCGGTCCAGGCGGTGAACGCGGCGATCACCAGATCGTCGCGGCCGATCGATTCGGCGTACTCCACGGCCCGCTCGCGCGTGGCCCGGGCCGCGGCGACGGCACCGGCCCTGACCTGCGCGCGCAGCAGCCTGCCGAACAGGCCGGCGCGCTCGTCCGGGTCGCTGGAGTTGGCGACGGCGTCGGTGAGGAGCGCGACCGCCACGTCGTGGGCGTAGCGGGCCTCGGCCATCTCGGCGGCCCGGACGCAGTAACCGACGGCCTTCGGCGAACCCGCCCGCGCATAGTGGTGAGCGAGCGCCGCGACGTCGCCGGTGCCCTCCAGGGCCGCGGCGATCCGGGCGTGCATCCTGGTGGCCCGCAACCGGGTGACGTCGGCGACCAGGGTGTCCCTGACCAGCGCGTGAACGAACCGGACGCGCCCAGGCCCGGGCTCGTCGAGCAACCCGGCGATGACGCCCGCGTCCAGCGCGTCCAGCACGCCGTCCTCGCCGGAGTCGGCGGCCCGCACGAGCACGTCCACCGAGCTCTCCCGGCCCGCCACGGCCGCCAGCCGCAGCACGGACACGCCGCTCTGCGGGAGCCTCGCGAGCCTGCGTCGCAGCACGTCCCGTACGCCGTCGGGGACCTCGGAGAGCGCGACCAGCGCGCCCTCGCCGTTCAGCAGCCGCGCGCTTTCCCGCACGTAGAACGGGTTCCCGCCGGTTCGTTCCGCGATCCCGGCGACGGTCGCGTCGTCGGCCTCGCACTCGGCGCGTACGAGCTCCGCGACGGCGTCGCCTTCCAGTCCGGGCAGGTCCAGCCGGAGCGGCGCGGTGCGGGCGAGGGACGCGAGAGTCTCGGTGAGGCGCTCGCTCTCGTCCGCACGGTACGCCGCGACGACCAGGACCGGGGCCCGTGCGCCGACGCAGCCGCCGAGAAGTTCCAGCGTGGCGGCGTCCGCCCAGTGGAGGTCGTCCAGAACGACGGCGACGGGCCGGTCGGCGGCGGCCGCCGCGAGCCAGTTCCACACGGCCCGCCGCAGCCGGAAACGTCCGGCGGCCGCGTCGTCGTCCATCGTCGCGGAGTCGGAGAGCAGCGGCGCCAGGTCGTCTGCGAAGTCTCCCGGCGGAACGTTCGAAGCCACCTTCCGCAGCGCCTCGACCCACGCCCACGCGGGCGGCGCGCCGTCCACCTCGGGACAGCGTCCGGCGGCCACGAGCCACCCGTCCTGTCCGAGCCGCGCCCCGAAGTGCTCAAGGAGCGTCGACTTGCCCAGACCCGCCTCCCCGGTGACGAGCACGACCCGCGCCCCGTCGGCGGCGGCCTCCCCGGCGGCCGTCATCAGCGCCGCGAGCTCGCTCTCCCGCCCCACGAACGAGGCCGCGCTGGGGCCGTTGTCCGGAGGCCGCGGCGCGGTCGCCCGGGACCGGGACGCGGGGACGGCCGAGCGAAGGACCTCCGTGCGCTGGGTGAGGATCGCCTCCTCCAGGGCCACCAGGTCCGGGCCGGGGTCGAGGCCCAGCTCGTCGGCGAAGACGGCGCGGGCGCGGCGCAGCGCGGCCAGGGCATCGGCCTGGCGGCCGCTGCTCCACAGCGCGAGAGCGTGCATGCGCCAGCCCTCCTCGCGCAGGGGTTCGTCGCGGGTGAGGCCCTCGGCCTCGGGCACCACCGCCGCGGGGTCACCGAGCCGCAGCCCCGCGGCGACGCGCAGCTCGCGGGCGACCACCCGCAGCTCGTTCAGCCGGGCGGTCTCGGCCGCGGCCCACGGCTCGTCGGCGACCTCGGCGAACGCGGGCCCGCGCCACAGCGCCAGCGCCTCGTCCAGCCGGGCGCGGGCGTCACGGGGATCGGCGAGCGCACGGGCCTCGTCGAGCATCTCCTCGAAGCGCCACGCGTCCACCGACCTCGGCGGCAGCCGCAGCGCGTAGCCGGGCGACGCGCTCACCAGCAGGCGCGCCGGGGCCCGCGGCGGGCGGCCGGGCTCCAGCAGGCGGCGCAGGTTGGAGACGTACGCCTGCAACGACGCCAGGGCGCGTGCCGGCGCCTCGCCGCGCCACAGGTCCTCGACCATCCGGTCGACCGGCACGACGTGCCCGCGCGCGGCCACCAGCAGGGCCAGGACGCCCCGCTGCCGCGGTCCGCCGAGGGGAACGGGCTCGCCGCCGGCCTCGGCCGCGAACGAGCCCAGCACCCTGATCAAGACCATGAGGGGACACATCGTACGCGCGGCCCACGGACGCGTTCCAAGTCGGCTCCAAGCGCCCTCCAAACCCCCGGGAGCAGCCTTGAGCACGTCGAACGGAACCGAGGAAGGGCAGGACCGGATGAGCGTCAACACCCAGGACATGAAGATCGTCCATCGCGTCTTCCGCCGCGAGTCGCGGCTGCTCATGGAGCTCGTCGCGGCCGTCGCCCCGGGTGACACCGCCCGCGCCAAGTTGATCGCCGACCACTTCCGCGACTACCGGCTGGGGCTGAAGAACCACCACGAGGGCGAGGACGAGCTGCTGTGGCCGCCGCTCCTGTCCCGGGTCGATCTGGAGGCGGACGTCGTCCTGCGCATGGAGGCCCAGCACGAGCGCGTCGCCGCCACGATGACCAGGCTGGACGCCGCGGTCCCGGCGTGGGAGGCCACCGCCGGAGCCGACGAGCGCGACGCCCTCGTGGCGGCCCTCGCCGAGCACCGCGCGGTCCTGCTCGAACACCTCGACGACGAGGAGGCCACCCTCCTTCCGCTCGCGGCCGAGCACATCACCGAGCAGGAGTGGGCCGCGCAGGGCGACCACCTGGTGGCCAACACGCCCAAGCTCACCCTGCTCACGCTCTTCGGCCTCGTCCTGGAGGACGCGAACCCGGCCGAGCGCGCCGTCCTCCTCTCCGTCCTCCCCGGACCGGTGCGCGCCGTCTGGCACGTCATCGGCCGCCCCCGCTACGCCCGCCACATCCGCCGCGTCCGCGCCGCCTGACCGGACCCCGAACACCACTCATCGAGCTCGCCGAAGACCCGCAAGGAGAAGAACCATTTCCCTTAAGAAGATCAACACCGTCCTGGCCTCCGTCTTCATCCTCTTCATCCTCTGGTTCGGGACGGAGTTCATCCTGAGCCCGGAGACCACCGCGCCGGGCTTCGGCCTGCCGGGGTGGCCGTCCGGCGACGGCGGCGGCTTCCTGATCGTCAAGGGGATCCGCGACGTCGTCCTGGCCCTCGTCCTGGGCATCCTGCTCGTGACGGGCCACCGCCGGGCGCTGGGCTGGGTGCTGCTGGTGGAGGCCCTCGCCGCGTACGGCGACATGGTCACCGTGCTGGCCCACCACGGCTCCGTGGCCACCGCGCTCGGTGTCCACTGCCTGACCGCGACGCTGATGGTGGTCAACGGCCTGCTGATGATGCGCGAGACCCGCGAGACCGCGACCGCTCCGGCGTCACCCACCGTGCAGCCCGCCTGACGCCGTCGTTCCGCGGAGGGCCGGTCTCGCGAGGCCGGAACCGGCGGACCCCGGCTCCCCTACCGGGAGTCGGGGTCCGCCTCTGCTCCTCACGCCATGCCGGTCAGAGGCCGGCGGCCTGGCCGGCGCGGCGGGGGCCGGCGGACGCGTGCAGCGTTCCCGTGTCGTCGCGCCAGGTCATGTGGAAGCTGCCCATCTGGTACTGGTACGGCGCCATCGGACGGACCAGGACCCCCATGCGGGCGACCTCGGCGACCACCTCGGGGGGCAGGCGGCTCTCGACCGTCACCGAGTAGTCGTCGGCGAGCGGGAGCATGCGGGGCGCGTCGTCGGCCGCGTACGGGTCCAGGCCGTGTTCGAGGATGCTCGTCATGACCTGCGGCACCGTGATGTGCGGGATGCCGGGCGTGCCGAGGGCGAGCCACGGGCGGCCGTCCCGCAGGAGCAGCGTGTTGCCGATGACCGAGCGGATCCGCCCGCCGCCGGTCAGCCAGCCGCCGAGCATGGCGGTGAGGCTGCTCGTCATGGTGCTGCCGATCATCGGTACGCCGCCGACGACCTGGCCCGGGACGCCTCCGCCCTGCACCGTGTTGACGAGCTGGACCCAGTTGCCCTGGGCGTCGACGACGCTCAGCTCGCAGCTGCCGACGGACTCGCCCGTCCGGCCGGTCGCCTCGCCGAGCGCGCCCGGCGCCGAGCTGAGCCGGACGTGCTCGGTGAGGTCCACCTTGGTGCGGCTCATCCGGAGCACGGCGGCGAGCGCGCGGTGGTACTCCCGCGACATCAGCACGCTGCTCGGGTCCTCGAACACCTCCGGGTCGTTGATGAACCCGGTCTCGTACGCGGCGCGGCGCAGCGCGTGCGCCATGTAGTACAGCGACTCGGGCGACTCGGCGTAGTGCCCGAGCTCGGCGACGCCCAGCTCGTGCAGGATGCCGAGGACCATCGCCGACATGACGGCCTGGCGCTCCGGCGGCGCCTGCTGGACGACCTCGACGCCGCCGTGCCGGTAGCGCAGGCCGTCTCCCCACCGGGGCTCGTCCTGGCGCATGTGCCGCATCTCGATCGGCCAGCCGACCTCGTTCGCCCGCTCGACGAACAGCCGCGCCCACTCACCGTCGATGAACAGGTCCGGCCCCTCGGCGGCCAGTTTCGCCAGCGTCCGGGCCAGCTCCGGCTTCGGCCACCGCTGCCCGGCCTGCGGCAGGTGCCCGTCCGGGGTGAAGTGGCGCCGCCCGGACGCGGTGTTCATGTACAGCTCGGCGCTGTGGCCGAGGACCAGGTGCTCGAAGGAGTCGACCTCGTGGCCCTCCTCGGCCCAGTGGATCGACGGCGCGCACAGCCGGTCCCACGGCCGCGACCCGAACCGCTCGTGCATCGTCTTGAGCCCCGGCATGAAGCCGGGGATGACCGCGCAGGGCCCCTCCGGGATCGCGGTGTACGGCCCCGACGAGATGGCGACCGGGCGGAACGGCGCGAGCCCCGGCACGATCGTGCCCATGCTGTTGAGCTCGTGGCACCGGCCCTGCTCGGCGTCCCAGAACAGCATCGTGACCGTGCCCGCATGACCGGTCATGTCCTGCTGGATCGTCGCGTTGAGCAGGCTGCCGACGATCGCCGCGTCGATGGCGTTGCCGCCCTCCCGCAGGATGTCGAGCATCGCGTCGGTGACCAGCGGGTGCGCACTGGAGCACACCGCCTCCCGGCTTTGCGCCGTCGATTTGGGGCCGATCCGGCCGACCTTGGTTTCGCTCATCGTCCCGTCCTTGTCGAAAGAGGGTTCACCGGCGCCACGCCTCGACGTCGGTCAGGAACGCCGAGAGCTCGGCGATGAAGGCGTCCGGTTCTTCGAGGAAAGCCATGTGCGAGCTGTCCTCGAAGACCCGGAACCGGGCGCCGGCGATGCCGTCCGCCAGCACCGACATGTGCTCCGGGACGGCCTCGTCGTGCCGCCCGCAGGTGACCAGGGTGGGCACGCGTATCCGCGGCAGGCGCGGTGTGACGTCCCAGTCCGCGAGCGCGCCGGTGACCGGGCCGAACTCGCTCGTCCCCCACAGGGCCGCGTACACCTCGTCGCCGAAGCCGCCGAGCGCGTCCTTGAGCGGTGCGGGCCACGGCCGCGCCCGGCACATGTGCCGGCGGTTGAAGACGGCGAGGGCGTCACGGTACTCGCGCGAACGGACCGTGCCGGCCCGCTCGTGCTCGTCGAGCGTCCGGACCACGTCCTCGGGAAGCCGGGCGCGCAGCGCGCTTACCCCGCTGATCCAGTTCGCCACGCTCGGCGGAGAGCTGTTGAGCGAAAGCGACACCGGCGGCGCGGGCGGGTCTCCTAGGGCGTATTCCAGGGCGAGCCACCCGCCCCAGGAGTTGCCGAAGAGATGGAACTCCTCCAGGCCCAGGGCCGCCACGACCGCCCGCAACTCCTCGACGAAGTACGGGATCGACCACGACGGCTCGGGCGGCCGCCGGCCGGACTCGCCGCATCCCGCCTGGTCGTAGAAGATGACTTCCCGGTCGGCGCCCAACTGGGCGAGCGGCGCCAGGTAGGAGTGCGGCAGGCCGGGCCCGCCGTGCAGGCACACGAGCGGGGTCCGGCCGGGAGTGCCGGCGCGCCAGTACGCGACGGAGCCCTGTGGCATGGCGACGAAGCCGGTCGGCTTCTCGGAGAGGTTCACTGGCGTTTCCCGACGACCGAAGGGACAGGGCGAAGGGTGCGCGCCGATACCTCTTCTAGTACGAGGCCGGGGTCTGCACCCAGAGCAGTTCCGAGGAACCGCGGGACAGGTTCTGGCTGCCGTGGACGTCCTTGCCGGGGAAGGTGAGGCTGTCCCCCGCGGAGAGGCGGTGGGTCTCCGACCCGACGGTGATGGCGACCTGCCCCTTGAGGACGAACACGAACTCGGTGTCCGCGCCGTGGGCGAACAGCTCCGGGCCGGTTCCGCCACCGGGTTCGAGCTTCACCCACAGCACTTCCAGGCACCCGCTGGCGTCCGAGCTGACCTGGGCCTCGGTGATGCCGCGGTCCGGGTACTCGTACGCCGCGCGTTCGTCCTGCCGGACGATCTGGCTGCGCGACAGGGTCGCCTGGAACAGGTCGCCGATGTGGGCCCGCAGCGCCTGCGCGATGCGGACCAGGGTCGGCACCGAGGGCGACGCCGTTCCGTGCTCGACCTGCGAGATGAACGCCGCCGACACACCGGCCTGCTCGGCCAGGTCGCGGACCGCCATGCCCCGCTGGGTCCGCAGGCTGTTGATGTTGCGGCCCAGCAGCGTCTTGACGGCGTCGGCGTCACCGTCCGGCACCTCGTCGCCGCGGGCGCCCTCGGCGGGCGCGCCGCCGAAGTGGCCGGGGCGTTTGCTGCCGCTCTGGTGATGTGCCGGCGGACGAGCAGCCAATTCGCTTTCACTCCTCTATGAGGCCTTGTACCAGGGACCGAGCTCGCTGCGCAGCGCGTCGGGCGTCGCGATCGGCCTGGCCAGCAGATCGGCGAGGCCGGTGGCGACGTGGACGAGTTCCGCGTTGCTCTCCGCCTGCCGGTCGCGGCGGACCCGGATGTTGTCCTCCAGGCCCACCCGGCAGTCGGCGCCCCACGACAGCGCGGTCGCGACATGGCGGAACTCGCCCGGAAAACCGGTCGCGGCCACGCTGAGGCTCGCAGCGTCCGGTCCGAGGATACGGGCGGCCGCCTGGGACAGCATGAAGAAGTCGTCCAGGGCGTTGCCTGCGCCGCCGAGCACGCCCAGCACGAGCTGGATCCGCACGGGCCCTTCGAGGGTGCCCTCGTCGAGCAGGAAGCGGATCATGGACAGGTGCCCGAGGTCGTAGGCCTCCAGCTCCGGCGTCACGCCCAGGTCGCGGAACTCGGCGGCGAAGCGGCGGATGGTGCCGAGCGTGTTGGTGAACACGCCTTCGCCTGACTTGTCCAGGACCTCCTGCTCCCAGGCGTGCCGCACCTTCGGCCAGCGCGCCTTGTTCGGAAAGCCCTCGTAGTTCATCGTCCCGAGGTTCAGGGTGCCGATCTCCGGCCGGCAGGCGCGGATGCCGGCGAGGCGCTGCTCCTCGGGCATTCCCGGAGTGCCGCCGGTGCTGATGTTGATGACGGCGTCGGTCCGCTCGCGGACGCCGGCCACGATCTCGCGGAACAGGCCGGGGTCGCCGGAGGGGCGGCCGTCGGCCTCGCGGGCGTGGAGGTGGACGCTCGTGGCGCCCGCCTCGGCGGCGGCGACGGCCTCCTCGATGATGGCCTCCGCGCCGCACGGGATGTGCGGGCTCTGGCTCGGGAGGACGTCGCCGCCGGTCACGGCGGCGGTGAGGACGCACGGCTCGTACTTGTCGCGCAACATGGCTGATCCCTTCGGTAACGGTGGGTACTTCAGGACGCGAGCGTGCCGAGGTCCGCCGGTAGGCAGACGCCGGTCACCGCGGAGGAAAGATCACTGGCGAGGAACGCGAACAGGGCGGCGACCTCGTCCGTGCCGATCAGGCGTTTGACGGGCTGGCGGTCGAGCAGGAGCTCCAGCACCTGCTCCCGGGTGAGGCCGCGCAGGGCCATCTGCTCCGGCAGCTGGCTCTCGACCATCGGCGTCGACATCCAGCCGGGGGCGACCGCGTTGACGGTCAGTCCGTGCGGCGCCCCCTCCAGCGCGGCGACCTTGGTGAGGCCGTTGACCGCGTGCTTGGCCGAGACGTACGCGGCCTTGAACGGCTCGGCCACCATGCCGGAGACGGAGGAGGTGATCAGGACGCGCGACGCCGAGCGGCCGGTCAGCTCCGCCCAGGCGGCCTTCATGGCCAGGAACGGGCCCTTGACCATCACGCCCATGAGCCGGTCCCACTGCTCCTCGGGGAACTCGGGGATCGGCGCGACGAACTGCACGCCGGCGTTGAGGACCAGCACGTCGAGGCGCCCGTGGCGGCGCAGGGCCTCGGCGACCATGAGCCGGTTGCCCTCGGCCGTCGCCACGTCCGCGACGAAGTCGCAGGCACCGCCCTCGACCAGGTCGACGCCGACCACCTCGGCGCCCGCCCGGGCGAGGGCCCGGCAGATCGATTCGCCGAGCGCGCCGGCCGCACCGGTGACCAGGGCGACCCGGCCGGTGAGCAGACCGCTCAGGGAGGTTTCGAACACGCTGGTCAACGCCCCCTCGCTTCTCGTGGCGGATTCACCACATCGTTACTGTCACTTAGGGGCCGTAAGCTATACTTACGCTGAGAAGGGCGTCAAGGATGATGTCGATCCGGACGCCGGCCATCCGCGCTGTTCACTATATTGACGCCACCTGCCCGGGTCGGGCAGGCTGTCACCATGCCGCGCAGCGCAGGGCCGACCGAGGCCGGTAGACCGGGCAACCCGACGCCGTCCATGGCGGTCGTGGGCAACCTCGTGCGCGAGTTGCGCCACGCCGCCGGCCTCAGCATCGCCGCCCTCGCCCAGGCCTCCGACCTGAGCCCGGGCCTGCTGAGCCAGATCGAGCGCGGCCAGGGAAACCCCTCCTTCACGACGCTCGTGAAGCTGTCGCAGGCGCTCGACGTGCCGGTCGGGCGGTTCTTCCTCGCCGACACCGAGGCCGGCGCCCTGGTCCGCGCCGGCACCCACCGGCGCCTGCTGCTGGCCGACGAGAACCTCGAGTACACGCTGATCACGCCGCACATGAACGGCCGGCTCGGCATGATCAAGGCGCAGGTCGCCGCCGGGTGGAGCAACGAGAGCGCGCCGTTCGAGCACCCCGGCGAGGAGTGCATCCTGATCACCGAGGGCGAGCTCATGGTGTGCATCGCGGGCACCCTGCACACGCTCCACGAGGGCGACTCGATCACCTACGACTCCGGCCTGTCGCACTGGTACCGCAACGCCACCGACCGCAATGCCGTGCTCGTCGGCGCCATGACCCCACCGTCGTTCTGACACACGGAACACCCAGGCGCAGCCGATCCGGCTGCGCCTGATTCGTGCGTTCAACATATTGACATCGGATAGCCGGGTCGTCACCATGGCCGACACAAGTTCACTTTGATGAACACGGCCAGGCGCCCGGCTCCCGGGGCACCGCACCTCCCATCCGGCACATCACCGAAGGACCACCATGAGAATTCGTATGGGGCATCGGGCAGTCGTCGCGAGTGTCTCCGTCAGCGCGGCCCTCGCCGCCGGTTGCGGCGGAACATCGGGCTCCGCGGCCAAGGCGCCGCCGAACGTCACGAACGGCGTCGTCTCCATGACCCTCGACGGCCCGGTCAGCAGCTACGACCCGACCCAGGCGAGCACGTTCCAGGACTCCGTCGCCCTCGCCGCGCTGTACGACACGCTGGTCGCCTTCGACCCGTCCGGGAAGCTGGTCCCCGGGCTGTCGGACACGTGGAAGTCCACCCCGAAGACCGCCACCTTCCACCTCCGCGGCGGCGTCACCTGCTCGGACGGCACGGCACTGACCGGCGCGATGGTGGCGGCGTCGCTGAACCGGCTCTTCGATCCGGCGACCAAGGCGCCGCTCGTGCGCCAGGCGATCGGCCCGGGCAACTCGGCGAAGGCGACGTCGACCGCGGACTCGGTGACGATCACGATGGCGAAGGCCTGGTCGGACCTGGTGCCCGGAATGACCGGACCGTTCGCCGGCATCGTCTGCCCGTCCGGCATGAAGGACCCGTCGACCCTGCGGACGAAGTCAGCCGGCACGGGCGCCTTCGTCTCCGAGTCGCAGGTCACCGGCTCCAGCTACACGCTGACCCGGCGGCCGCAGTACGCGTGGGGTCCGGCGTACGCCGCCCAGACGGCGGGCGAGCCGCCGAAGAAGCTGGTGCTCAAGGTGGTGGACGACGAGAACACCCGGGCCAACCTGACCTCCACCGGTGAGCTCCAGATCCCCTCGTTCACCTCCAACGCCTGGGACCGGTTCAAGTCGACCGGCGGGATCACCGTCCGCACCTCGCCGCAGTCCGACACGATGCTCGTCTTCAACGAGACCGCCGGACATCCGACCGCCGACCGCGGCGTCCGGCTCGCGATCGCGCAGGCCTTGGATCGTTCCGTTCTGAACAAGGTGCAGAGCTTCGGCTCCGGCGAGCTGATCTCCAGCCTCGGCCGTCCCTCCTACGAGTGCTTCGACAGCGGCTCGAACGCCCTGGTCCCCAAGTACGACGCGGCCGCGGCCGCCAAGGCCCTCAAGGGCGTGAAGCTCCAGGTCATCGGCACCAACATCCTGGCCGGCGGCGCGGCCAACGACCAGGTCATGTCCGCGCTGCAGGCGGCCGGCGCCACCGCGACGGTCCGCACGATGGACAACCAGGCGTGGGTGTCGGACCTGTTCGGCGGCAAGAACGACTGGGACGTCACGATCTTCGTGTACGGCAACCGGCTGTCGAGCTTCCTGCCGGTCGGGCAGTTCTTCGTGCACGACGCGCCGCCGAAGGGCCTCAACATCGGCGCGACGAACAACCCGGAGGCGGCGCGGGCCTACGACCGGGCCGCGACCGGCTCGGCCGAGGAGAAGTGCGCCGCGCTGACGACCTTCCAGCAGTCGCTGCTGCGCAACGTCGACGTCCTGCCGCTGGCCACCGCGCCGGTGCACGTCCTGTTCGCGGGCGGGACGAGCGGCAGCGTCGTCAACGGGTTCGCGGTGCCGGCCTCGATCCGCGTCGCCAAGGCGGCCGGTTGATGGTGACGACCGCCGCGGGCGCGTCGGCGGCGAGCCGCGGGCTCGCCCGGCGGGTGGCCGGTTCCCCGTGGACCGGCTACCTCGCCCGGCGCCTCGGCGGCGTCGCCGCCGTGCTCGCCTTCCTCGTCGTCGTGACCTTCATGATCGTGCGCTGGGTGCCGGGCGATCCGGCCCGGCAGATCGTCGGGCTGACCGCCGGTGAGGAGGAGGTGCGGCAGGTCCGCGAGCGGCTCGGGCTGACCGAGCCCCTGTGGCGGCAGTTCGGCTCCTACCTCGGCGGACTGGCGCACGGCGACCTCGGCGCCTCCTTCACCACCGGCCAGCCGGTGTCGGCGATGCTCGCCCAGCGGCTGCCGCTCACGATCGCGCTGGCGACGAGCGCGCTGGTCGTCGTGCTGGCCGTGGCGATACCGCTCGGCACCGCGGTCGGGGTCGCGCAGCAACGCGGACGCGCCCGCGCCGCGACATCGTCGTTCGGCGTCGGCGCCTCGGTCCTCGGCGCCATGCCGGAGTACGTCGCCGGGACCCTGCTCGTCTTCGTGTTCGCGCTGACCCTGCGCTGGCTGCCCGTGCAGGGCGGCGCGGGGTTCACCTCGATGATCCTGCCCGCGCTGTCCATCGCCATCGCGCCGGCGGCGGTGCTCACCCGCCTGGTGCGCAACGAGACCGCGACGGTGCTGTCCCAGGACTACGTCACGATGGCGATGAGCAAGCGGCTGTCGAACACGCGCCTGCTCCTGCGGCACGTGGTCCCCAACGTCGTGACCAGCACGCTGACGCTCGGCGGCCTCATCCTCGTCGCGCTGCTCGGGGGGACGGTCGTCGCCGAGAACGTCTTCAACATGCCCGGCATCGGCTCGGAGATCGTGCGCGCGATCGTCAAGCGCGACTATCCGGAGGTCCAGGGGATCATCCTCGTCCTCGGGCTGGTCGCCGTCCTGATCAACCTGATCGTCGACGTCGCGCTGGGCCTGCTCGATCCGCGAGTGCTGACGAGGAGACGCTCATGAGACGCAACCGGCCTCCGGCGCCCCTCGTCGCCGGCCTCGTCCTGGCCGCCCTGATCGTGGTGGTCGCCGTCGTCGCGCCGATGCTGTGGCAGGGACGCGCCGACGCGCTGAGCGCCGACATCCGCCAGGGCCCCTCCGGGGCACACTGGCTGGGCACCGACGCGCTGGGACGCGACGTGTTCTGGCGGACCGTCGTCGCGACGCGGCTGACGGTCGAGATGGCGATCGCCGCCACCGCGATCGCCGCGGTGCTCGGCACGCTGCTCGGGGCGGGGATCGCCGCCGCCGGCACGGCCGTCCGCGCGGTGGGCGACCGGGTCATCGACCTGCTGCTGTCGTTCCCGCCGATCATCATCGCGCTGACGTTCACCGCGATCCTCTCGCCGGGGCGCGCGTCCGTGGTCGGCGCGCTCGGCCTGGCGTTCTGCCCCCAGTTCGCGCGGCTGACGAACCGGCTCGCGCTGTCGGTGAACGAGCGGGACTACGTCGCGGTCGCGCGGCTGCTGGGCGTCGGCCGGTTCCGCGTCCTGATCCGGCACGTGGTGCCGAACATCGCCGCTCCCCTGCTCGTGCTCGTCTCGGTGGGGTTCGCGACCAGCGTGCTGACGGTCTCCGGGCTCAGCTTCCTCGGGCTGAGCGTCCAGCCGCCGGCGTACGACTGGGGCAGCCTGCTGGCGAGCGGGCTGCGCAACATCTACGACAATCCGGGCGAGGCGCTCGGCCCCGCCCTGGCGATCCTGGTCACCGGGCTCGCCGCCGGCCTCGTGGGCGACGGCCTGGTCCGGCACCTGGATCCGCGCGGTGCGCCGCCGCCTCGGCGGCCCGCCCCCGTCCCCGCGCCGCCGCGCCCCGCACCGTCCGGCGGCACGGGGCCGGAAGGCGCCGCGGCGGCGTCCGTGCGGGGCCTGTCGGTCCGCCGGCCCGACGGCCGGGAGCTGATCCACGAGGTGTCGCTGACCGTCGGCGCCGGAGAGGTCGTCGGCATCGTCGGCGAGTCCGGCTCCGGCAAGAGCCTGACCGCGCTCGCGCTCGCACGGCTCCTGCCCCGCGAGCTGGACTGGTCCGCGGAGCACCTCGAGGTGAACGGCATCGATCTGGCCGACCCGGCGAAGGCCCCGCCCGCGCGGCTGGCCACCGAACTCGGGATCGTCTTCCAGGACCCGTCGAGCAGCTTCAACCCGGCGCTGCGGATCGGCACCCAGCTCACCGAGATCCTCCGGGTGCACACCGGGACGTCCCGGCGGCAGGCCGAGGCGATGGCGGTCGCCCGGCTGACCGAGACGCGGGTGTCCTCGCCCGAACTGCGGATGCGCCAGTATCCGCACGAGCTCTCCGGCGGCATGCGGCAGCGCGCGATGATCGCCGCGGCGATGCTGCACGAGCCGAAACTGATCATCGCCGACGAGCCCACCACCGCGCTGGACGTCACCGTGCAGGCCGACGTGCTGCGCCTGCTGAAGCAGATCAACCGCGAGCACGGCACGGCGATCCTGCTCATCTCGCACGACATCGGCGTGGTGTCCGCACTCTGCGACCGGGTCTGCGTGATGTACGCGGGGCGCGTCGTGGAGGAGGTGTCGGTGGAGGACCTCCGCCGGCGCGACGTAAGGCACCCCTACACGCGCGCGCTCCTGGCCGCCTCTCCCGAAACGGCGACGGACCTGGACGGCGCCCGGCTCGTGCCGCTTCCCGGACGCGCACCGTCCGCCGAGGCCCGGGAGGCGGGCTGCGCCTTCGCGCCCCGGTGCCCGCTCGCGGCGCCCGTCTGCGCCGAGGTCGTTCCCGCGCTGGTCGCCGAGCCCTCGGGCAACGCGGTCGCCTGCCACGCCGAGACATCGACCCCGGAGGTCCGGACATGACGCATACCGACGAACCGGGCGACATCGTGCTGAGCGCCGAGGGGGTTTCGGCGGGTTACGGCGCGCGCTCCCGCAACGTCCTGCACGACGTGAGCGTCGCGATCGGCCGCGGCCGCACGATGGGGGTGGTGGGCGAGTCCGGCTCCGGCAAGTCGACGCTGGCCCGGGTGCTGGTGGGACAGCTCGCCCCGGCCCGCGGCGTGGTCCGGCTCGACGGGGCGGACGTCCACCGGCTGCCGCGCAGGGAGCGCTTCGCGGCCCGCCGCCGGATCCAGCTGGTCCCGCAGGACCCGTACTCCTCGCTGGATCCCCGGATGCCGGTCGGGCGGGCGCTGGCCGAGGCGATCGACCCGCGCGGGCGGCTGCGCACCGGCACGCACCGGGACCGCATCACCGAGTTGCTGGAGTCGGTCGCGCTCGACGCCTCCGCCGCGCGGCGGCTGCCGCACGAGTTCTCGGGCGGCCAGCGCCAGCGCATCGTCATCGCGCGCGCCCTGGCCGCCGAGCCCCGGGTCGTCATCGCCGACGAGGTGACCTCCTCGCTCGACACCTCCGTGCAGGCCGAGATCCTGGAGCTGCTGCTCGACCTGCAGAGACGGCTGGGGCTGACCTACGTCTTCATCACCCACGACCTGGCGGTCGCGCAGTACATGTGCACCGACCTGAGCGTGCTGTACCTCGGCACGCTGGTCGAGCAGGGGGCGAGCGACGTCCTCTCCCGCCCGGGGCACCCCTACACCGAACTGCTGCGCGACAGCCGGCCCGATCCGAGCGGCCGGTCGCTGACGGAGCCGGCCGGCGGGCTCACGAGCGAGGACGTCGCCGACCCGGCGAATCCGCCGTCCGGGTGCGTGTTCCACCCCCGCTGCCGGTACGGGCCGCGGACCCACGGGGACCGCGGCCGCTGCGCGGCGGAGCCGCCGGTCCTCCGGGACGTCGCACCGCACGCGCGCAGGACGGCGTGCCACTACCCCATCGGGCCGGCCTCGGAGAACCTCGCCTCGCAGAACCCCGCCGAGGGCGGCCGCGGTGAGTGAGCGCGTGCCCCCCGGCCCGGAGGCCTTCCTGATCCGGGACGTGAACCTGATCGACGGGCACGGCGGGCCCGGCCGCCCCGGCCTCGCCGTGGTCGTCGACCGCCGGCGGATCGCGTGGGTCGGCCCGGCGGAGTCCGCGCCGACGTTCCCGGCGCACGCGATCGTCCACGGCGCCGGCCGCAGCCTGCTGCCCGGACTGATCAACTCGCACGTCCACCTGTCCGCCGACGCCGGGCCGGACTTCACCCGGCAGATCGTGTCCGACTCCCTGCCGCTCGCCGCGCTGAAGAGCGCGACGACGGCCGCGCTGACCCTGCGGACGGGAGTGACGAGCGTCCGCGACTGCGGCGCCGCCGACGGGGTCGTGATCGAGGTCGCCAAGGGGATCGACGACGGCCTCATCCCGGGGCCGCGCGTCCGGGCCGCCGGGCGGGTGATCACGATGACCGGCGGGCACGGCCACTTCATCGGGCGCGAGGCCGACGGGGTGGACGGGGTACGGGCGGCGACCCGCGCCGAGCTCAAGGCGGGCGCCCACTTCATCAAGGCGATGGCGACCGGCGGAGTGCTGACCTCGGGGGTGGATCCCGGGAACACCGCGCTGGTCCAGGAGGAGCTGGCGGTCGCGGCGCAGGAGGCGCACAACGCGGGGCGGCGCATCACCGTCCACGCCATCGGCAACCAGGGGATCAAGAACGCCCTGCGCGCGGGCGTCGACTCGATCGAGCACGGCATCCGGCTCGACGACGAGGCACTCGAACTCGCCGTCGCGCGGGACGCCTACCTCGTGCCGACGCTGCTCGCGGTGGCCTCGATCGTGACGGCCGGGACCGGCGCGGGCATGCCGCCCTGGGTGCACGAGAAGGCCGCGCGGGAGGCGGAGCGGCACCGCGAGAGCTTCGTCGCCGCGGTCCGCTCCGGTCTCAAGATCGCGGCCGGCACCGACGCGGGCACCCCGTACAACCCGCACACGGACCTGGTCCGCGAACTGGAGCTCATGGTCCGGTACGGGCTGACCCCGTCCGAGGTGATCCGCGCGGCCACCCGCAACGCCGCGGAGAACATGGACGTCCTGCACGACACCGGCACGGTGGAGGTGGGCAAACTCGCCGACCTGGTGCTGGTCGAGGGCGACCCCGCCGCCGACATCGGCGCGCTGGCGCGGATCCGGCTGGTCGTCAAGGACGGCCGGATCGTGCACGAGGGCGTGCGAACGGGCGAACACGCGGGCGAGGGCGGACTGGTGGGTGAGGCCTCATGACACACGCGATCCGCGATCCGGCGCTGACGGGCGGGCAGCGGGCGATGCTCGCGGGCGGCCACGGCGACGGCGCCGCGCTGGCCATGCGGGTGATCGTCCGGCTCGCCCGCGCGCTCGGCGCCGAACGGCTGATCCCGGTCGACTCGGCGCACGTCGACGGCTGCCTCTTCCACGGCCAGGTGGGGATCGACCTGGTCGAGCGGCTCATCGCCGGGGGCGCGCGGACCGCCGTCCCGACGACGCTCAACGTCGGCTCGCTGGACCTGCTGCACCCGGGCGTGGTGCGCGGCGAACCCGGCGAGCGGGCGGACGCCCGGCGGCTGATGGACGGCTACGTCGCCCTCGGCGCGAAGCCCACGTGGACCTGCGCTCCGTACCAGCTCCCGGAGCGGCCGGCGTACGGCCGGCACGTGGCGTGGGCGGAGTCGAACGCCATCGTGTTCGCCAACTCGGTCCTCGGAGCCCGTACCGACCGCTACGGCGACTTCGCCGACATCTGCGCCGCCGTCACCGGCTTCGCCCCGCTCGTGGGCCTGCACCTGGACGAGAACCGCGCCGGTCAGGACCTGTTCGAATGTTCGGGGGTGCCCGCCGGTACGTTCGATACGGACGTCGCCTGGGCGGCGCTCGGCCACCTCGCCGGCCGCCGGTCGGGGACCCGCGTCCCCGTGCTGACCGGGTTGCCCGGCGACGCGGACGAGGACCGGCTGAAGGCGTTCGGCGCCGCGGCGGCCTCGGCCGGGGGCGTGGCCCTGTTCCACGCGGTCGGCCTGACGCCGGAGGCGCCCGACGCCGCGACCGCCTTCCGCGGCCGCGCCGCCGAGCGGCGCTTCGAGGTGACCGCGGCGGACCTGCGCGCGGCGTGCGACGAGCTCACCACGGCGCGGGGCGGACGGCTCGACGCGATCAGCGTCGGCACCCCGCACTTCTCGGCGGCCGAGTTCCGCGCGCTCGCCGGGCTGCTGGCCGGCGGGCCGCCGTTCGACGCGGGCGTCGAGTTCTGGATCTCGACGAGCCGGGCCGTCCTCGCCGAGGCCGAACGCACCGGCGACGCGGAGGTCTGCCGCCGCGCCGGAGCACGGATCCTGGTCGACACCTGCACCTACATCGCCCCGGTCCTGCGGACGTCGGCGCGCGTGGTGATGACGAACTCCGCGAAGTGGGCGTGGTACGCGCCGACGAACCTCGGCATCGACGTGGTCTTCGCGTCGCTCGCCGAATGCGTGCTGTCGGCCCGCGCGGGCCGCGTGGTCCGCGACCCCGCCCTCTGGGAGGCGTCATGATCGGGACACCGCTCAGCCCGGGGCGGGCGACCGCCCCCCTGCTGCTGCTGGACGAGCCGCTGTCGTTCTGGGGCGGCAGCGACGTGGCGACCGGCGAGATCACCGACGTCCACCACCCGCAGCGCGGGGCCCGCGCCGCCGGCCGGGTGCTGGCCTTCGCCGCGAGCCGCGGGTCGAGTTCGAGCTCCACGGTGCTCGCCGAGCAGATCCGGCGCGGTACGGCGCCGGCGGCCGTCCTGCTCCGCCGCCCGGACGCGATCGTGACGCTCGCGGCGATCGTGGCCCGCGAGCTCTACGCGATCGAGATGCCCGTCGTCGTGCTGTCCGCCGGCGACTTCGACGCGCTCCCGCGCACGGGCACGGTGACGGTGGCGGCGACGGACGAGGGCGCCGAGGTACGGATCGAGGAGGCGGGACGGCGATGAGCTTCGAGGGGATCGACGGCGAGAGGATGCGGCGGCTCGCCGACGCGCGGCACCTGGTCGACGCGCTGGAGCGGGCGCTGCTCGGCGGCCTCCGGCCCGCGGACGAGCAGGGACGCGTCTCCCGGCCGACGCGCCACGGCGAGTTGCTGCTGATGCCGTCGGAAGTCAGCGGCCATGTCGGCGTCAAGGTGCTCGGCCTGGCACCGGGCAACCCGGCCCGGGGACTCCCGACCATCTCCGGCCTGTACCTGCTGATGGACGCCCGCACGCTCCGGCTGGTGGCCATGCTGGACGGCGGGGAGCTCACCCTCCTGCGGACCCCGGCCGTGTCCGCCCTCGCCGCGCGGCACATGGCGGCCCGGCCGATCCGCACGGCCGTCGTGTTCGGCAGCGGGCCGCAGGCGCTCGCGCATATCGAGACGTTCCACGCGCTGCACGGGCTGCGCGACGTGGTCGTCGCCGGACGTGATCCTGCGCGGACCGAGCGGCTCGTCCGCCGCTGCGCCGACGAGGGCCTTCGCGCCCGCGCGGGCTCGGCCCGTGACGTGCCCGAGGCCGACGTCGTGCTCTGCTGTACCAGCGCCCGCGAACCGCTGTTCGGGGCGGAGCTGCTGGCCCCGCGGACCGTGGTCGTCGCCGTCGGCTCCCACCACCCCGAGGCCCGCGAGCTGGGCGACGACGTCATGGCGGGCGCACAGGTCGTGGTCGAGTCGCGGACGGTCGCGACGACCGAGGCCGGCGACGTGGTCCAGGCCCTCGCCCACGGGGCGATCGAGGAGACCGGCCTGATCGAGCTGGCCGACCTGGTCCGCGGCGAGCCCCTCGCGGACGACGCGAGACCGAGGGTCTTCAAGAGCGTCGGCATGGCCTGGGAGGACCTCGTCGTGGCGGTCGCGGTGCACGAGCGCGAGCGGGCGCCGCGATGACCTCCGGGGACTTCCGCCGGGTCGGCGCCGAAGTCAGCAACTGGGGCCGGTGGGGCGCCGAGGACGAGCGCGGCACCAC
Source organism: Actinomadura sp. NPDC048955 (assembly GCF_040649435.1). Taxonomy (NCBI): domain Bacteria; kingdom Bacillati; phylum Actinomycetota; class Actinomycetes; order Streptosporangiales; family Thermomonosporaceae; genus Actinomadura; species Actinomadura sp. NPDC048955. The sequence goes on from NZ_JBEZJI010000017.1 coordinate 47,758, forward strand.
CAACCTCATCACGCCGCGGGAGATCGTGGGGGCGGCGCGTCTCGTGCGCAAGGGCGCCGTGTTCGACCTCGGGATCCCGCTCGGGGCCGACGGCCCGCAGGCGTTCCCCGGCCGTATCAATCCGCTGCACATGATGACCGAGACCGGTGCGGGCCAGGAGTACCCCGGCGGCGCGAAGTGGTCGGACGACTACGTCGTCATGCCGCTGCAGGCCGGGACGCAGTGGGACGCGTTCGCGCACGTCTGGTACGACGGCCGGCTCTACAACGGGTTCGGCGAGGACGCGGTCGGCCCGCACGGCGCGTCGCGGTGCTCGATCGACGCCCTCGGCGGCGGGATCGCCGGGCGGGGCGTCCTGCTCGACGTCGCCCGGCACGCCGGTGTCGACTGGCTGGAGGGCGGCCACGTGATCGGCCCGGAGACGCTCGACGCAGTCGCGGAGTGCCAGGGCACCGAGATCCGCGCGGGCGACGTCCTGCTGGTCCGGACCGGTTGGTGGAAGAAGTTCGCGGTCGAGCGGGACGCCGCCGGGTGGATGAGCACCGAACCCGGGCTCGGCCTCGACTGCGTGCGGTGGATCCGCGACCACGACCTCGCCGCGCTGGGCATGGACAACTGGGGCATAGAGGTGGCGCCCGGAGAGGACCCCGCCGTCACCAGCCCCGTGCACTGCGTGCTGCTCCGCGACGTCGGGATCCCGCTCGGTGAGATCTTCGACCTGGAGGCCCTCGCGGAGGACTGCGCGGGCGACGGCGTCCACGAGTTCTTCTTCGTCGCGCCGCCGTTGAAGGTCACCGGCGCCGTCGGATCGCCCGTGAACCCGCTCGTGCTGAAGTAGGCGCGGGCAGAATCGCGTAGCGGCAACGGCTCCCGCGTGGGGCTCAGCAGGCTGCCAGGAGTGCGGAGAGTCCGGTCAGGGCCGGGATTCGATGGATCCCGGCCGGCGTCGGAGCCGCCGTGCCCGCTCGGTCGAGCCAGACGGCGTGGAGGCCCGCACTGCGCGCGCCTTCGGCGTCCACGTCCAGTTTGTCGCCGACGTAGGCGACGCGGACGGGCGGCGACTCCAGGGCTGCGCACGCGGCCAGGAAGGCTTGGGGATCGGGTTTCGCGCAGCCGAGGCGGTCGGAGCAGAGGAGCACTTCGAAGTGGTGGCGCAGGCCCAGGGCCGTCAACCGGCGCTCCTGATGGACGGTGGTGGAGTTGGACAGGATTCCTTGGCGGTAGGGAAGCGCGTCCAGCGCCGGCGCCGCGTCGGGGAACGCCGACCATGCCGCTTCGAACAGCGCCTCGTACCGGTCGTGCCAGGCGTCCGCGTCGATGTCGCTCAGCGGACGGTCCACGAACGTGCGGACTCTCGCGCGGCGGTACTCGTCGTAGGTCAGCCGCCCCGCCGCGAGGTCCCGGCGTGCGGTCTCGGTGATCCGGTGCCAGCGGGCCAGTGCGGCCTCGCCGGCGGGCAGGCCCTCCGCCTCGAGGTGGCGCAGCAGCCCGGTCCGTTCCGAGCCGGTGAAATCGAAGATCGTGTCGTCGACGTCCCACAGCACGGCCTCGATCATGATGTGAGGCTAGTTCGTCGACGGAGTGGATGCGCGGGTCGTACGACGTCCGCGCGGCCGAACGGAGCAGGGGATGAAGGCTGTGCGTTTCAGCCGGTTCGGAGGGCCCGAGGTCCTTGAGGTCGTGGAGTTGCCCGACCCGCGCCCGCGCGCCGGTGAGGTGCGGGTCGCCGTGCGCGCGGCCGGGGTCAGTGCCGGCGACTGGAAGAAGCGCGGAGGGCTGATGGAGCGCGATCTCCCCCAGACCCTCGGGTACGAGGCGGCGGGCGTCGTCGACGAGGTCGGCGACGGCGTGGCGGACGCGGCCGTCGGCGATCGCGTGTTCGGGTTCTGCGTCGAGGGGGCGGCCCAGGCCGAGCTGGCCGTGCTGTCCCACTACGCGCCCATTCCGCCCTCGCTCGACTTCGCCGGCGCCACCGCGCTGCCGGCGGCCATCGAGACGGCCGCGCGCGCCCTCGACCAGCTCGGTGTCCGGGACGGCTCCGCGCTGCTCGTCGACGGCGCGTCCGGGAGCGTCGGCAGCGCCGCGGTCCAGCTCGCCGTGGTCCGAGGCGCGCGCGTGATCGGCACCGCCGGGCCGGCGAACCAGGAGTATCTGCGCTCGCTGGGGGCCGAGCCGGTCGTCTACGGCGCGGGTCTGGTCGAGCGGGTCCGCGCACTGGCGCCCAGCGGTGTGGACGTGGCGCTCGACGTCGCCGGAAGCGGGGTGCTGCCCGATCTGATCGAGCTCGCCGGCGGCGCGGAGCACGTCGTCACGGTCGCCGACTTCGGCGGCGCCCGGGAGCACGGGGTGCGGTTCAGCCGCGGGGACGACGGCCGCGCGGTCCACGTGCTCGATGAGATCGGCGCGCTGGTCGAGGCGGGGCGTTTCTCGCCGCCCGTCACGCGGACCTTCCCGCTCGCCGAGGTCGCGGAGGCGCACCGTGCCGGCGAGGGCGGCCGCGCGCGCGGCAAGATCGTCCTGCTGGTCGGCTGATCCGGCCCGCCGAGCCACGGCGATACGGGGCCGGGGGCGCGGCGCCGGGGTAGGGTCCGGGTATGTCACGGGCGGTGTCTCGGGATCCCGATCGGCTCGTTCTGTTCACCGACGCGGTCGTGGCGATCGCCGTGACGCTGCTGGTGCTGCCGCTGGTGGACGTGGTGCCGGAGGCGGTGAACGCGCACCAGCGGTCGGTCGAGGTCGTCACCGAGCATCTCCCGCAGATCTGGGCCTTCACGCTCAGCTTCGTGGTGATCACCCGGCTGTGGTTCGTGCACCACCGGGTGTTCGAGCACGTCGGCGGCTACACGCGCGCGTTGATGGCGCTGAACACGGGCTGGCTGCTCGCCATCGTGATCCTGCCGTTCCCCACGGAGATGGTGGCCTCCTATCCAGGCGACGACCGCTTCACCGTGATGCTCTACATCGGCAACGTCCTCGTCGCGACCGCCTGCCAGGCCGCGCTGACCGTGCTCTCCTACCGGGACCCGGACGTCGCGTCGAAGACGGACCCGGCCGGGATCGAGTCGGTCCGCTCCGCCCTGTCGGCCGTGGTGCTGCTCGCACTGAGCCTCGCCGTGGTCGCGGTGCTCCCCGGTGTCTCGTACTACGCCCTGCTGCTGCTCTTCCTCTCGAAGCCGGTGAGCAGGATCTGGAGCCGCGTCGGCATCTGAGCCGCACCCCCGCGGCGGCGGGGCTTATCAAGGTTTAACCTCCTGGGCGCCATGCTCGGGGCATGCGTGTGCTGATCGTTGAGGATGAGCGGGTGCTCGCGGACACCGTCGCCGAGGGGCTGCGCGACGAGGCCATGGCCGTGGACGTGGTGTACGACGGCGACGACGCGCTGGAGCGGGCCTCCTACAACGAGTACGACGTCGTGGTGCTCGACCGGGACCTGCCGACGGTCCACGGCGACGACGTGTGCCGGGAGCTGGTGGGCCGGCGGAGTCGCGCGCGGATCCTGATGCTGACCGCGGCCGGGGACGTCGACGACCGGGTGGACGGGCTCATGCTCGGCGCCGACGACTACCTGCCGAAGCCGTTCGTGTTCGGCGAGCTGGTGGCGCGGGTGCGGGCGCTGGCGCGCCGGTCGGGGCCGCCGGTGCCGCCGGTCCTCGAAGGGCGGGGCGTCCGGCTCGATCCGCACCGGCGCAGGGCGGCGCGGGACGGGCGGGAGCTGCGGCTGACCAACAAGGAGTTCGCCGTGCTGGAGGAGCTGCTGCGGGCGGAGGGCGGTGTCGTGAGCGCCGAGCGGCTGCTGGAGCGGGCGTGGGACGAGAACATCGACCCGTTCAGCAACATCGTCCGGGTCACGATGGCGACGCTGCGGCGCAAGCTCGGGCAGCCGCCGGTGATCGAGACGGTGACCGGGTCCGGGTACCGGCTGGAGGCGCGGTGAGGAGGCCGAGCGTCAGGACGCGGCTCACGCTGGTGTACGGGTCGCTGTTCCTCGTCACGTCGGCGGCGCTGGTCGCGGTGACGTACCTGCTGACCGTCAGGACGATGGACGGCCGGTTCACCTCGCGCCAGAACGTGGACGGGGCGACGATCACCCGGTTGCGCGCGCTGGCCGTCGACGGGGACCTCACCGAGCTGGTGCGGTTGAAGGCCGACGCCGACCGTGAGCTGGCGCGGCAGAAGCACGACGTCCTGGAGCAGCTGCTGCAGAGCTCCCTGGTGACGATGCTGGTGCTCGGCGTCCTGGCGGTGGTGATCGGGTACGTGGTGGCGGGGCGGATGCTGCGGCCGCTGCACACGGTGACCGCGACGGCGCGGCGGCTGTCGGAGAGCACCCTGCACGAGCGGATCGCGCTGGACGGCCCGCAGGACGAGATCAAGGACCTGGCCGACACCTTCGACCGGATGCTGGACCGGCTGGACCGCGCGTTCGACGCCCAGCGCCGGTTCGTCGCGAACGCCTCGCACGAGCTGCGCACGCCGCTGACCATCAACCGGACGGTCCTGGAGGTCGCGCTGGCGAGCCGCAGGAGCCCGCCGGAGACCAGGGCCCTCGCGGACGTCCTGCTCGGCAACACCGCGCGCCACGAGCGGCTCATCGAGGGGTTGCTGCTGCTCGCGAAGTCGGAGAGGGAACCGGCCGCGCGGGTCGGGACGCCGCTGCGGGACGTGGTGCGCAGCGCCCTCGACCAGCTCGACGGGAAGGCGGAGGAGGCGGGCGTGGACGTCGAGGCGCGGCTCGGCCCGGCCGCCGTGTCCGGTGACCCGGTGCTGCTGGAGCGGTGCGCCGTGAACCTGCTGGAGAACGCCGTGAAGTACAACGTGCGGGACGGGCGGATCTGGGTGCGCACGGGCGTCCGGGACGGCGAGGCGTTCCTGCGGGTGGTCAACACCGGGCGGCCCGTCCCGTCCTACGAGGTCGCGACGATCTTCGAGCCGTTCCGGCGGCTGGGCGCGGACCGGACGGGGTCCAGGGACGGCGCGGGGCTCGGCCTGTCGATCGTGCGGGCGGTCGTCACGGCCCACGGCGGCGCGATCGACACCGTCCCGCGCCCCGACGGCGGCCTGTCGATCACGATCCGGCTCCCCGTGTCCCCCGAACCCGCCCTCACGGTCTAGGGCCTACTTGAATCGGGCTCGGGCCGGCCGGGGCGGGCGGTCAGCCAGCGGTGCACGACCTTGCCGGTCGCATTGCGCGGCAGTTCGGGGATGAAGTAGACGTCGCGGGGGACGGCGTAGCGGGCGACCTGGGCGTGCGCGTAGGCGCGGACGGCGTCGGCGTCGAGCCGGGCGCCGGGCCGCAGGACGACGAACGCGGCGAGGCGCTGTCCCCATTCGGGGTCGGGGACGCCGGTGACGGCGATCTCGCGGATCTCCGGCATCCGCAGCAGGGCGTCCTCCACGTCGCGGGGGACGATGTTCTCGCCGCCGGACACGACCACGCCGTCGCTGCGGCCGTCCACGAACAGCAGGCCGCGGTGGTCGATGTGGCCGAGGTCGCCGGTGGCCAGCATCCCGTCGCGGACCTCCATCGGCTCGCCGCCCGTGTAGCCCTCGAACAGCAGTTCGTTCGCGGCGAAGATGTGCCCGCGGGTGGAGCGGCCGAGGCGGCGGCCGTCCTCGCCGAGGATCGCCAGGGCGGTGTTGCGGGGCGGGCGCCCGGCGGTGCGGGGGTCGATCCGCAGGTCGCGCGGGGTCGCGATGGACACCCAGGACGCCTCGGTGGAGCCGTAGACGTTGTAGAGCCGGTCGCCGAACGCGTCCATGAACCGGGTGGCGAGGTCGCCGGGCAGCGCGGCGCCGCTCAGCGCCGCGATCCGCAGCGAGGACGCGTCGTACCGCTCGCGGACCCCGGGGGCCAGTTCCAGGATCCGCTGCAGCATGATCGGGACGGCGAACAGGGTGACGTCGCGGTGGGAGGCGACGGCCCGCAGGGTCGCCTCGGGGTCGAACCGGCGGTGCAGGACGACCGGCGCCCGCAGCGCCCACGCCATCTGCAGCGCGGCGTAGCCCCAGGTGTGGAACAGCGGCGCTTCGATGATCATGGTCTGCCGGGCGCGCAGCGGGATCAGGGACGTCATCGAGGCCAGCGGCCACAGGCCGGGGCGGGGCGGGCGGCGGGCGCCCTTGGGGCGGCCGGTGGTGCCCGAGCTCAGCATGATCGTCCGGCTCTGGATCTGCGGGGGCGCGGCGGCGGACGCCGGCGCCGAGCGGATGATCTCCGCGATGCTCGGCCCCGGGCCGGCGGGGGCGGCGTCCGGGGCGGTGCGGGGCGGGGGCAGTGTCGCGGCGGGGACGGGGGCCGCCAGCGGGGCGGCGGCGGGCGGCCGGTGATCGGCCCACACCACGGTCCGGCGCAGCGCGATCGGGACGTTCGCCAGCAGCGGCGCGAACTCGGCGTCCGCGACGAGCAGGGTGGGGCGCAGTTCGCCGAGCACGGCGCGGATCTGGCCCGTCCCGAACCCGGTGTTGAGCAGGACGACCTCGGCGCCGCGCCGGGAGCAGGCGACGAGGGTCAGGGCCATGCCGCGGTGGTTGCGGCACAGGACGCCGACGCGGGGGCGGGGGCCGTGCAGGGGCAGCCCGGCGGCGAGGCGGGCGGCGCGCTCGTCCAGCTCGGCGAACGTCAGCTCACCCTCGTCGTCGATCAGGGCGGTGCGGGACGGGGAGCGGGCGGCGGCGGAGGCGACCAGCCCGGCGAGCGTCGTGCCCCAGCGCCGCAGCGTGCCGAACTGGCGGGGCAGCCGGCGGGGGCCGCCGGAGAACAGCAGGCCGGTGCGGAGCAGGAGGGCGGCGAGGTCGCGGATGTGCCCGATCCGCCGGCGCATTCCCGGCCGGTATGCGGGCCTCGCGTGCGTCACCGTGCCCTCCTCCGGTGATTTCCGGTCACGTTACCCATCAGTCATTAACCGGACAAGGGTGTCAAGGGCCTGGCGGCGGGCATCGGGGCGATGAGCGGCGGGTCAGTGGTTACTGACGAGTAGCATTAAGGGTTACCAGCGAGTAGCCTCGTTGTCGCGGGTACTCGTGCCGCCGGCAGGGGCGGCACGAGGCTCGACACCTTCATCCGATCCCATCCCAGGGAGGACGACCCGTGCCTCGCACCGCACGCGACGTCGTATTCGTCGACGGCGTCCGCACGCCGTTCGGCAAGGCCGGCCCCAAGGGGCTGTACGCGCAGACCCGCGCAGACGACATGGTCGTCCGCGCGATCCGCGAGCTGATGCGCCGCAACCCGTCCCTCCCGCCCGAGCGGGTGGACGAGGTCGCCGTCGCCGCCACCACCCAGACCGGGGACCAGGGCCTGACCATCGGGCGGTCCGCCGCCGTGCTGGCCGGGCTGCCGAAGAGCGTTCCCGGCTTCGCCGTCGACCGGATGTGCGCGGGCGCGATGACCGCCGTGACCACCACCGGCGCCGGCATCTCATTCGGCTCCTACGACGTCGCCATCGCGGGCGGCGTCGAGCACATGGGCCGGCACCCGATGGGCGAGGGCGTCGACCCGAACCCGCGGTTCCTCGCCGACAAGCTGGTCGACCCGTCCGCCCTGGTCATGGGCTCGACGGCGGAGAACCTGCACGACCGGTTCCCCGGCATCACCAAGGAGCGCGCGGACGCCTACGCCGTGCGCAGCCAGCGGAAGGTCGCCGAGGCGTACGCGGCCGGCAGGATCCAGCCCGACCTGGTGCCGACCGCGGTCCGCTCCGCCGAGCAGGGCTGGGGCCTGGCCACCGAGGACGAGCCGCCGCGGCCCGGTACGACGATGGAGAGCCTGGCCGCGCTGAAGACGCCGTTCCGCGTGCACGGCAACGTCACGGCGGGCAACGCCGCGGGCCTCAACGACGGCGCCACCGCCTGCCTGCTCGCGGCCGAGGACGTCGCGCGCGAGCTCGGCCTCGCGCCGCGGATGCGGCTCGTCGACTTCGCGTTCGCCGGCGTCGAGCCGGAGGTGATGGGCGTCGGGCCGGTCCCGGCGACCGAGAAGCTCCTCGCCCGCAACGCGCTGACCATGGACGACATCGGCCTCATCGAGATCAACGAGGCCTTCGCCGTGCAGGTGCTCGCGTTCCTGGAGCACTTCAAGATCGCCGACGACGACGTGCGGGTGAACCCGTGGGGCGGCGCGATCGCCCTCGGCCACCCGCTCGCCTCGTCCGGCGTCCGGCTGATGAACCAGCTGTCCCGCCTATTCGAGGAGCGCACGGACGTCCGGTTCGGGCTGACCACGATGTGCGTCGGCATGGGCATGGGCGGAACCGTCCTCTGGGAGAACGCGAACTGGGAGGGCGCCAAGTGAACCCTGACATCTTCAAGGACGAGGTCGTCACGCACGCGCGCGTACGCGAGGTGACGCTGCCCTACGGCGCGGGCACGCTCGCGCTCATCACGCTCGACAACGGCTTCGACCACACCAAGCCCAACACGTTCGGCCCGGGCGGCCTCGCCGAGCTGAACGCCGCGCTCGACGAGGTCGCGGGGCGTGACGACATCGCGGCCGTCGGCGTCACCGGCAAGCCGTTCATCTTCGCCGTCGGCGCCGACCTCAAGGGCGTCCCGATGATCCGGCGGCGCGAGGACGCCGCGGCCATCGGACGGCTCGGCCACGACGTGTTCCGCCGCCTCGGCGAGCTGGGCGTCCCGTCCTTCGCCTACTACAACGGCGCGGCGATGGGCGGCGGCGTCGAGATCGGCCTGCACTGCACCTACCGGACGGTCTCGCGCGGCGTCCCGGCGTTCGCGCTGCCCGAGGCGTTCCTCGGCCTCGTACCCGGCTGGGGCGGCACCTACCTGCTGCCGAACCTGATCGGCGCGGAGAGGGCGCTCAAGGTCGTAATCGACAACCCGATGGCCCAGAACCGGATGCTCAAGGGCGCGCAGGTCCACGAGCTGGGCATCGCCGACGCGATCTTCGACTCGGCCGACTTCCTGGAGGAGTCCCTCGCCTGGACGGCCCGGGTGCTCAAAGGCGAGATCACCGTGCGGCGCCCCGAGGTCGACAGGGGCAAGGCGTGGGACGACGCCGTCGCGATGGCCCGCTGGAACGTCGAGGGCAAGCTGCACGGCGCGGCCCCGTCCTACACGCGGGCGCTGGACCTGGTCGCCGCGGCCAAGGACCGCACCCGCGACGAGGGCTTCGCCGCCGAGGACGAGGCCCTGGCCGACCTCATCATGAGCGACGAGCTGCGCGCCGGGCTGTACGCGTTCGACCTCACCCAGAAGCGCGCCAGGCGGCCCGCCGGGGCGCCGGACAAGGAGCTCGCCCGCAAGATCACCAAGGTCGGCGTCGTCGGCGCCGGCCTGATGGCCTCGCAGCTCGCCCTGCTGTTCGCGCGGCGCCTGGAGGTGCCGGTCGTGCTGACCGACCTCGACCAGGAGCGCCTGGACAAGGGCGTCGGCTACGCGCACGGCGAGATCGACAAGCTGCTCGGCAAGGGGCGGCTGTCCCCCGACAAGGCCAACCGCCTCAAGGGCCTCATCACCGGCTCGCTCACCAAGGACGCGTTCGCCGACGCCGACTTCGTCATCGAGGCCGTCTTCGAGGAGATGTCGGTCAAGCAGAAGGTGTTCGCCGAGGTCGAGGAGTACGTCTCCGCCGAGTGCGTCCTCGCGACCAACACCTCCTCGCTGTCGGTCACCGAGATGGCCTCCGGGCTCGCGCACCCCGAGCGGGTGGTCGGGTTCCACTTCTTCAACCCGGTCGCGGTACTGCCGCTGCTGGAGATCGTCCGGGGCGAGCGCACCGACGAGGCGACCCTGGCCACCGCGTTCGCCGCGGGCCGGACGCTGAAGAAGTCGTGCGTCCTGGTCAAGGACGCCCCGGCGTTCGTCGTCAACCGCGTGCTGCTGCGGCTGCTCGCCGAGATCGTCAGGACGGTGGACGAGGGCACGCCGATCGAGGTCGCCGAGCGCGCCGCCGCCCCGCTCGGCCTGCCGATGCCGCCGTTCGTGCTGATGGGGCTGGTCGGCCCTGCGATCGCGCTGCACGTCAACGAGACGCTGCACGCGGCGTTCCCGGACCGGTTCCCGCTGTCGGACAACCTGGCGAAGATGGTCGCGGCCGGGAAGAGCGGCGTGTACCTGCCCGACTTCACCCTCGACCCCGAGGTCGTGGAGATCTTCTCCGGCGGGACGAGCCCCTCCACCGAGGAGCAGGTCCTCGACCGGGCGCTCGCCGCGCTCGCCGACGAGATCCGGATCATGCTGGACGAGGGCGTCGTCGCGGCCCCGCAGGACATCGACCTGTGCATGATCCTCGGCGCCGGCTGGCCGTTCCACCTCGGCGGCATCACCCCGTACCTGGACAGGTCCGGCGTCGCCGAGCGTGCCGCGGGCGGGCGCTTCCTGGAGCCGGGGGTCGCCTCCCTGCCCTCCTGACGCCTGCCCTCCCGGCCCCGGGCCGCCCGGCCCCGGCCCGGCCGGAAGAAGGGGCGTTCCGAACCACGTTCGGAGCGCCTCTTTTCCGGCGTTCGCCCATGTGGCGGACATGCGCGCGTTCCGGCGGATCATAACCCGCGCACATTCGGGCATACGCCTGACGGTCGTATGCCGGACACCGGGACGTGAAGGGGCCTCGAAATTGAAGGTGCTGCGCACGAAGTCGATCGAGCAGTCGATCCAGGACACCGAGGAGCCCGAGCACCGGCTCCGCCGTGACCTGTCGGCGTTCGACCTGACGGTCTTCGGGATCGGCGTGATCATCGGAACCGGCATCTTCGTGCTCACCGGCGAGGTCGCCAAGGACAAGGCCGGTCCGGCGGTCGCGCTGTCGTTCATCCTCGCCGCCGTCGTGTGCGGCCTCGCGGCGCTCTGCTACGCCGAGTTCGCCTCCACCGTCCCGGTCGCCGGCTCCGCCTACACCTTCTCCTACGCCACGATCGGCGAGTTCCCCGCCTGGATCATCGGCTGGGACCTCATCCTGGAGATGGCCCTCGGCGCGGCCGTGGTGTCGGTCGGCTGGTCCGGATACTTCGCCTCGCTGCTGGACGACGCGGGGATCACGATCCCGACGGCGCTCGCGGCCCCGCCGGGCGAGGGCGGGACGGTGAACATCCCCGCCATCTGCCTGGTGCTGGCGGTGACCGCGCTGCTCGTCCTCGGCGTCAAGATCTCCTCCCGGGTCAACGCGGTGGTCGTCTCGATCAAGGTGGCCATCGTGCTGCTGGTGATCTTCGCCGGGCTGTTCTTCATCAAGGGCGCCAACTACCACCCTTTCATCCCGCCGTCCAAGCCGACGCCGAGCGTGCAGGGCCTCAAGGCGCCGCTGATCCAGGAACTGTTCGGCAGCGCGCCGGTCAGCTACGGCTGGCTGGGCATCTTCTCGGCCGTCGCCATCGTGTTCTTCGCCTACATCGGCTTCGACATCGTCGCGACCGCGGCCGAGGAGGCGCGGCGCCCGCAGCGGGACCTGCCGATCGGGCTCATCGGCTCCCTCGTCATCACCGCCGTCCTGTACGCGGCCGTGGCGACCGTCGTCGTCGGCATGCAGAAGTACACCGAACTGAGCGTCGCCGCGCCGCTCGCGGACGCGTTCAAGGCCGTCGGCCATCCCGTCTTCGCCACGATCATCAGCATCGGCGCGGTCGTCGGCCTCACCACCGTCGTCCTCATCCTGCTCCTCGGGCAGAGCCGCATCTTCTTCGCGATGGGCCGCGACGGCCTGATGCCGCCCTGGCTCTCGGCCGTCCACCCGCGCTTCGGCACCCCCTACCGCGCGACCATCATCATGGGCGTGATCGTCGCGGTGCTCGCCGGGTTCATCCCGCTCGCCGAGCTGGCCGAACTGGTCAACATCGGCACGCTGTTCGCGTTCCTCGTCGTCTCGGTCGCCGTGGTGATCCTGCGCCGCACCCGCCCCGACCTGCCCCGCGCGTTCCGCACGCCCTGGGTGCCGGTCGTCCCGGTCCTGTCCGTGCTGGCCTGCCTGTTCGTGATGATCAACCTGCCGGTGGAGACCTGGCTGCGGTTCCTCGCCTGGATGGTCGTCGGCGGTGTCGTCTACGCCGCCTACGGGTACCGCAACAGCAGGGTCGGTCGTCGGGCGGAGGGAATCTCCTACAAGTCCTGACACCGTCCCCGCCGTGACGGGACTCACGGTGTCCTTTCGACCGACGGGTGTGCACAATGGCGCGCATGGCATCTCCAGCGCGCGTCGCGGTGATCGGGTCGGGCCCGGCGGGGATCTACGCCGCCGAGGCCCTGGTGAAACAGGCCGGCGACGACGTGCGGGTGGACGTCTTCGACCGGCTTCCGACGCCGTACGGGCTGGTGCGCTACGGCGTCGCGCCCGACCACACCTCGATCAAGTCGATCGCCCGGTACCTGCAGCGGGTGCTGGAGAACCCGGCGGTCCGGTTCTTCGGGTGCGTCGAGCTGGGCCGCGACGTCACCCGCGACGACCTGCTCGGATGCTACGACGCCGTCGTCTACTCCACCGGCGCGATGATCGACCGGCACATGCGGATCCCCGGCGAGGACCTGCCCGGCAGCATCGCCGCCACCGACTTCGTCAACTGGTACTGCGGGCACCCCGACGCCGCCGACCACGCGTTCGACCTGTCGGTCGAGGAGGTCGCGGTGGTCGGCGTCGGGAACGTCGCCGTCGACGTCGTGCGGATCCTCGCCAAGACGACCGCCGAGCTGCGCGACACCGACGTCCCCGAGCAGGTGATCGAGGCGCTGTCGCACAGCCGCGTCCGGCGCATCCACATGATCGGGCGGCGCGGGCCGGCGCAGGCGAAGTTCACCACCAAGGAGGCGCGTGAGCTGGGCGAGCTGCCGAACGCGAGCATCCACGTCAACCCGCGGGACATGGAGCTCGACCGGGCGAGCGCGGAGCTCGCCGAGAACGACCGGCACGTCCGCGGCAACATCAAGGTGCTGAGCGCCTGGACGGACGAGCCCGCCGCCGGCCGCGCCCGCCGGATCGACGTGCGGTTCTGGCGCGCCCCCGCCGAGATCCTCGGCACCGACCGCGTCGAGGGCCTCAGGCTGGAGCGCACCCGGCTGGACGAGTCGGGCCGCGTCACCGGGACCGGCGAGTTCGAGACGCTGCCGGTCGGCATGGTGCTGCGCTCGGTCGGCTACCAGAGCGTCCCGCTGGAGGGCGTCCCGTTCGACGAGCGGTCCTTCGTCGTCCCGAACGAGGGCGGCCGGATCCTCGGCCCGGACGGCGCCTTCGTGCCCCGCGAGTACGTCGCCGGCTGGATCAAGCGCGGGCCGTCCGGCGTCGTGGGGACCAACAAGTCCGACGCCGCCGAGACCGTCCGCAACCTGCTGGAAGACCTCGCGGACGCCGGGACGGCGCCCGAGCGGACCATCGAGGAGCTGCTGGAGTCGCGCGGGCTGCCCGTCGTCACCTACGACGACTGGCTGAACCTGGACGCCGCCGAGATCGCCCTCGCCCGCAGTCTCGACCGCGGGGAGCGCGTCAAGCTCGCCCGCTGGGAGGCGATGCGGTCCGCCTGCCGGGGCCCCGCGTGATCCCTTCGAACTCCCCGCCGGGAAACTAGTGACGCAAAGGTGACCCGGACGCTACGGTGCGCGTGTGACCGGCGGTCCTGAACTGCACGGGTTCCCCCCACCCGAGTCGGTCCCCGACCTCAGGTGGCTAGGACCCGACTACATCTCCGTACTGGTGTACGACCTGACGCGGGGTCTCCTACACCAGGATCCGCGGACGTCCGTCCTGGGCGTGCGATGCGAGGGCGTGCCCAGTCTCGCGCCCTCGGTCGACCCGGCGGGCGTCATCCGCGCGCACGACGCCTGCTTCCCGCTCCAGGTCTACGTCCAGGACGGCGCGGGGCGCCCCTGGTGCCTGCGCGGACGATGGACGTACTTCGGACGTGAACTCGGCACGTCCACCGCGTCCATCACCCACGCGTGGCGCCTGCTGTCCGCGGAAGGCGCTTAGCTGTGTTTTCACAGTCCCGGCCCACTTCGCTCGCCTGGCGGCTCGCTACGTGACCGAGCCTGGGCGAACGCGGCATCGCTTCGCGATCTGCCCGATGCCGCTCGCCTCCGGCTTCGCGGCACCGGGCAGGTCACGCGTTCGCGAGCGTGACCGAGGCCACCTCGGGACGGTCTTTAGGAGCGCTCCTGCGAGGCGGCGGGCTCGTCGGCGTCGGCGGTGATGCGGGCCACCGACTCGGTCACGTCGCGCGCCAGCGCCTGCGGCGTGAGCCCGATGTCGGTGAGGATCTGCCCCCGGGACGCGTGGTCGAGGAACTCCTGCGGGATGCCGAAGGTGCGCAGGGGCGCGTCGACGCCCGCGTCGCGCAGCAGCCGGGCCACGGCGTCGCCGACGGCGCCGGTGCGGCCGTTGTCCTCGGCGACGGCGACGAGGGTGTGCTCGCGGGCGAGGTCGAGCAGCGCCGGGTCGAGCGGCTTCACCCACCGGGGGTCGACGACGGTGACGCCGATGCCCTGCGCGGCGATCAGCTCCGCCGCCTCGACCGCGGGCGTCGCCATGGAGCCGGCCGCGACCAGGAGGACGCGGGCGCCGTTGGAGCCGTCGTGGCGGGCCAGCACGTCCATGCCGCCGGCCTTGCCGACCGCCTCGACGTCTGCGGCGGCCGGGCCCTTGGGGTAGCGGATCGCGGTCGGGCCGTCGGAGACCGCCACGCACTCGCGCAGCAGCTCGCGGAGCCGGGCGCCGTCGCGCGGGACGGCGATGCGCATGCCCGGGACGAGCTGCAGGATCGACAGGTCCCACATGCCGTTGTGGCTGGCGCCGTCGCTGCCGGTCACGCCGGAGCGGTCCAGGGCGAAGGTGACGGGCTGGCGGTGCAGCGCCGCGTCCATCAGGACCTGGTCGAAGGCGCGGTTGAGGAACGTGGCGTACAGCGCCACGACCGGGTGCAGGCCGCCCATCGCGAGGCCGGTGGCGGAGGTGACCGCGTGCTGCTCGGCGATGCCCACGTCGAAGATGCGGTCGGGGAAGGCCTCGGCGAACGGCGCGAGCCCCACGGGGTAGAGCATCGCGGCGGTGATGCCGACGACGTCGCGGCGCTCCCGCCCGATCGCCACCATCTCCTCGCCGAAGACCTTCGTCCAGTCGGGCCCGCCCTTGCCGGTGACGAACTTGCCGGTGGCGGGGTCGAACGCGCCGCCGCCGTGCATGCAGTCCTCGGTGTCGTTCTCGGCGGGGGCGTAGCCGCGGCCCTTGGTGGTGATGCAGTGCACGATCACCGGGCGGCCGAACCCGCGGGCGCGGCGCAGCGCCCGCTCGACGGCGTCCTCGTCGTGGCCGTCGATCGGGCCGACGTACTTCATGCCGAGGTCCTCGAACATGGCCTGCGGCTGCAGGACGTCCTTGAGGCCCTTCTTGATGCCGTGCAGCGCCTCGTAGGCGACGTTGCCGACCACGGGCGCCCGCGGCACCGTCTTCTTGATCAGGTCGAGCGCGTTCTCGTAGCCCTGGGTGACGCGCAGGTCGGCCAGGTGCGAGGCGAGGCCGCCGATGGTCGGCGAGTACGAGCGGCCGTTGTCGTTGACGACGACGATGACGGGCCGGTCGACGCCGGCGGCGATGTTGTTCAGCGCCTCCCAGCACATGCCGCCGGTCAGCGCGCCGTCACCGACGACCGCGACGACGGCGCGGTCGTCCTCGCCGCGCAGCTGGAACGCCTTCGCGAACCCGTCGGCGTAGGACAGGGCGGTCGAGGCGTGCGAGTTCTCGATGATGTCGTGCTCGGACTCGGCGCGGCTCGGGTAGCCCGACAGGCCGCCGCGCTGGCGCAGCAGCTCGAAGTCGTGCCGGCCGGTGAGCATCTTGTGCACGTAGGCCTGGTGGCCGGTGTCGAAGAGGATCTTGTCGTGCGGCGAGTCGAAGACGCGGTGCAGCGCGATCGTCAGCTCGACGGCTCCCAGGTTGGGCCCCAGGTGCCCGCCGGTCTTGGAGACCGCCTGGACGAGGAACTCGCGGATCTCCTCCGCGAGCCGAGACAGCTGAGCGGCGTCCAGTCGTTTGAGGTCGCCGGGACCTGTGATCGACTCCAGCAAGCTCACTCGTTTCAACTCCTCCGTCGGGGATTCGGTCTCCCCTGGCTCGGGCCGTTCCGAGTTTAATCCCGGTTCGCCCGCGACGCGCCGCAGACCACCCGCCCGGGGGGTGTGAAAAGACTGACCCCGGTGGGAGGGATGGGGTAGGAAAAGAGCATGGGCGTCGAAGAGATTGTGCTGCTCAACGCGGACGACGAGGCCGTCGGAACCGCGCCGAAGAGCGCCAGCCACCATAGAGACACGCCGTACCACCTGGCCTTCTCCTGCTATGTCACGGACACGGAGGGTCGTGTTCTGATCACTCAGCGCGCCCTCGGCAAGCGGACCTTCCCCGGCGTCTGGACGGGCAGCTGCTGCGGCCATCCGGGCCCCGGCGAGAAGCTCCGCGACGCCGTGCTCCGGCGGTTGCGGGACGAACTGGACATCCAGGACGCAACGCTCACCCCGGTCCTGCCCCGGTTCCATTACCGGGCCGTGGCCGAGGACGGGACGGTCGAGCACGAGCGCTGCCCGGTCGTGCGCGCCGTCGTGCCCGCGGGCGCGGCCGTCCACCCGAACCCCGAGGAGGTCGAGCGGGCCGAGTGGTGGACGTGGGACCGCTGCCTTGAGCTGACCGGTAAGCCCGAGTCCTCGCCGTGGTACCGGCTCCAGCTGGCCGAACTGGAGCCGCTCGGCCCGCCGCTCGACTGGCCCGACGCGGGCCGCTCCGGCCTGCCGCCCGCCCTCGGCTGGTAGCCGCCGGCCGCCGCGCCCCCGTCCGCGCCCGCCGCGGCGCGGGCGGTGGGCGTGTGGCGCGCATCACCGAAAGATCACTATTCGGCGCCCGGTGTTGACCGTCCGTCCGTCCAAGCAGACGCTTGTTTCTCGGTGTAACCGAAGGGACGGACGATGCGAGTACGTGCTCCCCGGCGCCGCTGGACGGCGGTCGCGGCCGTGACGATGACGGCCGCGCTCGCCGTGTCGGCCTGCGGCGGCAGCGACGACAAGGGCTCCAACGACACATCCCAGGTCGAGGTCTTCTCCTGGTGGACCGGTCCGGGCGAGGCGGACGGGCTCGCCGCGATGCAGGCCGACTTCGAGAAGAAGAACTCCGGCACCAAGTTCGTCAACGCGGCCATCGCGGGCGGGTCCGGCACCCAGGCCCAGGCCGTCCTGGCGAGCCGGCTGCAGAACCGCAAGCCGCCGGACTCCTTCCAGGGCCACGCGGGCGCCGAACTGCTCGACTACATCAAGGCCGGGCAGATCGAACCGCTGGACTCGTTCTACGACGAGAACAACCTGAAGTCGGCCTACCCCCAGCAGCTCCTCGACCAGATCAGCTACAAGGGGAAGATCTACTCGGTGCCGGTGAACATCCACCGATCCAACATGCTCTGGTACAACCCGGGCATCCTCAAGGACGCCGGGATCTCCGGTCCGCCCGCGACGATCGCCGACTTCATCACCGCGCTGAAGGCCGTCAAGGACAGGACGAAGAAGGTCCCGCTGTCGCTGGGCGCGCAGTGGACGGCCGACCACCTGCTGGAGAACGTCCTGCTGGGCGACCTCGGCACCGACGCCTACAACGCGCTGTGGAAGCCGGGCGCCGACTGGGGCAGCCCGGCCGTCACCAAGGCGCTGACCGACTACGCCGAGATCATGAAGTACACGACGCTGGAGGCCGCGTCCACCGACTGGCAGGGCGCCGCGAAGGCCGTCGTGGACGGCAAGGCCGCGTTCAACATCATGGGCGACTGGGCGTACGGGTACTTCGTCGGCAGCGCGCCGAACGGCCTCGGCAAGAAGCTCGACACCGACTTCAAGTACGCGCCCTCCCCCGGCACCGACGGCACCTACATGTGGCTGTCGGACAGCTTCACGCTGCCCAAGGGCGCACCCCACCGCGGCGGCGCCCTCGCGTGGCTGAAGGAGGTGTCCAGCAAGGAGGGGCAGGACCTGTTCAACCCGAAGAAGGGTTCCATCCCCGCCCGCAAGGACGCCGACAAGAGCCTCTACAAGGACTACCTCCAGTACGCGTTCGAGCAGTGGAACAAGCCCGGCGTCAAGCTGGCGGGCTCGTTCTGGCACGGCGTCAACGCCAGTAAGAAGCAGCACACCGACATCGACACGGCGGTGGGCCTCTTCCTGCAGAACAAGGACGTCGCCAAGCTCCAGCAGGGGCTGGTGAGCGCGGCCAAGAACAGCGGCCAGTGAGGTCGTCCCCAGGTTCCAGATGGGCCCGTAGCCGCAGGTGGCTGCCCGGGCTGCTGCTGGTCTCGCCGTCCATCGTCGCGATCGGCCTGTTCGTCTACGGGCTCATCTTCTGGAACACGCGGGTCGCGGTGAGCGGCAAGCACGACGAGGTCACCGAGTACGGGTTCGACAAGGGCAGGAACTTCGTCGACCTGTGGGACCAGCCCAGCTGGCCCGGCGCGGTGAAGCACGCGCTGCTGTTCACGGCGGTGTTCGTCGTCGGCGCCCTGGTGCTCGGCGCGTTCCTGGCGTTCCTGATGGACAAGGGCATCAGGGGCGAGGCGTCCTTCCGCGTCGTCTACCTGTTCCCCATGGCGGTGTCGTTCATCGCCAGCGGCGTCGTGTGGCGCTGGCTGATGAACCCGGCGCCGCCGGAGCGCGCGGTCGGCCTCAACCAGCTGTTCGGCAAGCTGCACCTCGGCGCGCTGGCGAACAGCTGGTGGCAGGACCCGGACTGGGGCATGGCGGCCATGGCGCTGCCCGCGATCTGGCAGATGTCCGGGTACGTCATGGCGCTGTACCTCGCCGGGTTCCGCGGCGTCCCCGGGGAGCTGCGGGAGGCGGCGCGGGTGGACGGCGCGTCCGAGTGGAAGGTGTACCGGTACGTGGTGTTCCCCCAGCTCCGCCCGGTGACGCTGTCCGCGCTGATCATCCTCGGGCACATCTCGCTGAAGGTGTTCGACCTGATCATGGCGATCGCGGGCAAGCAGATCATCACCTACGTGCCGGCCGTGGCGGCCTACGTCGAGATCTTCGACCGGCACGACCCGGCGAACGGCGCCACGATCGCCACCTACCTGCTGGTCGCGGTGGCCGTGCTGGTGATCCCCTACCTGGTCTGGTCGGTACGTTCGGAGCGGACGCGATGACGCGCGTGGAGGCATCCCCGGCGCCGGCGCGGCGCCGGCTGAAGGGCGGGCGGCGCGGCGGCGCCACGGCGGAGCCGGGGAGTTCGTCCGGGGTCTGGCGGGCCGTGAAGCTCGCCGTCCTGCTGGCGTTCGTCCTGCTCTTCCTGATCCCCGTGTACGTGCTGGTGGTCACGAGCTTCAAGCCGCTGGACGAGGCTGACCCGAGCACCGCGTGGAACCTGCCGGGCCAGTGGAGCATGTCCGGCTGGAGCTCCGCCTGGGACGCGCTGCGGCCCGGCCTGGAGAACAGCGTCAAGATCGCCGTCTCGGGGTCGCTGATCTCGGCGGTGCTCGGCTCGCTGAACGGCTACGTGCTGTCCAAGTGGCGGTTCCCCGGCGCGGACGTGGTCTTCACGCTGTTCCTGTTCGGCATGTTCATCCCGTACCAGGCGGTGATGATCCCGCTGGCCGGCCTGCTCACCGACATGGAGCTGGTGGGGACGATCCGCGGCCTCGTCCTCGCGCACGTCGTGTACGGCATCCCGATCTGCACGCTGATCTTCCGTAACTACTACGTGACGATCCCGGACGAGCTGGTCGAGGCGGCCCGCGTCGACGGCGCCGGGATGCTCCGCACCTACTGGTCGGTCGTCCTGCCGGTGTCGGCGCCGGCGTTCGCGGTGACGCTGATCTGGCAGTTCACCTCGATGTGGAACGACTTCCTGTTCGCGGTGTTCCTCGGCGCCCCCGACAGCTGGCCGGTCACGGTGATGCTGAACAACACGGCCGGTTCGGGGGCCGTGGCCGTCCAGTACAACCAGCAGATGGCCGAGGCGCTCCTCGCGTCCCTGCCGACCCTCCTCGTCTACCTGCTCCTCGGACGGTTCTTCATGCGCGGCCTCATGGCGGGCGCGTTGAAGGGCTGAGATTTCCACGCGTACGTCAACCGCGTCACCGCCTCAGGCGTCACATGGGTGATCAAGCACCCCATGGGCTTAAAAAACCCATGACGGACAACGACCCTTTCGCCTCGTGCGTTGGCAATTCCTGCGGGATGCGCCTAGCCTCTCGGGCATCGTCGCGCGACACCCGGCCTCCGCCGGGCGTCCCGGCGATCCCGGGGGCGGACGGACCGGCGGACAACGGAGGTGACCGCGTGCAGGCGATGAGTGTTCAGCAGCCCTGGGCGTTCGCGATCGCGCGTGGTGGCAAGAGCGTGTCGAACCAGAGCTTCCCGACCGCCTACCGCGGTCCGCTCCTCATCCACGCCTCGATGCGCGTCGACCTGAAGGCGTGCGACTCCCCGCTGATCCAGGCGGCCGGCTGGGACCCCCGCGACCCGCTCGCGACGATCGGCGCCGTCATCGCGGTCGCCGAACTCGACGACGTCTGCTCCGCCGCCGTCCGCGGCGCCGCCTGCGACTGCGGCCCCTGGGCCGACTCCGCCTCCCACCACTGGCTCCTGTCCGGCATCCGCGCCCTCCCCCGCCCCATCGTCGCCCTGGGCCGCACCGACCTGTGGCAGCCCACCCCCACCCTCCTCAAAGAGGTCGAGACGATGTTCGCCACCGCCGCCCTCAACAACGCCAACTGAGCGTAAAGAAATCACTACGCTAAGTCGTGGAAGTCGGGCGGGGTAACGTAGTCCCTGCATGGATTCGGCACGCCACCAGCGGGAGCGAGAACGTGAGCGTCGCGCACGATCATGGCGGGTTCGGCCCGTACACGGCGGAGGACCTGCACGCCCGAGAGGATGAAGGCCGCGGCCTTGAACTCGAAGACGGGTGGCTGATCGAGTTGTCCCCGAGCGCACCTCACAATTGGGCCGCCAGGCAAGTGCAGAGCATCCTCGAAGAGGCGGCGACGGACGCGAAGGCCTCGGTCTTCATCGCCGGGGGAGGCGATTGGGAGATCAGCACGTCGGCGGGCATCCGCAAGCCCGACGTGTTCGTGGTGCCGAAGAGCGTGGCCCGTGCCTCGATCATCGACCGCAACCCCGTGGTGATTCCAGGCATCGAGGTCCTGCTCGCCGTCGAGGTCGTGTCCCCTGGCAGCGGCAGCGAACGCACCGACCGGGTACGCAAGCTCAAGGAGTACGCGACCCTCGGCATTCCTCAGTACTGGCTCGCCGAGTTCGCTCCCAGTCCCAGCGTCCAGATCTTCGCTCTGGACGACACGGCCGCCACCTACCGTCGAGTCCAAGCGGTGGAGGCCGGGAACGTGCTGGACGCGACGGTGGAGGCGGACACCACCATCACCGTTCGGTTCGACCCGCGGGTGCTCACGGAGTTCTGAGGGCTTCGGCGGCTTTGCGGAGGCGGGCGAACTCGGTGGCGATGCGGTCCAGGGGCCAGCTCGCGTTGAGGCCGCTCGGGTTGGGCAGGACCCAGAGGCGCGCGGGGCCGAAGTCCTCGTCCTGCTGGCCGATCTGCGTCTTGGGCCGGCCGAAGGCGGTGCGGTAGGCGGTCACGCCGGCGACGGCCAGGTAGGCGGGGCGGTGACGTTCGACCAGGGCGGCCAGGCGGCGCCCGCCCTCGCGGAGTTCGGCGTCGGTCAGCTCGTCGGCGCGGGCGGTGGTGCGCGGCGCCAGGTTGGTGATTCCGAGGCCGTACCCGGGCAGGAGGTCCTGCTCTGACGGGTCCAGCCGCCGGTCGGTGAAGCCGGACAGGTGCAGCGCGGGCCAGAAGCGGTTGCCGGGACGGGCGAAGTGGCGGCCGGTCGCCGCCGAGTACAGGCCCGGGTTGATGCCGCAGAACAGGACGCGGAGCGTCCCGGGCCCCTCGGGGAGGATGTCGGGGACGACACGGTCGCGGGCGGCCTCCAGGTCGGCCTTGGTGGGGCGCATCAGAACAGGTTACGGACGATGAGCACCGCCGCGGACGTCCCGACGACGGCGAGGAGCGCGACGCGCAGGCGTCCCGCGTCCAGGTAGCGGCGGAGCGGGCCCGCGGCGAGGAACCCGGCGAACACGAACGGGACCAGCTCCACGCCCGCGACGACCTGCCGGGCCGGGAGGCGTCCGGCGGCGGCGAGGGTGAGGAGCGACAGCAGGGCCCCGGCGATGAAGAACACCGCCAGGGTCGCGCGGACGCGGGGGCCGCTCTCACGCTGGTAGAGCAGCGCCATCGGCGGGCCGCCGATGCCGGACGCGGTGCCGGTCGTGCCGGAGATGACGCCGGCGGTGGCGAGCGTGCGGCGGTTGCGCGGCAGGTCCGCGGTCCAGGTCGTCAGGGCGAGCGCGGCGAGGACGACCACGCCGATCACGACGCCGAGGACGCGGTCCGGGGCGGCGGCCACCAGCCACACGCCGGCCGGCGTGCCGGCTAGGCGGCCGGCGAACGCCCAGCCGAGGCCGCGCAGGTCGGCGTGCCGCACCTCCTGGGCGAGCGTCGCGAACGGCAGGGCGAGCGCGATGACGAGGATCGCGCCCGGCATCAGGGACGGGAACAGCATCGTCACGATCGGCGTCGCGACCAGCCCGACGCCGAGGCCGACGCTGCCCTGCACGATCGCGCCCACCAGCGCGGCAAGGCCCCCGATCAGGACGAACTCGACAGGCGGCACGCCGAGTGAGCCTACCGTCCGGTCAGGCGGACGCTTCGGCCAGGCGGTCGAGCTGGGCGGCGGTCAGGGTCGTGCGGGCGGACTCCACGAGCGGCGGGAGCTGCTCCAGGGTGCGGGCGCTCGCGATGGGCGCGACGACGGTCGGCTGGGCGGCGAGCCAGGCCAGCGCGACGGTCGCGACCGGGACGTCCTGCTCCTCGGCGACGATGTCCAGCGCCGCCAGGACGGCGCGCCCGCGCTCGGTCTCCAGGTGCCGCGCCGCGCCTCCGGCACGCGCGCTGTCCACCGTGGAGCCGGGACGGTACTTCCCGGTGAGGAAGCCGGAGGCGAGGCCGTAGTAGGGGACGGCGGCCAGCCCGTACTTCTCGGCCAGGTCGCGGCGCGGCCCCTCGTAGGAGCCGCGGGAGACGAGGTTGTACTCGGGCTGGATGGCCGCGTAGCGGGCCGTTCCCTCGCGCTCGCCGAACTCCAGGGACGCCTGGAGGCGGTCCAGCTCGATGTTCGACACCCCGATCTGGCGGATCTTGCCGGCGGCGACGAGCCCGTCCAGCGTCGTCATGATCTCCTCGACGGGCACCGAGGGGTCGTCGAAGTGGGTGAAGTACAGGTCGATGCGGTCGGTGCGCAGCCGCCGCAGCGAGTCGTCCACGGCCGCCCTCATCGTCGCCGCGGAGAGGCCCTGGTGGTCGGGGTGGCGGCCGCCCTTGGTGGCGATCACGAGGTCGTCGCGGTTGCCGCGCGACTCCGCCCACTCCCCGATGATCGACTCGGACTCGCCGCCGCGGTTGCCCTCCACCCACGCCGAGTAGGAGTCGGCGGTGTCGAGGAAGTTGCCGCCGGCCCCCGCGTAGGCGTCCAGTATCCGGAACGAGCGCTCCCTGTCCGCGGTCCAGCCGAAGACGTTGCCGCCCAGGCAGAACGGGAAGACGTCCAGTTCACCGATCTTGTGCATGGTGGTGTCCAGCTCTCTCGTTGTCCGTGTCGCGAATCTCAGGGATCATTACCCTGTGCTAGCCGCATGTCTCGCATTCGCCGCCATGGCCGCCCTCCTCACCATCACGCCCGGCGTGGACACGATGCTCGTCGTGCGCAACACGGTGGCCGGGGGGCGCCGCACGGGCCTGCTGTCGTCGTCGGGGGTGGTGACCGGCCTGCTGTGCTGGGCCCTGATGAGCGCGATCGGGTTGACCGCGATGCTGGCGGCGTCCCGTCTCGCGTTCGACGCGGTGCGCCTCGCGGGCGCCTGCTACCTGCTGTGGCTCGGCCTCCGGGCCCTTTGGACGGCGCGGCACCGCGCACCCGGCGCCTCCGAGGAGCGTCCGCCGGCCCCGGCCATCGGGCGCGCCGCCTTCCGCGCCGGGCTGACGACGAACCTGCTCAACCCCAAGGTCGGCGTCTTCTACATGAGCCTGCTGCCCCAGTTCGTCCCGGACGGCGCCTCGGTGTTCTGGACCAGCATGCTCTTCGCCGCCGTCCACGCCGCCGAGAGCCTGCTGTGGCTGGCCGTCATCGTCGCCGCCGCCGGCGCCGCCCGCCGCGCCCTCACCCGTCCCGCCGTGAAGCGCCGCCTCCAGCAGGTCACGGGGCTGGCGTTCATCGGCTTCGGCGTGCGGCTGGCCGTCGAGCGCTGACCGCACGGAAACGGGCCGCCCCCCGCGTTGGGAGGCGGCCCGTCTCGGCGTGCCGGTTACTTGCGGAGCAGGTTCCGCAGGACGTACTGGAGGATGCCGCCGTTGCGGTAGTAGTCGGCCTCTCCAGGGGTGTCGATGCGGACGACGGCCTTGAACTCCTTGCCGTCGGCCTTGACGGTGACCTCCTCCGGGACCCCGCCCTCGTTGAGCGCGGTGACGCCGGTGATGTCGAACGTCTCGGTGCCGGTGAGGCCGAGGGACTCGGCCGACTCCCCGTCCTTGAACTGCAGCGGCAGGACGCCGAGGCCGATCAGGTTCGAGCGGTGGATGCGCTCGTAGGACTGGGCGATGACGGCGCGGACGCCGAGCAGCGCGGTGCCCTTGGCCGCCCAGTCGCGCGACGAGCCGGAGCCGTACTCCTTGCCCGCGATGACCACGAGCGGGGTGCCCTGCGCCGCGTAGTTCTGCGCGGCGTCGTAGATGAACGCCTGCGGCGCGTCCCGCTGGGTGAAGTCGCGGGTGTAGCCGCCCTCGACGCCGTCCAGGAGCTGGTTGCGCAGCCGGATGTTGGCGAACGTCCCGCGGATCATGACCTCGTGGTTGCCGCGACGCGAGCCGTAGGAGTTGAAGTCCTTGACCGCGACGCCGTTGTCCTCCAGGTACTGCGCGGCGGGCGTGCCGGCCTTGATGGACCCGGCCGGGGAGATGTGGTCGGTGGTGACCGAGTCGCCGAGCTTGGCCAGGACGCGGGCGCCGTGGATGTCGGCGACCGGCTCCGGCTCGGCGCCCATGCCGTCGAAGTACGGCGCCTTGCGGACGTAGGTGGACGCGGTGTCCCACTCGAACAGGTCGCCGGTCGGGATGTCGAGTCCCCGCCAGCGGTCGTCGCCCTTGAAGACGTCGGCGTAGCTCTCGGTGAACATCTCCTGCCCGATGGACGACTCGACGATCGCGGCGACCTCCTCCGGCGCGGGCCAGATGTCGGCCAGCCGGACCGGGCCGTCGTCGCCCTCGGCGATCGGGTCGTTGAGGATGTCGATGTCCATCGTCCCGGCGAGCGCGTAGGCGATGACCAGCGGCGGCGAGGCCAGGTAGTTCATCTTCACGTCGGGGCTGATGCGGCCCTCGAAGTTGCGGTTGCCCGACAGCACCGCGGTGACCGCGAGGTCGTTGTCGTTGACCGCCTTGGAGATCTCCGGCTGGAGCGGGCCGGTGTTGCCGATGCAGGTGGTGCAGCCGTACCCGACGAGATTGAAGCCGATCTTGTCGAGGTACGGGGTGAGGCCGGCGCGCTCCAGGTAGTCGGTGACGACCTGGGACCCGGGCGCGAGGGAGGTCTTCACCCACGGCTTGCGGGTCAGGCCCCTGTCCACCGCGTTCTTCGCCAGCAGCGCCGCGGCGATCATCACGTACGGGTTGGAGGTGTTGGTGCAGGAGGTGATGGCCGCGACGGCGACGTGCCCGTGGTCGAGCTCGAAGGACGTCCCGTCCTCCAGGGTGACCGGGACCACGTCGTGCGGGCGCCCGGACCCGTCGGTGCCGTGCGGGCGCGGCTTGTCGCCGGCCGAGTCGCCGCTGATCGCCGGGGAGTCGGAGGCCGGGAACGACTCGCTGGAGGCCTCGTCGGCGGCGCCCTGGATGCTCTCGACGTAGTTCTGCACGTCCCGCCGCCAGGTCTGCTTGGCCTCGGCCAGGGAGATGCGGTCCTGCGGGCGCTTCGGGCCGGCCAGGGACGGGACGACCGTCGCGAGGTCGAGTTCCATGTACTCGGAGAACTCCGGCTCCACCGACGGGTCGAGCCAGAGGCCCTGCGCCTTGGCGTAGGCCTCGACGAGCGCGATCTGCTCCTCGCCGCGGCCGGTGAGCCGCAGGTACTTCAGCGTCTCGTCGTCGATCGGGAAGATCGCGCAGGTGGAGCCGAACTCGGGGCTCATGTTGCCGATCGTGGCGCGGTTGGCCAGCGGCAGCGCGTGCACGCCCTCGCCGTAGAACTCCACGAACTTGCCGACGACGCCGTGCTCGCGCAGCATCTCGGTGATGGTGAGCACGAGGTCGGTCGCGGTCGTCCCGGCGGGCAGCTCGCCGGTCAGCTTGAAGCCGACGACGCGCGGGATGAGCATCGAGATCGGCTGGCCGAGCATCGCGGCCTCCGCCTCGATGCCGCCGACGCCCCAGCCGAGCACGCCGATGCCGTTCTCCATCGTCGTGTGCGAGTCGGTGCCGACGCAGGTGTCGGGGTAGGCGACGCCGCCGCGGTCGAACACCACGCGGGCCAGGTGCTCGATGTTCACCTGGTGGACGATGCCGGTGCCGGGCGGGACGACCTTGAACTCGTCGAAGGCCGTCTGCCCCCAGCGCAGGAACTGGTAGCGCTCCTTGTTGCGCTCGTACTCGCGCTGCACGTTGCGCTCGAAGGCGTCCGGCGAGCCGAAGTAGTCGACGATCACCGAGTGGTCGATCACCATCTCGGCCGGCGCCAGCGGGTTGATCCTGGTCGGGTCGCCGCCGAGGTCGCGCACCGCCTCGCGCATCGTGGCCAGGTCCACCACGCAGGGCACGCCGGTGAAGTCCTGCATGATCACCCGCGCGGGGGTGAACTGGATCTCCTTGCTCGGCTTGGCCTTCGCGTCCCACTGCGCGAGCGCGCGGATGTGGTCGGCGGTGACGTTCGCACCGTCCTCGGTGCGCAGCAGGTTCTCCAGCAGCACCTTGAGGCTGTACGGGAGACGGGCCGAGCCCTCGACGGCGTCCAGCCGGTAGATGTCGTACGACCTGTCGCCGACCTGCAGCTTGTCGAGACTGCCGAAGCTGTTCGCGGACACGGACTCCTCCTCCGTCGCCACCGCGCGTCCGGTCCGGGACATGAGCGCGCGGCGCTGGGTTGATCTTCAGTAAGGCCCGTCCCCGAGGCCGACGCGGGACGGCGCGCGGCGGGACGGGAGCTTCGTCTCCCTTGATCCTGCCTTAGTCGGACTCCTGACCGGGAATCAGGGCCGCCTAACTTCCACCGCTTTTCTCTTGACGTCAAGCTATCTCTAATTTATCTCGACATCAAGCTACTTGCACCCGGCGCCGGACGGCAGAACGGGTGCGGCCGCAGAAACGTTCTGCGGCCGCACCCGTCCTCGCGGTGCGTTCCCTACTTGAGCCAGAGGATCCACGGCGGGTAGCCGAGGTCGCTCGTGCACTTGTAGGCGTTGAAGCCCTCGCGCACGTACTGCTGCCCGGCGTCGATGCATTTGGACTTCGAGGTGTAGCGGGCGTAGGCCTTCCAGTCGGCGGCATGGGCGGGCACGCTCATACCGCAGACGGCCGCGGCGGCGATCCCGACGCCGACGGCTGCCCTGCGAAGGCGCATCTGCGTTCTCCTCCCTGCTGGGGGGCGCGCCCGAAACGATCTTCGGCGCGATGGGTCCACGATGCGCCCGGGATCCGGCCCGCGCAAGAGGTCCAATGGCACCCGTTGCGGATCATGGATTCCTGCCGAGAGCGGGGTCGCCGCTTGGTCATCTTCCGACATGCCGCCCCGCCGTCGCGCACCGGGCGGACGGCGGGGCCTCCGGCGTGCCGGGATCAGAGGGAGTTCCAGAACGAGCAGTTTGCGGCCGTGGCGGTGTCGGTGCGATGGACGGCGCCGGGGGCCAGGGACAGGACGTCGTCCGACGAGCGGTAACGCGGCCACTGCGGTGCCTGCGCCGCCTGGGGCCTGCCGCTGCGCGCGAAGGACGTCCAGTAGCCCACCATGGCGTCGGAGAGCCGCTGCTGCGCCGGGGTCAGGGTGCCGATCAGGCCCGGGAACAGGAACGTCAGCTCGCTGGCGTGCTCGGCGCCCTCCTCGAATCCGGGGACGTCGAGCAGCGGCGGAGCGGCGCGGTCGGCGAACTGGTACGCGTACACCGGGACGCCCGCGCGCTTGAGCAGGCGGAACGCGTCCTGGTGGACGCAGGCCGACAGCACCTCGTTGGAATCCGTCTGGAGCGTCGCCAACGCGATCCTGGGATCCGGGTAGGCCGCCGCCGGGTAGCGGGCCAGCACCTTGCCGGCGTCGGCGCCGTAGGCGGAGCGGACGATGTCCTCGTACTCAGCGGCGGTGATGGGGTTCGGATAGGAGAGGGAGACGAACAGGCGCATCTCGTCCAGCGTGTTGCCGTGCATCACCGGCACATGGTTGAAGCGGCCCTGTTCGATCGCCCGCTTGGGCTGGAGCGGCAGGACGTGGTCGCCGCCCGCCACAGGGCCCGCGTCCGTGGCCTTGGCCTCGAAGGTCTCCAGCAGCGTCTTGACGGGCACCGCGCGCAGGCACGCGGCGTTCGCCGAGGCCGAACCCTTGTCGCACCCCAGGGCCTGGGCGATCGTCACCCCTTCGGCCTCTGCCGAGGCCTCCGTACGGGCGGGCGCGGTGCAGGAGTAACTCTGCGCGATGACCTTGTGGAACAGCCCCGCGGCGGTGGGCGAGACGAGGTTCGCGCAGGAGTCCCAGGATCCCGCGGACTCGCCGAACAGCGTGACGTTTCCGGGGTTGCCGCCGAAGGCCTCAGCGTTGCGCCGGACCCATCGCAGGGCCGCCTGCTGGTCGAGCAGGCCGTAGTTGCCCGCCTGGTAGCGCCGGTCTGCGCCGGTCTCCAGGCCCGGATGCGCGAGCCAGCCGAGCGCGCCGAGGCGGTAGTTGACCGTGACGACCACGACGCCGCCGTCCTCGGCCAGCTTGGCGGCGTTGTAGATGCTCGCGGTGCCGGTCGTGTTGCCGCCGCCGTGCACCCACACCATGACGGGCAGGCCGTGCCGGCGTTGCGCGCGGGCCGGTGTGGTGACGTTCAGGTAGAGGCAGTCTTCCTCGTAGCTCGTCTCTCCGCCGTAGGGGGCGGGGAGCTGCGCGCACTGGCCGCGCGGGAAGGTGGCGTCGCGGACGCCCTGCCAGGGCCGCGCCGGCTGCGGCGGCCTGAAGCGCAGGCCCCCGGTCGGCGGTGCGGCGAACGGGATGCCCTGGAACAGCCGGTGGCCTTGCCGCACCTGGCCTCGCACCACCCCCAGGTCGGTGCGGACGACGGCGGACGAATCCGGTGCCCGGTGCTGGGCCGCGGCCGGAGCCGCCCCTCCTAAGACGAGAACGGACGCGAGCAGCGAGATGGCGGTGAGCCTCACAGGGTCCCCTTTCGGCGCGACGCTCTGGCACCCCCCGATCTCTTCGCATCACATCAGGACTTGATCTCGAAAAGGACGCAAGCGGCCAACGTGTTCGTCTACGACATGATCCGGAGGAATCCGGGCGCGCTCGCGTCAGCGGTCGCGGCGCGGCTCACCAGCGCTGGCGGGCCTCCTCGGCCCAGCCGGTCAGGCCGTCGACGTCGTGCCAGGTGCCGTCGTCGGCTTGCGCGCGGCCGCTGAAATGGCCGAAGCACTGGTGGGTCTCGGTGCCGACGACACCGAGCTCCGTCCGGGCGACCTTCTCATGGAACGGCCGGAACCCGACCTCGACGCGCGGACCGCGGATCGTCCAGGGGCGCAGCCAGTCGGACCGGTCGTAGGTCCAGTCCAGCTCATCGCCGATCTTGTGCAGCCGGCCGCCGACGAACAGCGCGTTCTCGGTCATGCCGGTGCCGTCGGTCCACCTGCCGCCGAGTTGCAGGGCCAGCCCGGGGCCGCTCGCCGCCGCCCAGTTCCACGTCATCCGGTACGGCCACTTGCCGCGCCCGTGGTCGAGGACGGCGAAGGAGCCCTCCCCGATCTCGTGGTCGCCGGACGGAAGCCGCAGCCGCCCGTGCACGGGGCGCCCGACGTCCTTGACCGTGTACTGGAAGCGCCTGGCGCTCCAGGGGACGACCACCCCGAGGGACTCGTGGCCCTCCGGCAGCGCGACCTGGACGTCCAGGTCGACCAGCCCGGGGACCAGCGCCCGCACCCGCGAGCCGGACGGCCCCTGCCGGACGCCGACCGCGAACCCCGCCCCGCGCACCGACGCCTCCCCCGATCCGCTGCGGTCGGGGAACACCGCCCCGCGCGCGAACGGGACCACGCCGTCCCGGGAGATCTCCTCCCCCGTCTCGCGGTCCAGCACGTACACGCCGTGGACCGCCGCGTAGTCGAGCGACGAGGCGACCAGCCCGACGATGTGCCGGGGCGTGACGACGCCCCAGTACTCCCAGCGCTTGGCCCGTCCCCAGCCGCGCAGGTTCGCGCGGTGCAGCGGGCGCCGCGTCCAGCCGACCGCCCGCGGATCGAGCCGCCCGTCCGGCGTGCACAGGTCGACGGGCTCGGTGATCTCGCGCTCATGGGTCGGCATGCCCCGAGGCTACCGAGCGGCCCGCGCGACGCCGTGGCCCCTGGAACGGTTCAGCCCCGGACACGGCCCGTTTAAATAAGTCCATACCTTGGCCAGAGTTTCTCTCGTGCCGGACCGGTCGATCTCCTCTAGGTGATCATTGAACCGCCCTGGAGCGCCGCGGAGCACGAGCGCGCGCTGGACCGGCTCGCCGCCCGGGAGAACTTCCCGGTGGCGGCGCGGGTCCTGCCCGCCCGGCACCGCGCCGCCCTGCGGGCCGTCTACGGCTTCGCGCGGCTCGTCGACGACATCGGCGACGAGGCCCCGCCGGAGCAGCGGCCCAAGCTGCTCGGCCTCGTGGACGACGACCTGGACCGCGTGTTCGCCGGGCGGACGCCCGCCCTGCCGCAGCTGCGGAGGCTGGCGGAGACGGTGCACGCGCACCGGATCCCCGAGGAGCCGTTCCGCGACCTCGTGCAGGCGAACCGGCAGGACCAGACCGTCCACCGGTACGAGACGTTCGCCGACCTGCAGGGGTACTGCGCGCTGTCCGCCGCGCCGGTGGGGCGGATCGTGCTGCGCCTGTTCCGCGCGCACACGCCGCGCCTCGCGGCCGCGTCCGACGACGTCTGCACGGCGCTGCAGATCGTCGAGCACTGCCAGGACGCCGGGCAGGACTACCGCGCGGGCCGGATCTACCTGCCCGGCGAGGACCTGCGGCGGTTCGGCTGCGCCGAGGACGACCTCGCGCGGCCGGTGACGCCGACCCGGCTGCGCGGCGTCCTGGCGCTGCAGGCCGGCCGCGCCCGCGACCTGCTCGACGGGGGCGCCGCGCCGCTGCTGGGGGACCTGACGGGATGGGGGCGCGTCGCGGTGGCGGGCTACGTGGCGGGCGGGCGCGCCGCGCTGTCGGCTCTGGAACGCGGGCGGTACGACGTGCTCGCTCATGCGCTGCGTCCACGGCGGGCCACGCTGCCGGCCGGGTGGGCGCGCGCCCTTGGAAGGAGGGGGCGATGACGGTCTCGGAGACGTGCGAGGGGTCCGAGCGGGTGGTCGAGGCGTACCGGCACTGCGAGCGGGTGGTGCGCGAGGAGGCCCGCAACTTCTCCTACGGGATCCGGCTGATGCCGGCCCCGAAGCGGCGGGCGATGAGCGCGGTCTACGCGTTCGCGCGCGGCATCGACGACATCGGCGACGGCCCGGAGCCGGCGTGCGTGCGGCTCGACCTGCTGGACCGGTCGCGGCAGCGGCTGACGACCGTGCAGGAGGTGCTGCGGCGGAAGGTGGACGTCCGGGCGCTGGAGGGGCATCCGGTGCTGACCGCGCTGGCGGACGCGGCGGGCCGGTTCCCGATCCCCCTGGAGGCGTTCGAGGAGCTGATCGACGGCTGCGAGGACGACGTGCGCGGCGCCGACTACGAGACCTTCGACGACCTGCTGCGCTACTGCCAGCGGGTCGCGGGCTCGGTCGGCCGGCTGTCGCTCGGGGTGTTCGGGTCGGACGGCCGGCAGCGCGCCGAGGGCCTCGCCGACTCGCTCGGCGTCGCGCTGCAGCTCACCAACATCCTGCGCGACCTGCGCGAGGACCGGCTGGCCGGGCGGACCTACATCCCGGCCGAGGACCTGGCGCGGTTCGGCTGCACGCTGAAGCTGGACGAGTCGGGCGCGTTCATCGACCCGCCGTGGCGGCTGAACGAGCTGGTCGGCTTCCAGGCGGAGCGGGCGCGGGCCTGGTACGCCGAGGGGCTGCGGCTGCTGCCGCTGCTGGACCGGCGCAGCGCGGCGTGCACCGCGGCCATGGCCGGCATCTACCGTCGGCTGCTGGAGAACATCGCCGCGCGCCCGCAGATCGCGCTGGACGCGCGGGTGTCGCTGCCGACCTGGCAGAAGGCCGTGGTGGCGGCGCGCGCGCTGTCGGGGGTGGAGCGGTGAGCGTCGTCGTCGTGGGCGGGGGGCTCGCGGGCATCAGCGCGGCGATCGCGCTCCAGGAGTCGGGCGTTCCGGTCACGCTGCTGGAGTCGCGGCCGTGGCTGGGCGGCGCCACGCACTCGTTCGGGCGGGGCGAGCTGAGCGTCGACAACGGCCAGCACGTCTTCCTGCGGTGCTGCACGGCGTACCAGGGGCTGCTGCACCGGCTGCGCGCCGACCACCTCGTCGACGTGCAGGACCGGTTCGACGTCCCCGTCCTGCGGGCGGGCGCGCGGCCGGCGCGGCTGCGCAGGTCGGGCCTGCCGAGCCCGCTGCACCTGCTGCCCGCGCTGGCGCGGTACGCGCCGCTGTCGGCCGCCGACCGGGTGAGGGCCGCGCGTGCCGCGCTGGGGCTGGCGCGCCTCGACCCCGGCGACCCCGTGCTCGACCAGGTCTCCGCCGGGGCCTGGCTCGCGCAGCGCGGCCAGCGGCCGTGGGCGCGGGAGGCGCTGTGGGGCCTGTTCCTCACGTCCGCGCTGAACGCCGAGGTGGACGACGCCGCGCTCGGCCTGTCGGCGATGGTGTGCCGGCGGGCCCTGTTCGGGCGCGCCGACGCGGCCGACATCGGGCTGCCGCTCGTCCCGCTGGAGGAGCTGCACGGCGGCCCGGCGCTGCGGCGCATCGCGGAGATGGGCGGGACCGTCCGGCTGAAGGCGAGGGTGGAGGCCGTCACCGCCGACCCGAAGGTGGTCGTGGACGGGATGCCGATCGCCGCCGACGCGGTCGTCATCGCGGTGCCGCACGAGGCGGCGGCGCGGCTGCTGCCCGCCGAGGCGCTGCCGGACCCGCTGCGCTGGCCCGAGCTGGACGCCAGCCCGATCGTGAACGTCCACGTCGTCTACGACCGCAGGGTCATGGACGCGCCGTTCGCCGCCGCGGTCGGCTCGCCCGTCCAGTGGGTGTTCGACCGGACGGCGGTGAGCGGACTGCGCGAGGGCCAGTACCTCGCGGTGTCGCTGTCGGCCGCCGACCCGTGGATCGACATGCCGACCGCCGAGCTGCGCTCGCGGTTCGTCCCCGAGCTGCGGCGGCTGCTGCCCGCGGCGTGGGGCGCGCAGGTCCGGGAGGTGTTCGTGACGCGGGAGCGGCGCGCGACGTTCCGGCAGCGCCCCGGCAGCGGGGCGGCCCGCCCCGGCGCGGCGACGCGCGCGCCGGGCCTGTACCTGGCCGGCGCGTGGACCGACACGGGCTGGCCCGACACCATGGAGGGAGCAGTGCGCAGTGGTCTCACCGCCGCCCGCCTGGTCCGCCGCCACCTGGAGAAGGTGAAGGACCGATGACGGCCGTGCCCGTTTCGCTGACCGATGTCCGTGAGCTGGTCGACGGCGCGCTGCGCGCCGCGGTCGGGCGGCTCGACCCGCGCACCTACCGGGTCGCGGCCTACCACCTCGGCTGGACCGACGAGGAGGGCCACCCGCGCAGGGCCCCCGCTGGCAAGGCGCTACGCCCGGCGCTGGCGCTGCTGTCCGCGCGGGCCGCCCTGGCTCCCCCGGAGAGCGGGCTGCCGGGCGCCGTCGCCGTCGAGCTGGCCCACGCGTTCTCGCTCCTGCACGACGACATCATGGACCGCGACCGGACGCGCAGGCACCGCCCGGCGGCGTGGACCGTGTTCGGCGACGCGTCCGCGATCCTGGCGGGCGACGCCCTCCTCGCCCTCGCCGGCGAGGTCCTGCTGGAGGCGCCGGGCCAGGGCTCGGCGCGGGCGGCCCGCGCCCTGGCGGCCGCCGTCCGCCGCCTCGTCGCCGGCCAGTCCCTCGACATGGACTTCGAGACGCGCAGGCAGATCGGCGTGGACGAGTGCCTCACGATGGCGTCCGGCAAGACCGCCGCGCTGCTCGCGTGCTCGTGCGCGATCGGGGCCGTCCTGGACGGCGCGCCGGAGCGGCTGTGCGCCGCCCTGGAGGCGTTCGGCGAGGATCTCGGCATCGCGTTCCAGCTCGTGGACGACCTGCTCGGCATCTGGGGCGACCCGGCGACCACCGGCAAGCCCGCGCTGTCGGACCTGCGGTCCCGCAAGATGTCGCTGCCGGTCGTCGCCGCGCTGAACGCGGGGACGCCGGAGGCCTCGCGGCTGGCCGAGCTGTACGCGCGGCCCCTGCCGGCCGAGGACGAGGCGGCCGCGGAGGAACTGGCCGAGGCCGCCGGGCTGGTGGAGGCGGCGGGCGGCCGCGCCTGGGCCGAGATGGAGGCCGAGAGCCGCATCCAGCGCGCCGCCGAGCACCTGCTCACCGCGCGGCTGCCCGAGCCCGTCCGCGCCGAGTTCCTGCACATCGCCGACTTCGTCACCTGCCGGGACCACTGATGACGACGACAGAGCCCACCACCACCGGGACGACGCCCGCCCCGGCACCGCCCGCCGCCGGCGGGACGGCCCGGATCAGGACGGCCGCCGAGGCGCTGGCGGCCGCCCGCGACCATCTGCTCCTGCTCCAGTCGCCCGAAGGCTGGTGGAAGGGCGAGCTGCAGACCAACGTGACGATGGACGCCGAGGACCTGCTGCTGCGCGAGTTCCTCGGCATCCGCGACGACGCCGACACCGCCGAGGCCGCCCGCTGGATCAGGTCGCAGCAGGCCGCCGACGGGACCTGGGCGAACTTCCACGACGGCCCGCCGGACCTGTCCACCACCGCCGAGGCCTACGTCGCGCTGCGGCTCGCGGGCGACCCGCCCGGCGCGGACCACATGATCCGCGCCGCGGCCTTCGTCCGCGGCGGCGGCGGCATCCCGGCGACCCGCGTCTTCACGCGGTTCTGGCTCGCGATGTTCGGCCGCTGGCCGTGGGAGAGGCTACCGGTGCTGCCGCCGGAGATGATGTTCCTGCCGCGCTGGTTCCCGCTGAACGTCTACGACTTCGCGTGCTGGGCGCGGCAGACGGTCGTCCCGCTGACCGTGGTGGCCGCGCTGCGCCCCGTCCGGCCGCTGCCGTTCACGCTGGACGAGCTGTACCCGGGCTACGACGTCCCCCCGGCCCGCAGGCGGGGCTTCTCCGGGTGGGACGCGGCGTTCGGGGCGCTCGACGCGGCCCTGCACGTGTACGAGCGGCACCCGGCGAGGGGCGTGCGCCGGGCCGCGCTGCGCCGCGCCGCCGACTGGATCATCGCGCGGCAGGAGCGGGACGGGTCCTGGGGCGGGATCCAGCCGCCCTGGGTGTACTCGCTGCTCGCGCTGCACCTGCTCGGCTACGGCCTCGACCACCCGATCGTCCGGCGCGGCCTGGACGGGCTGGAGCGGTTCACGATCCGCGACGACCGGGGGCGGCGCCTGGAGGCGTGCCAGTCCCCCGTCTGGGACACCGCCCTCGCGATGAACGCCCTGGCCGACGCGGGCCTGCCCGCCGGGCACCCCGCCCTGGAGCGGGCCGCCGAATGGCTGATCGGCGAGGAGGTGAGGGGCCCCGGCGACTGGTCGGTGCGGCGCCCCGACCTGCCCCCGGGCGGCTGGTCGTTCGAGTTCGACAACGACTGCTACCCCGACACCGACGACACCGCCGAGGTGGTCCTCGCGCTCGGCCGCGCCCGGCACCCGATGGCCGAGCCGGCGATCGAGCGCGGCGTGCGCTGGATGGCGGGAATGGCCTCCAGGGACGGCGGATTCGCCGCGTTCGACGCCGACAACACCCGCGCCCTGTGCCGCCGGCTGCCGTTCTGCGACTTCGGCGAGGTCATCGACCCGCCGTCCGCCGACGTCACCGCGCACGTGGTGGAGGCGATGGCGCACCGCGGCATGGCCGACTCGCAGGTGGTCAAGCGGGCCGTCGTGTGGCTGCTGAAGGCGCAGGAGCCGGACGGGTCCTGGTTCGGCCGCTGGGGCGCCAACCACGTGTACGGGACTGGCAGCGTCGTGCCCGCCCTCATCGCGGCGGGCGTCCGGCCGGGCAGGCCCGCGATCCGCGACGCGGTCGCCTGGCTGGAGCGCCACCAGCGCGACGACGGCGGCTGGGGCGAGGACCTTCGCTCCTACCGGGACCGGACCTGGATCGGGCACGGCGCGTCCACGCCGTCGCAGACCGCGTGGGCGCTGCTCGCCCTGCTGGCCGCCGGCGAGCGCGGACCGGCCGTCGAGCGCGGGGTCCGCTGGCTCGTCGAGCACCAGCGCCCGGACGGCACCTGGGACGAGGACCACTTCACCGGCACCGGGTTCCCCGGCGACTTCTACATCAACTACCACCTGTACCGGCTCGTGTTCCCGCTCTCGGCGCTCGGCCGGTACCTGAAGGAGACGTCCTAAATGGCGATGCCACTGCGCCAGAGCCTGCGCGTCGGGGGCTACGTCCTGCGCAACAAGCTGGCGGGGCGGACGAGATACCCCTTGATCATGGAGCTGGAGCCGCTGTTCGCGTGCAACCTGGCGTGCGCGGGCTGCGGGAAGATCCAGCATCCGGCGGACGTGCTCAAGCAGCGGATGCCGGTCGAGCAGGCGGTCGCGGCGGTCCGCGAGTGCGGCGCGCCGATGGTGTCGATCGCGGGCGGCGAGCCGCTGATGCATCCGCGGATCGGGGAGCTGGTCGCCGAGCTGGTGCGGATGAAGCGGTACGTGTTCCTGTGCACGAACGCGGCGCTGATCCCGAAGAAGATCGACCAGTTCAGGCCGTCGCGCTACTTCGCCTGGGCGGTGCACGTCGACGGGCTCCGCGAGCGGCACGACGCGTCCGTCTGCAAGGAGGGCGTGTTCGACCAGGCCGTGGAGGCGATCAGGATGTGCCGGGAGCGGGGGTTCCGGGTCACGACGAACACGACCGTGTTCAACACCGACACCCCGCAGACCGTCATCGAGGTGCTCGACTACCTGAACGACGAGCTCCGCGTCGACCAGATGATGATCTCGCCCGCGTACGCCTACGAGAAGGCGCCCGACCAGGACCACTTCCTCGGCGTGCAGGAGACCCGCGCCCTGTTCCGCAAGACCTTCGCGGACGGGCGCCGCGAGCGGTGGCGGTTCAACCACTCGCCGCTGTTCCTGGACTTCCTGGAGGGGAAGGTCGACTTCCCGTGCACGGCGTGGGCCATCCCGTCGTACTCGCTGAAGGGCTGGCAGCGGCCCTGCTACCTGATGGACGACGGCTACACCGCGACCTACCAGGAGCTCCTCGACACCACCGACTGGGACGCCTACGGGCGGGGACGCGACGAGCGCTGCGCGAACTGCATGGCGCACTGCGGCTACGAGCCCACCGCCGTGTTCGCGACCATGGGCTCGCTCAAGGAGTCGCTGCGCGCCATGCGGAGCATCTGAGCACGGAGTATCTGAGCACAGGGCCCCGGGTCACTCCGGTTCTTTCCGCAGTTCCTCGAAGACGTCGCGGACGGCGTTCATCAGCGCGTCGGCGTCGTCCGCCAGGCCGGGGTCGACGGAGAGGCCGAAGCACAGGTCGCGGTGGACGCCGAGCCCGGCGATCGCCAGGGGCGTGCCGGGGGCGAGCGGGACGATCGGGTAGACGGCGGTGAGCGGGGCGCCGCACAGCCGCAGCAGCCGGTCGGGCCCAGGAAGGCTGGACACGGTGCCCTGGAGGAACCGCCCGCTGTAGGACATGCGCGCGAAGCGGGCGTGCAGCGGGGGCGGCATCAGCCGTCCGGCCTGCCGCATCACGAACCACGCCGCCTGCGCCCGCGTCCCGGACCGCAGCACCCGGCCACGCTTGGCGATCAGGGCGAGCCGGTCGGTCTCGGCCATCTTCCCGATCGGCAGGTCCACCATCACGGCGGTGGTGTGGTTGCCCACCATCGCGCTGCCCGGCGGCCGCATCATCAGCGGGACCGCGACGCGGCACGTGCCGGGCCGGCCGTCCTCCTCGCTGACGCTCCGGTTCAGGGCGCCCGCGACCGCGCACAGCACGACGTCGGTGACGCGGGCGCCGTGGCGGCGGGCCACGTCCCGCACCGTGCCGAGCGGGAGGACCATGGTGCCGAAGCGGCGCTCGCACGTCCCTGCGGCGGGCAGCTTCTCGGGCCTGCCGACGGCGGTGGCCAGCTGGCCGAGCCCGACCACGGTGGCGACGGCCTTGCGCAGCGGGGCCCGGGGCGGCGCGGCGACCGGCTCGGGCGGCGGCTCCATCAGGTAGACGGCCTGCGCCACGATGCCGACGCCGTCGGCGACCACGTGGTGCATCAGGTAGACGACCGCGGTACGGCCGGGCTCGGCGCCCTTCAGCACGACCATCCGCCAGGGCGGCCGGTCCAGCGGCAGCGCCGCGGACTGGAGCCGGGCCACCTCGGAGCGCAGGCCGGCCATCCCGTCGACGTGCTTCTCGACGACGTGCCACTCCCAGTCGATCCGGTCCAGGTCGCGCCAGACGGGGCGGCGCCAGCGGCCCCGGCGGACGAGCCGCTGCCGGAAGCGGGGCAGCCCGTCGAGGCGCTCCTCGACCACCCGGACGAGGTCGGCGCGGCCGACGTCCCCTCGCGAGGTGTCGAGCATGATGACACCGCCGGGATGCTGCGGGGCCTCGGGCGTCTCCACCGCGAGGAAGAACGCGTCCGGCCCCTGGACGCGCGGCACGGGCGGCCCCGCGAGGCGCTCGGCGAGCCAGACCGGCACGACGACGAACGGCAAGGCGGCGAGGGCGTCCAGCAGGTAGTGGTTCGCGGTCGCCAGGATGACGTAGAGGGTGACCAGGATGTGCACGGTGTTGAGCCCCTGCACCCAGCGCTTGGCCTTCACGCGCGCGAGCTCGACGCCGACCCACAGCGTCCAGGCCATGTGCAGGGACGGGACGGCGGCGAACTCGTCGGCGTGCTTCACCAGCGGTGAGCCC
The DNA here is from genome assembly GCF_040649435.1 of Actinomadura sp. NPDC048955. Taxonomy (NCBI): domain Bacteria; kingdom Bacillati; phylum Actinomycetota; class Actinomycetes; order Streptosporangiales; family Thermomonosporaceae; genus Actinomadura; species Actinomadura sp. NPDC048955. The sequence continues at coordinate 87,003 of NZ_JBEZJI010000017.1, forward strand.
CACGACCCCCAGGTGCGGCCGGTGGCGACGGTGTCGACGAAGCCGAGGCCGGGCGGCATCAGCCTGGGCGGCATGACGGGATACAGCGCGAAGCACGCCAGGCCGGCGAGGTTGAGCATGACGAACGCGTTGCGGGCCGTGCGGTACCGCTCGGGGTGGCGCAGGAACAGCCAGACGAGCAGGGCGAGCGCGCTGCCGACGTAGGTGATGGCGTACTCGTAGTTGGCCAGGACCCGCAGGACGGGCTGGTGGGCCAGCCAGCCGTTGAGGGCGCGCTCCACGTCGATGTGCAGGGCCCGTTCCAGCGCGTAGAGCGACTCCCCGTGCTCGCGCGCCGCCGCCATCCTGGCCTGCTCGGGCAGCATCGCGACCAGCGCGTAGAGCGCGAACAGCGCCAGGCCGAGCAGCAGCTCGTTCCTGGCGCGGAGCCTGGTTCCCGTGGCGCCAGGGGTGAAGACCGCGTCCTGCGCGGCCACAGCTTCCTGTGTGCCCATCGTCCCCCTCGTCCACGGTGGTACCCAGGGACGCCCGCGATCAGACGGCGTTGGCCGCATTCGGAGCCGATGCCCGGTTTGTCCGCATGCCTCGACCCCGCGGGATTCCGGAATCGGGGAACCATCTGGCCGAACCGTACGTCTTCGATATATCGTTGTCGTATCGCGAGAGGTCAGAGAGAGCTCTCAGAAGGTGGTGGAGAACATGGGGCACATGCACGGCCGCGGGCCCTGGGGCCGCGGCGACCTCCCGAACTTCGGCGCCCTGTTCGGCGGCGGGCCGGGCCCCTTCGGCCCGCCCGGCGGGTTCGGTCACGGACCCGGCGGGCGGCCGCCGTGGGCGCGCGGGCGCGGCGGCCCGTGGGGCCGGGGCGCCAAGGCCCGCAAGGGCAACGTCCGGGCGGCGATCCTCGTCCTGCTGGCCGAGGAGCCGCGCAACGGCTACCAGATCATCCAGGAGATCAACGAGCGCAGCGACGGGGCCTGGAAGCCGAGCCCCGGCGCCGTCTACCCGGCGCTGCAGCAGCTCGCCGACGAGGGCCTGATCGCGGGCGACGAGTCCGGCGGCCGCCGCACCTTCCAGCTCACCGGCGAGGGCCGCGCCCACGTCGAGGAGAACGCCGAGCGGCTGGCCGAGCCGTGGGCGGAGATGACGCCCGAGTTCGGCGAGGGCGTCCCGGAACTGTTCAAGCAGGCCGCGCAGACGGGGGCCGCGGTGGTGCAGATCGTCCATTCCGGCTCGCCCGAGCAGGTCGCCCAGGCGCGGGACGTCCTGTCGGAGACCCGCCGCAGCCTGTACCGCATCCTGGCCGACGACCTGGACGGCCCCGGGCCGACGGCCGACGACACCGAGGAGTGATCATGGCCCCGCCCGACGAGATCCGCATCGGCGACGCCGAGCGCGACGCCGTCATGGTCGCCCTGCACGACCACTTCGCCGCGGGACGGCTGGACCGCACCGAGCTCGACGAGCGGCTGGAGTCCGTGCTGACCGCCAAGACGCGCGGCGACCTGCGCGCCCACGTCCGGGACCTGCCGTCCCCGACCGGGCTGCCCGAACCCGCCGTGGACCGTCACCCTCAGACGGCCCACCACCGGCACCCGGCCCACCACCGGCACCCGGCCCACCACCGGCACCTGGCTCACCGCCACCGGCACGGGCCGATCTTCCCGGTCTTCCCGCTGCTGTTCGCGGCGTTCCTGGTGCTCGCCTTCACGGCCGGGCCCGGCACGGGACTCCTCGTCGTCCTGCAGATCGCGCTGGCCGTCTGGGTCCTGCGCGCGGTCCTGCTGGCGTTCGGGATCCGCCGGGCCCGCCGCCACGCCCCCGGCCCCTGACCCGGGACCCTCAGGCGGCCGCCAGGACGCAGCGGTCGGGGACGGCTTCGCGGAGGGCCCGCAGGCCGCGCGCGACCAGCGGGTGGCCGCGGCCGCCGCGCCGCACGCAGGTCAGCACGCGCCGCTTCGGGACGCCGTCCCCGCCGAGCGGCACACGCACGACCGGCTGGTCGGCCGGGCCGCCGGCCAGCCGCGGCACGAGCGACACCCCGAGGCCGTTGGCGACCAGCGCCCAGATCACCGGCCAGGTGGTGGTGTGGTGCGCGATCCGCGGCGTGAACCCGGCGGCGGCGCAGTAGGCCATGACCTGCTGGTGGTGGCCGCAGCTCTCGGGCCGGACGCTGATCCACGGCTCGCCCGAGGCGTCCTCCAGCCGGACGCCTTCGCGCAGCGCCAGCGGATGCCCGACCGGGACGATGAGGTCGAGCGCCTCCTCCAGCAGGGGCTCGCGGTCGAAGCGCGGGTCGCCCGGCGGCGGCGCGGCGGGGGTCGGCTCGATCACCGCGATGTCGGTCTCGCCCGCCGCGAGCAGCCCGACGGCCTCCTCGGTGTCGCACTCGCGGACCTCGACCGCCAGAGCCGGGTCGGCGCGCAGCAGGGCGCCGGCGGCGGGCGCGACGAGCCCCGAGATCGCCGTGGGGAACCCGCACATGCGCAGCGGGCCCGCCTCCCCGGCGCGGTGCGACTCCAGGTCGGCCAGGGCCTCCTCCCACCGGGCGAGGAGGCCGTCGGCGTGCCCGACCAGCAGGTGCGCCGCCGGGGTCAGCCGCACCTTGCGGCCCTGCGGCTCCAGCAGCGGCACCTTCAGCTCCCGCGCCAGCTCGCGCAGGTGGTGGGAGACCGCCGACGGCGTCAGGTGCATGGCCTCCGCCGCCGACGTGACGGTCCCGTACTGGTGGACGAGCCTCAGCATGTGCAGCCGGCGCAACTCGATCATGCGAATATCTTGCACGATCCCCTGCGCGAATCTGAAATGGACGAGAACGTTCCACCGGCCGCAGACTGCCGTCATGAGCGAACCGACCACTCTCGTGTCCCGGCACCTCACCAGCGACGGCGTCGTCACCTGGACGCGCTGCGCCTGCGGGCGGCTGCGGATGGACCTCGTCCCCGCCGGCGGCGGGCGCGGCCTCGCCGCGGGCCCGTGCCCGCACCGCGCGGTCAGCCCCCGTGGAGCGTGAGCTCGTAGTGCAGCGTCCGGTAGCCCTTCAGCTTGTGGGCCAGCGGCACCGCGAACCCCTGCAGGAGCGGGTGCTTGCGGGCGAGCAGCCAGCGGATCGGCCGCGCCTCCTCCTCGGTGAGCAGGCGGACGCGGCCGCGCGCCTCGGGTCCCTTGACCTTGCCCCGGAAGGTGCTCGGGGCGAGCTCCACCTCCGGGTTGCGCGCAAGCCGCTTCGCCTTGAACGCCTTGTCATAGGTACGGAAGTAGGCGCGGTCGCCCCGCACGACGACGTTCACCGGCGTCCCGACCGGCGTCCCGTCCTTGCGGTAGCTCGTCAGCAGGACGGTGCGCTGCTTCCTCAACTTCTCCAGCGTCGTTGTGGTGTCCATACCCGGGAGACGTGGAGGCCGCGCCCGGATGTGACATCACCGCGGCCCGCGCGTCACCCCGCGCGGAGGGCCGCCGCCTCGGAGGCGAGCTTGCCGACACGGTCCCAGTCGCCGTCGCGGACGGCGTCCGCGGGGGTGAGCCAGGAGCCGCCGACGCATCCGACGTTGCCGAGCGCGAGGTAGTCGGCGGCGTTCCGCAGGCTGATCCCGCCCGTCGGGCAGAACCGGATCTGCGGCAGCGGCCCGCCGAGCGCCTTCAGGTAGGAGGCGCCGCCCGCGGCCTCGGCCGGGAAGAACTTCATCGCCGTGATCCCGCCCTCCAGCAGTGCGATCGCCTCGGAGGCGGTCGCGACGCCCGGCAGGAACGGCAGGCCGGTCGCGACCATCGCCGCCTGGAGACGAGCCGTGCAGCCGGGGCTGACCAGGAACTTCGCCCCGGCCGCGGCCGAGCGCTCGGCGTCCTCGGGGCGCACGACGGTCCCCGCGCCCACCACGGCGTCCGGGACCTCGGCGGCGATCCGCGCGATCGCCGCCAGGGCGGACGGGGTGCGCAGCGTCACCTCGATCACCGGGAGGCCGCCCTCCACCAGGGCGCGGGCCAGCGGGACGGCGGCCTCGGCGTCGTCCAGCACCACCACGGGGATGACGGGCGCGAGGTCGAACAGGTCTTCGGCGATCATGCGGGCTCCAGGTCGGGCAGGCTCTGCGCGAGCCGTACGGCGGCACCGAGCAGGGCGGGGCCGGGATGGACGATGAGGGCGGTCGGGATGGCGCGCATGTAGTCCTCGACGGGAGGCTTCTCCTCGAACCGGGCCCGGAACGCGCTGCCCCGCAGCACGTCCGCGATCCGCGGCAGGATCCCGCCGCCGAGATAGACGCCGCCCCGCGCGCCGAGCGTGAGGGCGACGTTGCCCGCGTGCGACCCGAGCAGCGCGCAGAACATCTCCACGGCCTCGCGGCTCAGGGGGTCGTCGCGGTCCTCGCTGATCTGCCGCGGGGCCAGGTCCAGCGCGGGGCGGCCGTCGATCGCGGCGAGGTACCGGCGGATGCGGGCCAGGCCCGCCCCCGACAGGAGGTACTCGGCGGAGGCCGCGCCCTTCTCGGCGCGCAGCAGCCGCGCCACCACGATCTCGCGGTCGGTCGCGGCCGGGACGTCGACGTGGCCGCCCTCGCCGGGCAGCGGCACGAAGCCCGACGGCGTCCGGACGAGCCCGGCGACGCCGAGGCCCGTGCCGGGGCCGACCACCGCGAGGGGCGCACCGGGGTCCGGACGTCCCCGCCCGATGGAGACGAGGTCGTCCTCACCGAGGCGCGGCAGGGCCAGGGCGAGCGCCTCGAAGTCGTTGATGACGTCCAGGTGGGCAAGGCCGAGATGGGCGCGCACCGCCTCCGGGTCGCTCTTGGGCCAGCCCGCGTTGGTCAAATGGAACGTGCCATCAGTCACGGGGCCCGCCACGGCCAGGCACGCCGCCACCGGGCGCACGCCGACCGCGTCGAGATAGGCGGCCGCGGCCTCCGCGAGGCCCGGATGGTCGCGGGTCGGCAGCGCCCTGACCTCCGACAGGGCGCCGTCAGGCCCCTCCACCAGCGCGAACCGGGCATTGGTCCCGCCCACATCCGCGACCAGCCACTTCGCTTCGCTCAGTGTTTCCTGTGGGGGGACGACCCCCCACACCCCCCGGTCCGCTCCGCTCATGATGAGAAGACCCCCGCACCACGTTCCGCCGGGCCGACGACCTGACGGAAGGCCTGGAACAGCTCGCGTCCCGTGCCGTAGGTCTGGTCGGACGGCCCCTCAGCGGGCTCGCGGGCGGCGAACTCCTCGGCGGAGACGAGGACCTCCAGCACCCCGGCGTCCGCGTCGAGCCGGACGACGTCGCCGTCGCGGACGCGGGCGAGCGGCCCGCCCGCCGCGGCCTCCGGCGACACGTGGATCGCGGCGGGCACCGCACCCGAGGCTCCCGACATGCGGCCGTCGGTCACCAGCGCGACGCGGTGCCCCCGGTCCTGGAGCACCGACAGCGGCGGGGTGAGCCGGTGCAGCTCCGGCATGCCGTTCGCGCGGGGCCCCTGGTTGCGGACGACCGCCACCACGTCCCGGTCCAGCTCCCCGGCGGCGAACGCGTCCTGGAGCGCCTCCTGCGAGTCGAACACGCGGGCGGGCGCCTCGACGGTCCGGTGCTCCGGCCTCACCGCCGACACCTTGACGACCGCCCGCCCGAGGTTGCCGCGCACGGTGTGCAGCCCGCCGTGCGTGTCGAACGGATCGGCGGCGGGGCGCAGGACCTCGGTGTCGCCGGACTCCCCGGGCGCCTCCCGCCACGCGACCTTGCCGCCGGCGACCTCCGGGACGTTCCGGTAGGCCGCGAGGGTGTCGCCGCCGACCGTCCGCGCGTCCTCGTGCAGGAGCCCGGCGTCGATCAGCTCGCCGATGAGGAACGCGGTGCCGCCCGCCGCGTGGAAGTGGTTCACATCGGCGGTCCCGTTCGGGTAGAGGCGGGTGAGCAGCGGCGTGGCCTTGGACAGCTCGTCGAAGTCGTCCCAGGTCAGCTCGATGCCCGCCGCGGCGGCCATGGCCACAAGGTGCAGCGTGTGGTTGGTCGAGCCGCCCGTCGCGAGCAGCGCGACGACGCCGTTGACGAAGGCGCGCTCGTCGAGCATCTCGCCGATCGGGGTGTAGCCCTCGCCCAGGTCGGTGATCTTGAGGATGCGCCGGCCCGCCGCCTCGGTGAGGCCGTCGCGCAGCTTCGTGCCCGGCGGGACGAAGCTGGCGCCCGGCAGGTGCAGCCCCATGACCTCCATGAGCAGCTGGTTGGAGTTCGCCGTCCCGTAGAAGGTGCAGGTGCCGGGCGAGTGGTAGGAGGCGGCCTCGGCGGCGAGCAGCTGCTCGCGCCCGATCTCCCCCGCCGCGAAACGCTTGCGGACCTTGGCCTTCTCGCCGTTCGGCAGCCCCGACGCCATCGGCCCGGCGGGCACCAGGATCGCCGGCAGGTGCCCGAACGACAGCGCCCCGATCACCAGCCCCGGCACGATCTTGTCGCACACGCCGAGCAGCAGCGCGCCGTCGAACATGTCGTGCGACAGCGCCACGGCCGTCGCCATCGCCACCACGTCCCGGCTGAACAGCGACAGCTCCATGCCGGCCCGGCCCTGGGTGATGCCGTCGCACATGGCGGGGACGCCCCCGGCGAACTGGGCGGTGCCGCCCCCCGCGCGGATCGCGGTCTTCAGGATCTCGGGGTAGTCCTGGAGCGGCTGGTGGGCGGACAGCATGTCGTTGTACGCCGACACGATCGCGATGTTGGGGGTGACGTCGCCGCGCAGCCACAGCTTGTCCTGGACGCCGCAGGCGGCGAAGCCGTGCGCGAGGTTCGCGCACCCCATCCCGCCGCGCACCGGGCCCTGTGACCGAGCCTCGCGGATCCGGTTCAGGTAGGCGCCGCGCGGACCGGCGCTCCGCTCGACGACGCGCCGGGTCACTGCCGCCAGCACGGGATGCACAGCCATCAGATGCTCCAAGACCAGGGGGATCGCAGGATCACCAAACTAGCGAGACATCGGTCACTCGTTCAAGCGGACTTATGAACTTTGGATGACAAAAGTAAGGATGTTCTCCTAACTGGACGCACGAAAGCCCCGGGTGCTTGACTGGCCGGATGCCCCGCCCCGTCACCCGCCCGGCCTCCGGCGGCGACATGCTGCGCCTGATCCGCGAGGAGGGCGTGGCCACCCGCGCCGAGCTCGGCCGCATCACCGGGCTGTCCCGGCCCGCCGTGGCGTCCCGCGTCGCGGCCCTGATTCGGCGCGGCCTGGTGGTCGAGCGCGCCGACGGGCCCTCCACGGGCGGGCGCCCCCCGGCCCGGCTGGAGTTCAACGCCGCGGGCGGCGCCGTGCTGCTCGCCAACCTCGGCCAGTCCCGCGGCCAGCTCGCCGTCTGCGACCTCGCCGGCACGACCCTGGCCCGCGCCGACGGCCCCCCGGCGGAGGTGAGCCCGGGCAAGACGCTCCCGCGCCTGTTCGAGCAGTGGGAGTCCCTCCTCGCCGAGTCCGGCACCGACGCGTCGAGGATCCGCGGCGTCGGCCTGGGCGTCCCCGACGCCGTCGAGCACGTGGCCGGGAGCTGGGACGCCGTGGAGATCGGCGCCCCCATCTCCGAGCGCTTCGGCGTCCCCGCCTACCTCGACAACGAGGTCAACGCCGCCGCCCTCGGCGAGCACCAGGCCCACCCCGGCGTCGGCGACCTGCTGTTCGTCAAGGTCTCGACCGGGATCGGCGCGGGCATCATCGCGGGCGGCCGCATCCAGCGCGGCGCCCTCGGCGCGGCCGGGGAGATCGGCCACATCCCGGTGCCCGTCCCCGGCGAGGCCCCCTGCCGCTGCGGCAACGTGAACTGCGTCGAGGCCGTCGCCGGCGGGACCGCCCTGCTGGCCCGCTCCCCCGCCGACGACCTGCCCGCCCTGGCGGCGCTCGCCCGCTCCGGCGACCCCGCGACCGTCGCCCTGCTCCGCGACGCCGGCCGCCGCATCGGCGAGGTCGTCGCCACCGCCGTCAACCTGCTCAACCCCGCGGTCGTCGTCCTGGGCGGCGATCTCGCGGGCGCGAACGAGCCCCTGATCGCGGGCGTGCGCGAGATCGTCTACCAGCGGGCCACGGCGCTGGCGACCCGCGACCTGCGCATCGAGCCGAGCCGTCTCGGTGAGAGCGCCGGCCTGACCGGCTGCGCCGCCATGGTCCTGGACCGCATCCTGTCCCCCGACGCGGTCGACGCCGCGGCCGGCGCCTGAGAAGAGCGCGCCGGACACCGCCGGCGTCCGCGCCTTCGTGCGCGACGCGGCGGTAGCACACCCGCCCGGCGGGTCGCCACCGGGCGGGGTGGCAGCCATCGGACATGACTCGGCGGAAACCGCCCCGCAACTCAATGGGCAAAGCGATCATCGGTTCCGGTGACGACAAACTCGACATTTCCCCCCATTGCGGAGCGCCAATCGGCGATCATTGTCACTCTCCGCATATCCCACCACGAGCCCCATCCCCCGCCGGGTAAGACTTTTATCCCCATCCAGCAGAGCTCGGACGAATGAGACTGACTGGCGTTTCCGGAGGATTCGTGGTTACCGTGTCCTTGCTCAACGAAAGCAACATCCGATCGTTCTTTGACTTTTGACCCCAAAAGACAAAACGATCAATAAGGCGGACCGGGTGACCGGGCGGACGAATGGAAAGGGAGAGGGCGAGCGGGGATGGCGGACTTCCATTTCAGTGTCCTGTCCGGGGCGGTCGCCGCGGAGAGCGACGACACCCGCCTGCTCGACGTTCTCGACAGAGCGCTCGCCGAAGCAGACGGCCCGCTCCGCTGGAAGACGCTCCGCAGCGGGATGTGGACGCACGTCCGCCCGGAGAACGGCGAGTGTCCCCCGCAGGGCTGGAAGCTGCACGTCTCCGCGACGCCGGCCTCCGCCCAGGACGTCCTGGCACGCTCGCTGCCCGTGCTGCTGGCGGGCCGTTCCACGTTCAAGTTCGCCGCCACCCGCGACCACGTCGCGGCCATGAACGCGCGCAACACCTCGCGCGGCCATTCCGGGAAGTTCATCACCGTCTACCCGGTCGACGACGACGCGGCCGTCCGCCTCGCGGCGGAACTCCACGCGGCGTCCGCCGGCCTTCCCGGGCCGCGCATTCTGTCCGACCGGCCCTACGGACCGGGCAGCCTCGTGCATTACCGCTATGGAGCATTCGTCGAGGTGCGCAGGATCACCAACGACGGATTCTATGCGTGGGTAATTCTCGACCCCGACGGCAAACCCGTGGAAGACCGCCGCGGTGCGACGTACACGCCGCCCTCCTGGGCCGTCTGCCCTTTCCCTCAGGACGTCCCGCCGGTGGAGGGCCACGACGGCGCCGGCACGGCCGGCGGGTCTGAGAGCGCCCGAAAGAGCGTAGCCCAGAATGGCGCCGGGAACCGGAAGAGCGTCCTGATCGGATCGCGGTTCACCGTCCACGAGGCGATCCGCCACACCAACAAGGGCGGCGTGTACCGGGCGACCGACACCGAGACCGGCGAGGCGATCGTCATCAAGGAGGGCCGCCCGCACGTCGACGTCGACGCGAAGGGGCGCGACACCCGCGACCGGCTGCGAACGGAGGCCCGCGTGCTGGCGGCGGTCGAGGCCCTGGGGATCGCCCCGCGCCCCGTGGCGCTCTTCGCCCAGGCGGGCCACCTGTTCCTGGCGCAGGAGATGATCCCGGGCACCTCGCTCCGGCAGTGGATCGCCGACGTGATCGGCGACGCCGGGTGGGGCCCGCACGTGCCCGCCGTCCTGGAGATGGGCGGGCGCCTGGCCGCGCTGCTGGCGAAGGCGCACGACGCCGGGCTGATCGTGCGCGACTTCAACCCGAGCAACATCATGGTCCGCCCGGACGGCACTCCGGTGATGATCGACCTGGAGCTGGCCCTCACCGCCGACGACACCGAGGCGGAAGGGATGCGGGTGGGCACCCCCGGCTACAGCGCGCCGGAGCAGATGGCCGGCGCCGCCCCGGACCAGGCGGCGGACCACTTCGCCCTCGGCGCGACCCTCTGCCACGTCCTCACCGGCGGGCCGCCCTACTTCCTGGACGAGAGCCCCGCGACCAGGCCCCTGAGCGAGCGCCTGGAGGAATGGCTGGCCGCCCGCACCCTGGACCTCGACCTGCCCGGCCCGCTGGCTCCGCTACTGCTCGGGCTGATGGCCGATGAGCCCGGCCACCGCTGGACCCCGCACCGGGCGCGCGAGGCGCTGGCACAGATGGGCCCGGGCTCGGCCCCGGCGGCCGGGAGCCGCGGGACGCACGACGCTCCGGCCGAGCTGAGCGGGGCCGTCCGCACTTCCTCGTTGCGGGAGCAGTGCCGGCTGTCCACCGCCGGGATCGTCGACCACCTGATCGCCACCATGGACCCGGAATCGACCGAGACGCTCTGGCCCGCCTCGTGCGTCCACGGAGCTCCCGACCCCTGCAGCCTCCAGCACGGCGCCGCCGGGACCCTCGGCGCCCTGACCCGGTGTTTCGAGGTCGAGCCGGAACCGCGCCTGGCCGGGGCCGTCGCCGACGCGGGCCGCTGGATCCTGCGGCGGCTGGGCGAGGACGGCGACCGTCCCCCCGGGCTGTACTTCGGCACGGCGGGCGCCGCGTGGGCGGTGCTCGACGCCGGCCTCGCACTGGACGACGCCGACCTGGTCGAGGGCGCGCTCGCCGTCGCCGACCGGCTTCCGGAGGCGGTCCCCAGCCCGGACGTGACCCACGGGACCTCGGGCCTCGGGCTGACGGCCCTGCACCTGTGGTCGCGCACCGGGCAGGCGCGGTTCGCCGACCGCGCCCTCGCCGCCGCCGACGCCCTCGCCGAGACCGCCGAGGAACGGGAGGGCGGGCTCGACTGGAGCACGCCCGCCGAGATCGAGTCCAAGCTCGCCGGCGCTCGCTACTACGGGTTCGCGCACGGCGTCTCGGGCGTCGGCTGCTTCCTGCTCGCCTGCGCCGAGTCGGTCGGCGGCGACGCCCACCGGGCGCTCGCCGCCCGCGTCGGGGAGACGCTGCTCGACACCATGATCGACACCGGCCGGTCGGCGATGTGGGCGGCGAGCTCGGGGGACGTCGCCACCGCGCCGTACTGGTGCCACGGCTCGGCCGGCATCGGCGGCTTCCTCGGCCGCCTCGGCCGGGCCACCGGCGACGGGCGCTTCCGGCGGGCCGCCGACATGTCCGCCCGCGCGGTCATGGACAACCGCTGGCGCGCGATCCTCGGGCAGTGCCACGGCCTGGCGGGCAACGGCGACTTCCTGCTCGACCTGGCCGCGCTCACCGGCGCCGAACGGCACCGCGCCGACGCGTGGCGGCTGGCCCAGATCGTCCTGGCCAACCGGGCGCACCGCGGCGAACGCGTGGTGTTCCCCGACGAGCAGGGCGGCGTCTCGACCTCCTGGGGAGACGGCCTCGCCGGCGTCCTCGGCTTCCTGGTGCGCCTCCAGCACGGCACGTCGCGGCAGTGGACGGCCGACGAGGCCGCGGTGCACGCCGCCGAGGACGCGACGATCGCGGGGCGGGCGTCATGACCGGGACCCTTCCGGATCTTCCGCCGATGCCGAGCCGGTTCGGCTTCGCCTTCTCGGCCGACGGCCGCTGGGCCACCTGCCTGCGGTCCGCGCAGGACAGCGTCGTCCTGGAGCGATGGGACCTGACCTGGCCGCGCCCATCCCTGCGGACGCTCGACGGCGCCGGCCCCCCGGACGGGGCCGCGGACCTGACCATCGACCGCCGCAGCGGGGCACTGCCGCTGAACGACGGCCGCGTCCTGGTCGTGCGGCCCGCGGTCGGCGAGCACGGGGAGCCCGCCGGCCACGGCACCCTCGTCGCCGCCGAGCCGACCGCCACCGGGCTGAGGATCGTCCGGTCGTGGCCGGTGCCGAGGATGCTCGCCGGGTTCCTGCTGGCCGCCCCGGGGCAGGCGCAGACCGCGGTGCTCGTGGTCGTCGAGAACGAACGCCACTCGCGGATCTGGCGGGTCTCGCTCTCCTCCCCCGTTCTGGAGCCGGTGTTGCGGATCCCCGGCGTGCTGTCGGGAGGCGTCTGGGCCGACGAGGGCCGCACCCTCGCCCTCGACCACGACGGCGCCGGGCACCGGACCGAGGGCATCCTGGTCGATCTGCGCGAGCGCGCCTGGCGGCCCTTCTGGTCGGTCTCCGACACCTCCAGCGACCGGATCGCGGCCTACAGCCCGCGTTCGGGCGTCCTCGCGGTGACCACCACCACGCCGGGCGCGCAACAGCGCGGCGCGCCCCAGATCGGGCTGCGCCTGCCCGGCGGCGGGCCCGTCCGGTTCCCCGAGATCCTCAACCGGTCGGCCGCGTACCGGGCGCCGCTGGCCTTCGACGCCTCCGGCGAGCGGCTGCTCGTCCGGGAGATCGCCGGCGCCACCGCACGCCTCGCCGTGTACGCCACCGGGAGCGACCGGATCACACCGGTCCCCGGTCCGGCGGGCATGCTCTGGGGGCCCGCCCACTGGAGCGGCGACGGCCGGATGCACGTCCGCTTCTCGGCCCCGCACCAGCCGCCGACGCTCGCCACGGTGCGGCGCCCGGCGCGCTCCGGCTGGGACATGGCCGCGCATCCCTCCGACGGCGCGGCGGCCTGGCGGCACGCCGAACTCGTCGAACTCTCCGGCCCGGCGGGGCCGATCGAGGCGATCGTCTACGGCGGACCCGGCTGGCGCGACCGGCCCCGGCTGGTCCTGGCCCTGCACGGCGGCCCGCTGTCGGCGTGGCGGTACGAGTTCGAGCCGCTCTTCCAGTACCTGGCCGCCGCGGGCGTCTCCGTCGTGGCCCCCAACTACCGGGGCAGCACCGGCTACGGCGACGATCATCTGCGGCCCGTCCTCGGCGACTGGGGCGGCCCCGACCTGGACGACGTCGTCCATCTCGGAGACGCGATCGCGCACGGCCGCGGCACCGCGCTGCCGCGCCCGATCGTGCTGGGCGGCAGCTACGGCGGCTTCCTGGCCCTGCTGGCGGCCTGCCGGAGGCCCGACCTGTGGTCGGGGTGCGTCGTGCTCGCCCCCTTCACCTCGGCGTCCAGCCTCCACCGCACCACGACGGGGATGGTCAGGGACCGCGTGTCGCGGCTGAGCCTCTCCGGTCCCCACGACGAACAGGACGCCCGGCGCGACGTTCTGCGGGTGTGCGCGGCGCTGGCGGCGCCGCTGCTGGTGGCGCACGGCGTCCGGGACGAGGCCGTCCCGGTCGAGCAGTCCAGGGCGCTGCGCCGGCGCCTCCTCGAACTCGGCAGGACCGAAGGAGTCGACTTCGACTACCTGGAGACCGCCGACGACCACAACGGGGTCGTCCAGGCATGGTCCCCGGTCCTCCGCAAAGCGGTGGTCCGCTTCTGCCTCACGGCGGGGCGGACCTTGGCCCTCGACAACGAAAGGAGGTGAACGCAATGAACACGTTCGACGGTGACCTCGTGGCCGCTCTGCAGGAGCTGCCCGAGACCGACCCCGTGGAGATCGACGGCATCCAGCTCAGCGGTACCTGCGCCTGTGTCGGTCTGCTCACGCTGCTGAACACCGTGTGCATCGGCATCTCCTGCGCCTGATGCCGCGCATCCCATGCGGTACCCGGGACCCCTGAGAAGAACCCCGGCCCGCAGAACCCCGGTCACGGACCGGCCACGAGCCGGTCCGTGACCGGACCCACTTGCGAGTGTAGAAGACTTCCCCCGACCGTGAACGGAGTCGTGGCGCGTGGCCCTCACCGGCACATCGGGCGACTCCGCGGTGCTGCGCGCCGGCGGCCGGCGGCTGCTGCGCGGCGCCATGGCCCGCTTCCGGCCGGCCCTGGGCGTGCTCGTCCTGCTCACGGCCGTCCGCGTCGCCGCGACGCTGGCGACGCCGGTCATGCTGGCCCGGGCGGTCGACGCGGCCCGCGCCCAGCACGACGCCGGCGCCTCCGCCGCGTGGCTCGCGCTCGTCCTGGCCGCGGCGGCCGTCGCCACCACGGCCGAGGACGTGCTCGGCTCCTACTGCGGCAGCGACATCACCGCCTGGCTCCGGCACCGGCTGCTCGGGCACGTGCTGGCCCTCGGCCCGGCGGGGCGCCGCCGCTTCCCCGCGGGGGACGTCCTGTCGCGGCTCACCGAGTCCGCGTCGGGCCCGGCGGCGTTCCCCGTCCTGCTGCTGTCGGCCGCCGCCACGCTGGCCACCACCGTGGGCGCGCTGATCGGACTGGCCCTGATCGACTGGTGGCTCGCCGCCGCGTTCGCGGCCGGGGTGCCGCCGCTGCTGGTCGCGCTGCGCGTGTTCGTCGTCCGGGCCACCGAGCCGTTCGCCCGCTACCAGGCGTGCCAGGCGGCGATCGCGACGCGGCTGCTCGACGCCCGGCAGGGCATCCGGACGATCCGGGCGAGCGGCACCGCCGCCGCCGAGGTGCGGCGCATCCTCGCGCCGCTGCCCGGCCTCGGCCGGGCGGGCCGGGAGACGTGGGCCGTGCAGGGCAGGGTCAGCCGGCGGCTCGCGCTGCTGGCGCCCCTCACCCAGGTCCTGGTCGTCGGCGTCGCGGGCGTCCGCCTGGGCGCCGGCGAGATCACCACCGGCCAGCTCGTGGGCGCCCTGTCCTACGCCGCCATGGCCGCCGCGTCCGCGTCGGTGTTCGACACCGTCGTCGCGCTGCTCAACTGCCAGGTCGGCGCGGGGCGGATCAACGAGATCCTGACGGCCGTCCCGGCGGTGCGGGCCCCCGCGCGTCCGGTGCGGCTGCCGGACGGGCCCGGCGAGCTGCGGCTGCGCGGCGTCACCGTCCGGCTCGGCGGCCGCGCCGTCCTCGACGGGCTCGACCTCGACGTGCCGCCCGGGGCGACCGTCGCGGTCGTCGGCACGTCCGGGACGGGCAAGAGCGTCCTGATGTCGACCATCGGGCGGCTCCTCGACCCCGACGCAGGGGTCGTCGAACTCGACGGCGTCCCCGTCACCGCCGTCCCGCTCGCGGAACTGCGCCGCGCCGTCGCCTACGCCTTCGAACGTCCCGCGCTGCTCGGCGCGACCGTGCGCGAGACGATCGCCTACGCCCGTCCCGGCGCGACGCGCGCGGAGGTGCACCGCGCCGCCCGCGACGCCGTCGCCGACGCCTTCATCCGCGCCCTGCCGAACGGCTACGACACCCCGCTCGACCGCGCCCCGCTGTCGGGCGGCGAGATGCAGCGGCTGGGCCTGGCCCGCGCGGCGCTCGCCGACGCCCGGATCGTCCTCCTCGACGACGCCACCAGCAGCCTCGACACCGCGACGGAGATGAAGGTGACCCAGGCCCTCCGGCAGATCCTGGCCGGACGGACCAGCCTGGTGGTCGCGCGCCGCCCGGCGACCGCCGCCCGCGCCGACCTCGTCGCCTGGCTGGACGCCGGACGCGTGCGGGCGCTCGCCCCCCACGCGGAACTGTGGGCCGACCCCGCCTACCGCGCCGTGTTCTCCACCGAGGCGACCTCATGACGGCCCCGCCCGCCGCGCGCCTGCTGCACCGCCACCTGCGCGGGCAGTGGCCCGCGATGCGCCGCCTCTCCGCCTGGTCGGTCGTGGAGTCCCTTCCCGTGTTCGCGTCCGGGCTGCTCCTGGCCCGCGCCGTCGACCACGGGTTCCTCGCGGGCCGCACCCTGACCGGCCTCGGCTGGCTGGCCGTCCTCGCCGCGCTGTACGCCGTCGGCGCGGTCGCGACCGGACGGGTCTACCCGTGGCTCGCCGCGACCGTCGAACCGCTGCGCGACTCCCTGGTCACCGAGGTCGTCGCCGCCGCCCTCCGCCGGATGACCGACCGGACACCCGACGCCGCCGGCGCGGGCGTCTCCCAGGTCACCGAGCAGGCGGAGGCCGTCCGGGCGCTGGTGGGGACCGCGCTGCGCAACGTCCGCCAGCTGGTCTCCGCGGGCGCCGCCGCGCTCGTGGGCCTCGCCCTGCTCTCCCCCGTGCTGGCCCTCGTGATCTGCCTGTCGGTGGCGCTCGCCCTGGGGGTGTACGCGGCGTTCGTGGGCCTGCAGATCCGCCGCTACCGGGCGGTCATCCGGCAGGCCGAGCGCATCGGGGAGGCCGCCGCCACCATCGTGCACGGCGTCCGGGACGTCGCCGCCTGCGCCGCCGAGGACCGCGCCGCCGCCACCGTCGGCGAGGTCGTGGACACGCAGGCGGAGGCCCTGCGCGCCTACGCACGCACCCGCTGGGTCCGCCTCCCCGTCCTGGCGCTCGGTGTGCACGTCCCCCTGGTCGCCCTGCTCGTCCTGTCGCCGTACCTGACCGCACACCACGGACTCACCGCCGGGCAGATCGCGGGCGGCGCGGGCTACCTGGTGGCCGGGCTCCAGCCGGGCATCACCGTCCTGGTCGACGCGGGCGGCACGCTCCTGCTCAGCCTCGCGGTGGTCCTGGGCCGCCTCGCCGAGGTGTGCGCCGTCCCCGATTCCCCCCCGCCCGGCACGGCGACAGCCGAATCGTCCGGGATCGAGGCGGACCACGTCACCTTCGCCTACTCCCCGCACGCCGCCCCCGTCATCGAGGACCTGTCACTCCACGTCCCCGAGGGCACGCACCTGGCCGTCGTCGGCCCGAGCGGCACCGGCAAGTCCACCCTCGCGAACCTGCTCACCGGCCTCCTGCACCCCCGCCAGGGCAAGATCACACTGGGCAAGGTCCCCCTCCCCGACCTGGACCCGGCGGACCTGCGCTCCTCGATCACGCTGATCCCGCAGGAGAGCTACGTCTTCGCGGGCACCCTCCGCGACAACCTGGCCTACCTCAACCCCGAGGCCACCACCCCCGACCTGGACGAGGCCGCGGCCGCCGTCGGGCTCCAGGAACTCGTCGAACGCCTGGGCGGCTACGAGACCGGCATCCCCCCCGGCGGCGGCGACCTCTCCCAGGGCGAACGCCAGCTCATCACCCTGGCCCGCGCCTACCTGTCCCCGGCCCCGGTCATCGTCCTGGACGAGGCCACCAGCCACCTGGACCCCGCCACCGAGGCCCGCGCCGAAAACGCCCTGGCGACCCGCAGCGGCACCCTCATCGTCATAGCCCACCGCATAACCTCGGCCGAACGGGCCCACCAGGTCCTCCTACTGGACGGCCCCGTCCCCCTCCTGGGAACCCACGAGACCCTCCAGACCCGCAGCGAAACCTACGCGGACCTAGTAGGCCACTGGCACACCTGAGCCGAGACGGCTTTCGTCGTGCTCATGCGAGCCCCCAGGACGGGCGACCGTCAGCTCGCAGACCCCGTCCTTGCAGGAGCGCTGCAACCGGCCCATGGAGATGGTCTGCACCAGCCCGATCGCCCAGCAGGCCGGACACCCGCGCAGCGCGAGCAAACCGATCGGCGCGAGCAGGAGGCTGCCGATCCCCAGCACCGGCAGCAGCGCGACCGAGCCGATCAACGCCCCGAAGCCCGTCGCCCCGCGTAGCAGGTGCCGGGACAGTGACGTGCTCGCGAAGCCCTGCCTGTCAGTCATCGCCTTCTCCTGAGACCGAGTCGAGTGCGCCTTGCAGCGCCTGTTGGACCGATGCACGGGCGCGGTGCAGCCGTGACTTCATCGCGGGGACACTGAGGCCGAGCGCATCGGCGACCATGCGCCCGCTGTAACCCTGGATGTCGCGCATGATGAGGACGTTGCGCTGGTCGGCGGGCAGAGCGGCGATCGCCGCCGCGACCCGGCCTGCCTCCAGGCGTTGCAGCACCTCGTCCTCGGCCGAGACCGTGCCGGCGTCCGGGACATCGTCGTAGTGCGGCGGCCTCAGCCGCGCCCGCCGCAGGCACTCGTTGCGGACGATGCGGAACATCCACGAGGCCAGCGCACCGGACGCCCGCAGCGTCCCGATCTTGCGGTACAGGATGATCAGCGCCTCCTGCGCGGCGTCCTCGGCGTCTTCCGGCGACGCGCACAGCGTCCGGGCGAACCGGCGCACGTGCGGGTGCGAGCCGGACACCAGCGCGGCGATCGACTCCAGATCACCGCCCTGCGCGGAGGCGATCAGCCGCTCCCCGGGCCAGGCGCCCTCAGCCACGCGAGCGCCCCCGCCTGCGCAGCACGGTCACGCTGCACGCGCACACGAGCACGGCCACACCGATCACGACGGCACCAACGATCACAACAACCTCCCAGTCGAGTCCCTGCCGGGCGCGCCGCCCGACACCCCTAAGAGAGGACCGCCCCCACCCAAAGGATTCACCCACCGCCCGACCCGATGACCTGGTCACCACCGGGCGACCCAGGCCCTCAACGTCCCCCTGCGCATCCCTCGTCATCAAACAGTCGCTTTAGCGACACTTGTTGCAGATAGCAACACAACGGGATGATCCGCCCTATCGTTGGCTACCGAAAGCGGGCGACATCATGGCCAGACCTTGGGAAGCCGATCACGGTGCGGGGTTCCAGCGACGGCTGGGAAAGACGGCGGCCGAAGTGGGCGACAGCCGGACGACGCAGGACTGCCCGGAGATCTGGGAGTTGGACAACGGCGACATCGCCGTCATCGGCCGCGACGCCACCGGCGCCTACCGTGACCGCCTGCCCCCCGGTGTGAGCATCGGTTCCGACGAACGTCTCGTGATCATCTCCGGGCGGCTGCTCTCGGCCGCCAAACCGGACATCCGCGACGCCTGATCGGATCGCCCGGGTTCGGGGGAGGCTGCGCGCCGTCTCGCGTGAGATGTTCTCGGGGCGTCCTGGCCGGGCTTTCTGGGAGGAGGCGCGACAGGTTCGCATGGGCACCGCCGGAAGCAAGCGAGCGCGCCGGTTCCACGAGATCTTGGACGAGGAGTACGGGCTGGCACCCGCTCCCCCGCCCGAGCGTCCACGGGCACGGCGCCCCTGGAGGTTTCTCGCCGGCTCGGCGGTGGGCGTCCTGCTGCTGAGTCCTCTCGTCCGCCGCGCGATGGCCCGCCGCCGCTGACGGTCGGTGCAGCGAAGCGCGCTGACCGTCAGCGCTGGACCTGAGGCAGCGCGGCCTGTGGTTTGAAAGGGCGTGGTTGACCTCAAGTTCGGTTGGGGTTCTAGCGTGGCGGCCACTGGTGGCTTCTGGGGGGAGTTGTGGTGGTTTCTTCGCGGGTGGACGTGGCGGTGCTCGGGCTTGGGGAGATGGGGGGTGCGCTGGCCGGGGCGGTTCTGGGCGGTGGGCATCCGACCGTCGTGTGGAATCGCACCGCGGGTAAGGCGGATGCGCTGGTCGCCGAAGGGGCGCGGGAGGTCGCGGGCGTTCGCGAGGCCGTTCTCGCCGGGCGGGTCGTGGTGGTCAACGTGAAGGGGAACTCCGTCGTTCGTGAACTCCTGGAGGCGGCGGGGGACGTCCTGCGCGGGCGGGTCGTCGTCAACCTGACGGACGGGACGTCGAGCGAGGTCCGGGAGGTGACCGCGGCGGTCGCCGAGCGGGGCGGGGAGTACCTGCACGGGCAGATCATGACCATCGCGCCGGGCGTCGGGCATCCGGACGCGACGGTCTTCTACGGCGGGTCCGCGGCGGCCCACGAGCGTCATCGCGACGTGCTGCGGCTCCTCAGCGGGCACGCGCCGCTGGTGTCCGACGACCCCGGGGTCGCGGTCCTCTACGGCATGGCCGTCCACGGGACGATGTGGGGGCTGCTCAACGGGTTCCTGCACGCGGCCGCGGCCTTGTCGGACGAAGGTGTCGAGGTCGGACGGTTCCTGGAGGAGGCCGAGGGCCCGCTCGCGGCGCTGTCGGCGTTCCTGCCGTCGATCGCGGAAGAGGTCGACCAGGGCCGGTTCGCGACGCCGTACGGGGCGCTTCGTCACCATCTGCCCTCGATCGAGGATCTCGCGCGGGAGAGCCGGGCGCGGGGCATCGACGACGAGCTTCCCGAGTACTCCCGCGCTCTCGTGGCGGCGGCGATCGGGCGGGGCCACGGAGACGACAGCTACTCCAGGCTCGTCGAGCACTTCCGCAAGGCGTAGACCGCGCGGCGCGTTAGCTACGGCCGGTCGCCGAGGCTGAGGAGGAGGGTGCGCAGGGTGGCGGCCAGGTCGTCCTGCTGGTGCTCGTCCAGTGCGGCGAGGAGGCGGCGCTCGTTCTCGAGGTGGGCGGTGACGGCGCGGTCGATGAGGTCGCGGCCGGCGGGGGTGAGGGCGACGAGGACGGTGCGGCGGTTGGCGGGGTCCAGGTCGCGCGTGACGTAGCCCTTGGCGACGAGGCGGTCCAGGCGGTTGGTGACGGCGCCCGAGGTCACCATGGAGGAGCGGGCCAGCGTGCCCGCGGTGATGCCGCCCGGCGAGTCGGCGCGGCGGAGGGTGGCCAGGACGTCGAACTCGCCCCGTTCCAGCCCGAACTCGGCGAAGAGCGCCTTGAGTTCGCGCTCGGCGATCCGGGTCAGCCGGGAGAGGCGGCCGAGGACCCTCATGGGGGACGCGTCGAGGTCGGGGCGGGCGCGGGCCCACTGCTCCACGATGCGATCGACGGCGTCACGCTCCAACGAGCACCTCTCAACGTTGAACTGTTTGACATCAAGGTAGCACCCGGCCTAGCGTCTTCAGCGTTGAACATTTCAACGTTGAAAGGATTCGTCGTGCGACGTGAGATGATCTCTGCCGTTCTGGTGTT
Organism: Actinomadura sp. NPDC048955; assembly: GCF_040649435.1. Taxonomy (NCBI): domain Bacteria; kingdom Bacillati; phylum Actinomycetota; class Actinomycetes; order Streptosporangiales; family Thermomonosporaceae; genus Actinomadura; species Actinomadura sp. NPDC048955. The sequence continues at coordinate 107,499 of NZ_JBEZJI010000017.1, forward strand.
CGGGCTGGCCGCCGCGATGGGCGCGCCGGCGCGGGCCGCCGAGGGCGAGGCGGCCGCGTACCCGACCACGATCCGGCTGCCGGACGGGTTCCAGCCCGAAGGCATCGCGACCGGTCCCGGGCCGTTCGCCTATGTCGGGTCCATGGCCGACGGCTCGGTCTACCGCGCCGACCTGCGGACGGGGCGCGGCGCGATCCTCAGCCGCGGGCCCGGTACGCAGGCCCTTGGGCTGAAGAGCGATGCGCGGGGACGGGTGTTCGTGGCCGGCGGGGCGGGGGGTGACGCTCGCGTCCTCGATGCCCGTACCGGCCGGGTGCTGGCGTCCTACCGGCTGGCCGGCGGCCCGTCGTTCGTCAACGACGTCATCCTCGCGCAGGGCGCCGCGTGGTTCACCGACTCCACCAATCCGGTGCTCTACAAGCTGCCGCTCGACGGCGGACGGCTGCCCTCCGACGTGGTGCGCGTGCCGCTCACCGGCGACCTCGTCTACCAGGGCGGCCCCGACAGCCCCGGCAGCGCCGGGTTCAACGCCAACGGCATCACGGCGACGCCGGACGGGCGGGGACTGATCGTCGTGCAGTCGAACACCGGTGGGCTCTTCCGCGTCGACCCGGCCGGCAGGACGCGCAGGGTGGACCTGCACGGAGAGTCGCTGCCGGAGGGCGACGGCCTGCTGCTGCAAGGACGGACGTTGTACGCGGTGCAGAACCGGCTCAACACCGTGGCCGTCCTGCGTCTGAACGCGGCGGGAAGCGAGGGCCGTGTCGTGCGGCGGGTGACGGATGCCCGGTTCGCCCTGCCGACGACCGTGGCCGCCTTCGGTTCGCGGCTGTACCTCCCCAACATCCGGTTCTTCGCCACGGGGCCGACTCCCGACGTCGCGTACAACGCGGTCGCCATCCCCCGCCCGTAGGACGATTCGCGCCTTACCCGAGGGCGCGGCCTGGCTTGGGATCGGGCGAAGATATCTTGAACAACACCGCACGCGGCAATTGACATGGCGGCGGACAACCAGGGCAGATCGAGCGGCGTCGGGCGCCGAACGGAAAGGCGTCCGATTAGTCCATTTTTCTTGATCTGATGGGATACCTGGTTCTATGTCGCGAATAGCTGCGGCGGTGGTGGGCGTCGTGGGACTGCTGATCGCCGTGATGTCCGGGCTCGCGCAGTCCGCCCCGAGCCCGGCCGCCAGCCCCACGCCGCCCGGCGTGGGGAAGAACGGCGAGGCGTGGGCCTGGACACAGTTGGTGAACGGGACGAGCCACACGACCGAGGTCCGGTTCGCCACCACCGAGAAGCCCGCCGGGCACTGCCCCACCTTGCAGTACACCGTGGGCGGCAAGGTGCAGACCGCGGTTCTGAGAAAGGTCAGCGACCCTTACATCACCGGTGGCGGGCTCCAGCAGTTTCCGACGACCTTCTGCGTGGCGCCCGTCCCCGACGGGGCGAGCAACGCGTTGATCGAGCCGTCCACGACCGTGGCGGCCACCGTGTATCCGGGGAATCTCCAGCTTCCGCTGCCCGAGTGGCCGGTGAACGGGCGCCCGCGCAGCGTCGCGGTGATCGGGGACGCGGGATGCGAGGTCACCTCGCCCACGGTCGGCGCCGCGCAGAACCAGGACTGCCAGAAGAACTGGCCGCTGGAGCCGCTCTCCGTCCACGCTGCGGCGCAGTCCCGCCCGGACCTCGTCGTCCACGTCGGCGACTACGTGTACCGGGAGACGCCGGAAGGCGCGAACGACGCCACCCCGGGGTGTGACAGCCAGGGGCAGGCCGCCGACTGGGGGTGCCTCATCAAGGACTTCCTGCGGCCTGCCCAGGCCCTGCTCGCCGAGGCGCCCTTCGTCTTCGCGCGCGGCAACCACGAGGTCTGCACGCCCGGAAAAGTGGGACGGGGCGCCGAATGGTTCCGCTATTTCGCCACGGTCCCCCAGAAGAACAACGAGTGCTTCTCGGTGCCGCAGACCCAGACGGAGCCCGTCCAGATCAATGCGGGCACGTTGCACTTCGTGCTGTTCGACTCCAGTTCGGCGAGTGAGAGGAACAAGCCGGACCAGGCGCAGGCCGCCCAGTACGCGAAATGGTTCGACGAGGTGAACGCCCTGGCCGCCAACCATCCGACGCACGACTACTTCCTCATCACCCACAAGCCGCTGTGGATGGTCAAGCGGGCCTCGTCCGGCGCCGTGACGTGGATCAACCCGACCCTGGCGAGCGCGGTCGGGCAGACCGCGAAGGGGGCACTGGCCGGCAACATCGACCTCGTGATGTCCGGGCACGTGCACCTGTACCAGATGCTCGACTTCCTCAACAGCTCGCGTCCTCCGCAGCTGACCGTCGGCTCGTCCGGGACGACGCTCGACACGCCGCCGGACGACACCAAGGTGACGGGCAAGAACGTCGACGGCCAGACCGTGCAGCACTCGGTCTCGCGGGGCGTTCACGGCTACGCGATGCTGCGCGACACGGGCGGCCAGTGGCATCTCACCTTCCACGGGGTGTCCGGGCAGGCGTGGCCGCTGGACTGCACGCTGAGCACCGGGGCCACCAAGGAGTTCGACTGCAAATGACCGGCGCCGCCGGGCCGGAATCCACGTCAGGGGGTGGAGTCAACCCCACCACCTGGGGTGGGTTTTACCTCCCATGATCGGGTAGCTGAACCCAGTGTCTCCGGAAATGTCAGACGCGAGGGTTGTCATTGGACGGGGACGACCGGGCTGGGAGGCACGATGGTGGGCGGAGCGGTAGTGGGCGGAGCGGTGCGCGGCCGGTTGAGGCCGCTGCTCACCGAAATGGGGCTGCTGGCGGTCCTGTTCGCCTTCTACAAGTGGGGCCGGACGCTGATCGAGCAGGGCCCCGGGCAGGCGATGGCGAACGCGCACCTCCTGTGGGGGTTCGAGCGGGAATGGATGCCGAGCGAGGTCGGATTCCAGCATTGGGCGCTCGGTTGGGACCACGCGGCGCTCCTCGCCAATATCTATTACGTGAGCGTCCATTTCCCCGGAACGGCGCTGCTGCTGATCTGGCTCTATGTACGGCACAGGTCGTCCTATGCGCGGGTGCGGAACGAATTGGTGGCGCTGACGGCGGCCGGGCTCGTGGTGCACACGATGTTCCCGCTGGCGCCGCCCCGCCTGGCGGGGATCGGGGCCGTGGACACGATGCTGACCGTGGGCCCGTCGGCCTATCCGGCGGCGGCGGACGGGATCGCCAACCAGTACGCGGCCATGCCGTCGCTGCACATCGGGTGGGCGATCCTGGTGGCCGTGGCGGTGGTCCGGGTGTCGCGGAGCCGGTGGCGGTGGGTCGTCGCGCTGCACGCGCCGCTCACGGTCCTCGTGGTGGTCGTGACGGCCAACCACTACTGGACGGACGGGATCGTCGCCGCGCTCCTGCTGGCCGGCGCCATGGCGCTGGTTTCCCTGGCGGGGCGGATGCGGCAAGCTGTGAATCATGCTGCCGACGCACACGAGTCCCGAGGTCCCGGACGTCCCCGTGGCGGTCCTGCCGATCGGGAGCCACGAGCAGCACGGCCCGTTCCTCCCGCTCGCGACGGACACGGTGATCGCGTGCACGATCGCGGCGGAGATCGCGAAGGCGTACCCGGTGCGGACGCTCCCGCCAGTGACGATCTCGTGCTCGCATGAGCACGCCGACTGGCCCGGGACGGTGAGCATCTCGGCGGCGACCCTGTACGCGGTGGTCAGGGACGTCGCCGAGTCGCTGCGCCGGGCCGGCGTCCCCAAGCTCGTGCTGGTCAACGGGCACGGGGGCAACTACGTGCTCGGCAACATCGTCCAGGAGGCGCACGGCGACATGGCCCTGTTCCCCGCGCTGGAGCACTGGGAGGCGGCGGAGAGGGCGGCCGGCGCCGAGACTCCCGCCGTCAGCGACATGCACGCCGGGGAGCTGGAGACCTCCATCCTGCTGCACGCCCACCCGGAGCTCGTGCGGGACGGGTACCAGACCGCCGACCACATGGCCGACGACAGGCGGCACCTCCTGACGACGGGAATGGCGGCCTACACGACGTCCGGTGTCGTCGGGCGGCCGTCACTGGCCGGCGCCGGCAAGGGCCGGGAGACGCTGCGGAGCCTCGTCGAGTCGTTCGGGGACGTCCTCGCGGTGCTTCAGCAGCAGGGCCGCCGCACCCGGCAGGGCCGCGATGAAGGTGAGCACCCCGTACACGACGGAGACGGTCAGGCCCTGCGCTGAGCCGAGCCCGGCCGCGCCGAACGCCAGGGCGAGGACGGCCTCGCGCGGCCCCCAGCCGCCGACGTTCACCGGCAGCACCATCACCAGGAGCGCCAGCAGGAGCAGTGGCAGGAGGGTGAGCAGCGGGGCCGTCGCGCCGACGAGGCGGGCGGCGACCACGAACAGGGCCAGGTGCCCCGCCAGCGCCGCGGCCGACAGCCCCACGATCGCGGGCCAGGCGCGCAGGGCGGCGCGCACGTCCGCGAACGCCGGCGCCAGCGACCGGCGCCGCCACCGGGCGAGGACCAGCACCAGCACCAGGACGCCCGCCGCCGGGACCAGCGCGGGCGCCATCGCCGACACCAGCGCGGGATGGGCGAGCAGCGCGGCGGCGCCCGCGACGATCGCGACTCCCTGGCCCGCGACGCGTTCGAGGAACACGGCCCGCACGCCGCGGGCGACGTCGCCCGACCGGTGCCCGTGGCTCACGGCGCGGTGGACGTCCCCGAGCACCCCCGCGGGCAGCACGGCGTTGAGGAACTGGGAGCGGTAGTAGTCCGCGACGGCTCCGCCGAGCGGAAGGCTCAGGCCGAGCCGCCGCGCGACCAGCCACCAGCGGGCCGCGCTGAGCACGGTGGTCAGCAGGCCCAGGAGGAGCGCGACGGCCACGGCCCCGGCGTCCACGGCGTGGAGCGCGTCCACGAACGCGTCCGTGCTGTGCCACCACAGCAGCGCGGTGAGGATGCCCAGCCCGACGAGCAGGCGCAGCCAGGGCAGGTACTTCGTCACGAGGTGCTCCCGGGGAGGACGAGCAGGTCGACGTGGTGGACCTCGGCGGTGAGGCGCCCGGCGGCGCATTCGGTGAGGCGGCGGCCGAGGTAGTCCTCGGCGAAGGGCGCCAGGTCCGGTCGCTGCTCGACGGCGGCGGCGACCCAGCCGCGCAGCCACTCGGCGGTCAGCGCCGCCTGGCCGGGCCCGAGCCGCCACGGGCTCGGGCGCGCCTGGACGGACGCGCCGCGGCGGCCGAACGCCCGGGTCGCGGCGGCGACGGCGTCGGGCCCGAGGAGCCCGCCGCGCCGCTGGTGGGCGTCGAAGGCGGCGGCGAACTCGGCGTCGAGCGGCTCGGACGGGGAGAGCCGGACGCGCCCGACGACCGAGAGGGTGAGCAGCGCCGGGCAGTCCGCCGCGGCGGCGATCGCCTCGACCTCGGCGGCGGTGAGCACGTCCAGCAGCGCGGACGCGGTGACGAGCGAGGCGCCCACCAGGTCGGACGCGCGGAGCGCGCCGATGCCGCCGGCGCGCGTCTCGACCGTCGCGGGCGTCCCGTCGGCGGTGGTGTAGGTGCTCGCGCGGGCGCGGTCGAGCAGGCGCGGATCGCCGTCGTGCAGGATCCAGTGCTGCGGGCCGCGCAGCCGCCCCGCCAGCCAGCGCCCCTGAGAGCCGGTGCCGCACCCGAGGTCCCAGATGACCAGCGGCCCTTCGGGCGGGAGCGCGGCGCGGAGCGGGTCGAGCAGTTCCGTGGCGCGCGCCGTCGCGTCCGCGCCTTCGCGCAACTCCAGCCAGGTCGGATCGAACCCCGTCACAGCGCCTCTCCGCGCCTCGACCCCGGTCACAGCGACTCCCTCCTTGTGGGTGGACGACCCCCCACACCCCCCGGAAAGGCCTGATCCCTCCTGAGCCTCGACAGGACAACCGCCATGCGGCGGGCGGTGTCGTCCCAGCCGGGCAGCATGGCGCGCCGCAGCCGGGCGGAGGCGCGCAGCCGTTCGCGCAGCTCCGGTTCGACGAGCCAGCGGCGCAGCGCCGCGCCCAGCGCGACGGGGTCGTCCGGTGGGACGAGCATGCCCGGGACGCTCCCCGAGGGATCCCAGCCCAGCGTGTCCGGGACCCCGTCCACCGAGGTCGCGAGCACCGGGATGCCGCGCGCCAGCGCCTCGGTCACGACCATCCCGAACGTCTCCGCGCGGGACGCCAGGACGAGCAGGTCGGCGCCGGCGTAAGCGTCGTCCAGCCGCTTGCCGGCCAGCGGCCCCGCCAGCTCGACGCGCCCGTCGAGGCGGTGCCCGCCGATCAGCCGGCGGACCCGCGCGACGTGTTCGGCGTCGCCGCCCAGGGGCCCGGCGCATTCGCAGTCCCACGCCAGGTGCGCGACGGTGGCGAGCGCCTCGACGAGGACGTCGTGCCCCTTGCGCGGGGTCACCGACGCCACGCACAGCAGGCGCGCCGCCCCGTCGGTGCCGGACGCGAGCGGCGCGGGATCGGTGCCCGGGGCGACGGCGTGGACGCGGGACGGCTCCAGGCCGTGGTGGGCGATCAGGTGGTCCCGGGCCCACGGACTGGTCGCGACGACCGCCCCGGCCGCCTCCAGTACCTCGCGTTCGCCCGCGTTCAGGTCAGCTTGTCCGGGTTCGTCCGCCAGCGGGAGGTGGACGAGGACGGCGAGCCGCAGCCGCCCCGCCTCCGGGACGACGACGTCAGGGACGCCGCACGCCACCAGCCCGTCCATCAGGACGACGGACCCGTCGGGCAGCGCGGCGAGCGCGCGTCCCAGCCCGGCGCGGGCCGCCTCGTCCGGCCGCGGCCACGCGCCGGGCACCGCCAGTTCCCGGACGGGACGCCCGGACGCCGCGAGCTCCTCGCACAGCCGCCGGTCGTAGCGGTTGCCTCCGCTCGGGGCGGCGGGGTCGTCGATGCCGCCCGGGACGACCATCCACACCTCGCGGGCCGTCACAGCTCGCGCTCGTAACTGGCCCAGGCGACGTGCGACTCGTGCAGCGTCACCGTGATGCCGGCCAGCCCGGCGGCGTTCGCGCCGAGGGCCCCGGCGCGCACCCGGTCCGCGAGCCGGTCGGCGATGACCTTGGCGAGGAACTCCGTCGAGGTGTTGACCCCGGCGAAGTCGGGCTCGTCGTCCAGGTTGCGGTAGTTCAGCGCGCCCAGGACCTCGCCCAGCTCGCGGGTGGCGAGCCCGATGTCGACGACGATGCCGTCCGGGTCCAGGTCCGCCCGGCGGAACGTCGCGTCCACGACGAACGTCGCGCCGTGCAGGTGCTGCGCGGGCCCGAAGACCTCGCCGCGGAAGCTGTGCGCGATCATGACGTGGTCGCGGACGGTGATGGCGAACAACGAACGTCCTCCTCAGTGAGCGGTCTCGGCGGGCGACCCGCCTCAGTACGCGATCCGGTGGCACAGGGCGGGCAGGTCCCCGCCCGCGAGGCGCGGCATCAGCCGCGGCAGCTCGGCGAACGGGCTCTCCCCGGTGATCAGCTCGCCGAACGCGGGGTCGGCGAGCAGCCGCAGCGCGAGCGCGATCCGGTCGGCGAAGCCGCGGCGCGACCGGCGGGACGGCGGGACGGCGCCGACCTGGCTGCCCCGGATCGTCAGCCGCCGCGAGTGGAAGAACTCCCCCAGCGGGACGCTGACCCGCCGGTCGCCGTACCAGCTCAGCTCGATCACCTCGCCCTCCGGCGCGAGCAGCTCCAGCGACCGGGCGAGCCCGGCCTCGGTCGCGCTCGCGTGGACCACGAGGTCGCAGCCGCCCTCGGCCTGGTCGGGATGGGCGAACCCGACGCCGAGCGCCCGCGCGACGTCCGCGCGGGACGGGTCGGTGTCGACCAGTTGGACGCGGCACCCGGGGAACCCCGCGAGGACGCCCGCGACCGAGCAGCCGACCATCCCGGCGCCGACCACGGCGATGCGGTCGCCGACGAGCGGCGCCGCGTCCCACAGCGCGTTGACGGCCGTCTCCACCGTCCCGGCGAGGACGGCCCGCTCCGGCGGGACACCGTCCGGGACGGCGCTGACCGCGCTCGCCGGGACGACGTACCGGGTCTGGTGCGGGTAGAGGCAGAACACCGTGCGCCCGGCCAGCTCGGCGGGGCCGTGCTCGACCACGCCGACGTTCAGGTACCCGTACTTGACCGGCCCGGGGAACGCCCCGTCCTGGAACGGCGCCCGCATGATGGCGTGCTGGTTCGGCGGGACGCCGCCGCGGAACACGATCGCCTCGGTGCCGCGGCTCACGCCCGAGAACAGCGTGCGGACGAGCACCTCCCCCGGTCCCGGCTCGGGCAGGACGACATCGCGGATCTCGCCCTCACCTGGCGATCGGATCCAGAAGGCGCGCGCGTCGCGCTCCATCCGTGCCCCTCCCCCGAGTCCCCTGAGCCTCCTGGGCCCGAGTCACCTGAGCGTCGTGGGGCTCAGGCGTCACACGAGCCCCACGGCGCCGCGCAAACCGCTGCTTGGCCAGCCACGCCACGTCCCGTCCGAATGACCACACCAGCAGCGCCAGTGCCGCCGCCACGAGCACGCCCGGATGCGGGACGAGGCCCGACGCCGCGACGACCAGCGCCACTCCCTGCACCACGGCGACGGCCTTGCGGGCGATGCTCGGCCGCAGGTCCGCGCGCAGCCACGGCGCCGCCCAGGCCGCCGCGCCGAACGCGTACCGCATCGCCCCGATCGCCAGCACCCACGGGCCCGCCGACCGGGCGACCTCGACGCTCAGCACCAGCACCAGGACCGCGTCGGTCTCCATGTCGAACCGCGCCCCGAGCCTGGACACCGTCCCGGTGCGCCGGGCGACCCGCCCGTCCACGCCGTCCAGGACGAGGGCGGCCGACGCGGCCGCGACGAGCGGCCAGACGCGGGCGTCACCGGTGAGATGCCCCGCGACCAGCGCCGCGACACCCCCGGTGAGCACCACCCGTGCCAGCGTCACGTGGTCGGCCGGGCCCAGCGCCCGCCGCCGGCGGAACGCGGCGCTCAGCAGTGCCCACGAGGCCAGCGCGTACCCGACGCCCACGGCCAGGCCCGCGTGGCCGGGACGGAGCAGCGCCAGCAGTGCGAGCTGCGCCGCGACGGCCGCGGCCAGCTCCGGGCCCCTCGTCAGGCGGGGGCGGCGCGGCGCCTGGAGCCGTACCGGCGCCGGGCGCGTGAGCGTCAGCGGGCGCGTCATCGGCGGGCCTGCCTGACCGGCGCGTCGCCGAGCGGCCCCGCGGGGGCGTCGAGCTGGGGAAGGTCGTGGCCGAGCCGGTCGCGCTTGGCGGTGAGGTAGCGGACGTTGTCGGCGCTGACCGGGACGAGCAGCGGGACGCGCGCCGCGACGGAGACGCCGTAGGACTCCAGCGCGCTGACCTTGACCGGGTTGTTGGACATCAGCCGCACCGACCGGACGCCGAGATGCCGCAGGATCCGGGCGGCCGGGCCGTAGTCGCGGACGTCCACCGGCAGCCCGATGGCCGTGGCGGAGTCGACGGTGTCCAGGCCCTGGTCGTCCTGCAGGATGTGGGTCCGGACCTTGGCCACCAGCCCGATCCCGCGGCCCTCGTGGCCGCGCAGGTAGACCAGCACGCCGGCGCCCTCGCGGGCGATGGCGTCCAGGGCGGCGCCGAGCTGGTCCCCGCACTCGCAGCGCGTCGCGCCGAAGATGTCGCCCGTCATGCACTCGGAGTGCATCCGGACGAGCACGTCGCCGCGTCCCCGCACCTCGCCCCGCACCAGCGCCATGTGCTCGTGCCCGTCGACCGGGTCCCGGAACGCGACGGCGCGGAACACGCCCCGCCGGGTTCTGAGGTCCGCCTCCGCGATGTCCTTCTGGTCGATGCCCTCGTCCATCGCTCCCCTTCCCTGGCTACACAACCACCCCTGATACGTCGCGAACGCCTTAGGTGGTTGTGTCCCAAAACGGTCCGTACAACCGATGGCACGCAGGGGAGGCGCTCCAGGGTTCAGCCCAGGCGGACGCGGACCACCAAGTCGTGGAGGGCGCGGCGGTTCGCGGGCGCTTCGGGGAGGGCACTGCGGTCGCGTTCGGCCTCCAGAAGGACCGTGAGCACGGCGATGTCCTCCTGGAGGCGGGACGCGTCCGGCGCGTCGCCGGGCAGCGCGCCGTGCTCGGCCGCCCGCTTCGCCTCGATGAGGTCCGGCAGGTAGGACGGCCCGTCGCCGGCGAGCCGCGTCAGGTCGGCCTCGACCTCGCCGGTCCGCATCAGATGGACGCCTGTCAGCAGCACCCGGAATGTGTAGAGGAGCGGTTTGATCTCCCCTGACCGCTCGAAGAGCTGCCACTGGGACCGCGCGAAACCGAGGTAGTGGTGCGCGTGGTGGAAGGTGACCAGCCCGGGGACGAGTGACTTCAGCTCGGCGTGCACGGGGGAGGTGGCCACGACCAGCGGCGACATGAGCTGCTCCAGGACGTAGCCGTTGCGCCGCAGGAGCAGCGTGCAGAACTTGGCCAGGTCGTGGGTGACCGCGTCGGCCTCCACTCCGGCGTGGTCCCACATCAGCGTGACGGTCTCCTCCCCCGTCTCCAGGCCGACGATCTCCTCCAGCGGCAGCAGGTGGACGCCGCGCAGGTCGACGTCGGAGTCCCGCGACGGGAACCCGTACAGGTGCGCGCCGCTGACGGTGAGGAACGCGCGGGGGTAGGGATGGCCGGCGGCGAGGCGGCCGGCCATGCCCTCGGGGAGTCTCACCAGGTCACGCTCCTGCGTCGGACGGAGATCAGCAGTTCCTCGACCGCGGCGCGGTCGGGTTCGGGCGGCAGCGGGCTGCGGTCCAGGGCCTCCTCGATCGCCGCGTCGAGGGAGGCGCGCCACGCGCCGACCTCGTCCCAGCCGACCTCGCCGCGGCGGACGGCGAGAAGCCGGTCGCGCAGGTCGCCGACCTCCATCCGCGGCTCGCCGTGCCGGACGAGGTGCAGGCCGCTCTCCAGCAGCCGCAGCATGTGCATGACGTGCTTCCAGCGCGGGGCGCCTCCGTTGCGCAAGTCACCGTCCAGCTTGCGGAACTGGGCCTCGGCGTAGCGGGAGAACGTGCGGTGCGCGTGCCGGGACAGGAACGCCGTCCGCAGGGCCAGCAGCTCCTCTCCGACGGGCGTGACCCGCTCGACCAGCGGCGACCACAGGCATTCGAGGACCGTCGGGTTCGCGCCCAGCGCCAGCTCGCAGAAGCGCTCCAGTTCCCAGGAGAACTGCTCGGGCAGCGGGCCGTCCAGATGGGTGGGCGGCTTGGCGAAACCCCAGAACAGGGGCGCCGGGGCCGCGTAGACGCCGCGCCGGTCGACGTCGCTCTCGTCCGTGGCCAGACCGTAGGCGCGCGACCCGGCCACGACCGACAGGATCGTGTGGTCGCGGACGAGGCCGAGCGCGCCGGAGGAGTCGGGTTTCGTCACCCGGGCAGCCTTGCGCAGGGCCACGGGCATGTCGACCGGATTGTCCGGCTTGTGCAAAACGGTTACAGATCGGCCACGGACTTGCAGAAAGTTTCTGCAAGCGGTTTACGCGACTGAAACGCGTTGCTAACGTCCCGGACCAGCCACCCCCAACTCTTGACCTGCGGGACGGCGGCCCGGCCAGGGACGTCCCCGCGAAGGAGGACACCATGCGGCGCACCCCCATGATCGGCGGCACCGTCGTCTGCGCCGCCCTCGCGCTCTCGCTCTCCGCCTGCGGCGGCGATGACGACGGCGGCTCGAAGGGCGGCGCGGGAGCGGCGAGCCTGCAGGGCCGCGGCCCGATCACCTTCGTCACCGGCAAGGACCGCTCGGGCTACCTGCAGAAGCAGCTCGACGGCTGGAACACCGAGCACCCGAAGGAGCAGGTCCGCATCATCGAGCTGCCGGACGAGCCGAACGACCAGCGGCAGCAGATGATCCAGAACGCCACGACCAAGTCCGACGCCTACTCGGTGCTGAACCTCGACGTGGTGTGGACGGCCGAGTTCGCCGCCAACCGGTGGCTGGCCCAGCTGCCCAAGGGCCAGATCGACCTGTCCAGGATGCTGCCCGCGACCATCGCCACCGGGCAGTACCGCGACAAGCTGTACGCCGTGCCGTCCACCTCCGACGCCGGGATGCTCTACTTCCGCAAGGACCTGCTGGAGAAGGCCGGCATCTCCGGCCCGCCGAAGACCTACACCGAGATGTGGGACGACTGCGCCAAGGTCACGAAGCTGCCCGAGGCCAAGGACGCCGACTGCTTCTTCACCGAGGTCAACAAGACCGAGAGCATGACGATCAGCGCGGTCGAGGCGATCGAGAGCGCCGGCGGCTCCATCATCGGCCCCGACGGCAAGCCCACGCTGAACACCCCGCAGGCCAAACAGGGCGTCGAGTTCCTCATCGGCGCCAAGAAGGACCACATGCCGAAGGAGGCCGTCACCCTCGACACCGAGGGCGGCCGCCGCTACTTCCAGTCCGGCAAGCTGATCTTCCAGCGGCAGTGGCCGTACCAGTACGGGCTGGCCGACTCCGGCGACGGCTCGTCGAAGGTGGCGGGCAAGTTCGCGGTCGCGCCGCTGCCCGGCCCGAACGGCCCGGGCGTCGCCAACCTCGGCGGCCACAACCTCGCGATCTCCGCGTTCGCCAAGAACAAGGCGACCTCGCTCGACTTCGTCCGCTACCTGACCGGTGAGCAGGCCCAGCGCGCCAACCTCCTCGCGACCTCGCAGGCACCCACCGTCGCGGCGCTGTACGACGACCCCGAGATGGTGAAGAAGTTCCCGTACCTGCCCGTCCTGAAGCAGGCCATCGCGAACGCCAGGCCGCGTCCGGTCGCGGTCAAGTACGGCGACGTCACCGCCGCCGTCCAGGGCGAGATGTACGACGCGGTGACCGGGAAGAAGCCCGCCGACCAGGCCCTGACCGACCTGCAGTCCAAGCTCCAGCCGCTGACCGCGCAGTGAGCGGGATGACCACCACCGAGAGCGCGCCCGCCGCCGGAACCGCCGCGGCGGGCGCGCCCCGCGGACGCGGGAAGAGCGACGTGCAGGGGACGCGGCGGCTCGCGGCGCTGCTGCTGTCGCCCACCCTGCTCGTGCTCGCGCTCGTCATCGGCTACCCGGTCCTCGCCGGGTTCCGCGAGTCGCTGTACGCGCGGGGCGAGGGACTGGACGCCGACGGGTTCGTCGTGGAGGGCGACCGCTTCGTCGGCCTCGGCAACTACACCGCCATCTTCCAGGGCGACCGCGCCGACGCGTTCTGGAACGCCTTCTCCAACACCACGTTCTTCACCCTCACCACGGTCGTCCTGGAGACGGTGATCGGCGTCGCGATGGCGCTGATCATGCAGCAGGCGTTCCGCGGGCGGGCGCTGGTGCGCGCGAGCATCCTCGTCCCGTGGGCGATCCCGACCGCGATCTCCGGGCTGCTGTGGCGGTGGATCTTCCAGGCCGACGGCGCCGCGAACGCGGTGCTGCGCCAGGAGATCCTGTGGACCGCCGACGGCTTCCCCGCCAAGGCGGCCGTCGTCATCGCCGAGGTGTGGAAGACCTCCCCGTTCATCGGGCTGCTCGTCCTCGCCGGGCTCCAGATGATCCCCCGGGACGTCTACGAGGCCGCCCGGGTGGACGGCGCCGGCCCGGTCCAGCAGTTCCTCCGCATCACGCTGCCGCTGGTCAAGCCCGCGCTGCTGGTCGCCGTGCTGTTCCGGATGCTGGACGTGCTGCGGATGTTCGACCTGCCCGCCGTGCTGATCGGCGTCAACCAGAAGTCCGTGGAGACGCTGACGATGATCGCCTGGTTCGAGGCGTCCAACCTGCGGTACGGGTCGGCGGCGGCGTACGCGACCATCCTGTTCCTGTACATCGCGCTGATCGCCTACCTGTTCGTGAAGCTGCTCGGCGCCGACATCATCGGCGAGGCCCGCCAGCGCACCAGGCGTCCGCGCGCCGTCCGGCCCGCGCGCGCCGGAAGGAGGGCGTCATGACCGGCTCACCGCTGAGGCGGACGCTGTCCTACCTCGGGTTCGCCGCCGTGGCCGTGTACTGCCTCGCGCCGTTCTACTGGATGGCGATCTCGGCGTTCCGCCGCCCGCAGGACCAGTTCGACAACTCGCTCGTCCCGGCGCGGTGGTCGTGGGAGAACTTCTCCGCGGTGTTCTCCGGCGACAACGGCTTCGGCCGCGCGCTGCTGAACAGCGTCATCGTGGCGGGGACCACCACCGTGCTCACCCTGCTGATCGGCACGTTCACCGCGTACGCGCTCGCCCGCCTGGACTTCCGGTTCAAGAACGCGGTCCTCGGGCTGATCGTCGCGACGACGATGTTCCCGGGAATCTCGCAGCTGGTCCCGCTGCTGAAGCTCTTCACCGACATCAAGTGGATCAACACCTACCAGGCGATGGTGCTGCCCAGCCTCGGGTTCGCGCTGCCGCTGTCGGTGTGGCTGCTCACCGCGTTCTTCCGGCAGCTGCCGTTCGAGCTGGAGCAGGCGGCGATGGTGGACGGCTGCACCCGCGGCCAGGCCTTCCGCAAGATCATCGTCCCGCTGGCGGCGCCCGGGGTGTTCACCACGGCGATCCTGACCTTCATCGCCGCGTGGAACGAGTTCCTCATCGCGCTGTCCATGGTCAACAAGAAGGAGATGCAGACCGCGACCGTCGCGATCTCCAAGTTCACCGGCGTCTCCGGGTTCGACCAGCCGTTCGGCACCCAGATGGCGGCCGGGGTGATCGTGACCGTCCCGCTCATCGCCGTGGTGCTGGTCTTCCAGCGCCGGATCGTCGCCGGGCTCACCGCCGGCGGCGTCAAGTAGCACCCGACAGCTCCCGACACGAAGGATGTTCATGACCCAGGACACCCTGCTCGTCCACACCGCGGGCGACCGCGCCGAGGGCGGCGGCTGGTGGCGCGACGCCGTCATCTACCAGGTGTACGTGCGCAGCTTCGCCGACTCCGACGGCGACGGCGTCGGCGACCTGCCGGGCATCCGGTCCCGGCTGCCCTACCTGGCCGGCCTCGGCGTCGACGCGCTGTGGCTCACGCCGTTCTACGTCTCGCCGATGGCCGACTTCGGCTACGACGTGGCCGACTACCGCGACGTCGACCCGCTGTTCGGCACCCTCGCCGACGCCCGCGACCTCATCGCGGACGCGCACGCGCACGGGCTGCGGATCATCGTGGACGTCGTGCCGAACCACACCTCCGACCGGCACGCCTGGTTCGGGGCCGCGCTCGCCGCGCCCCCCGGATCCGCCGAGCGCGACCGCTACGTCTTCCGGGACGGGCGGGGGCCGGGCGGCGCCGAACCCCCGAACGACTGGGAGTCGGTGTTCGGCGGCCCCGCCTGGACGCGGGTATCGGACGGCCAGTGGTACCTGCACCTGTTCGCGCGCGAGCAGCCCGACCTGAACTGGGAGAACCCCAAGGTCCACGCCGAGTTCGCCGACGTCCTGAGGTTCTGGCTCGACCTCGGCGTGGACGGCTTCCGCGTGGACGTCGCGCACGGCATGGCCAAGGCGCCGGGCCTGCCCGACGTGGGCCATCCCAACCAGACGGAGATGCTCGGCACGGCCGTCCTGCCCTACTTCGACCAGGACGCCGTCCACGACATCCACCGCGCGTGGCGCCGCCTGCTCGACTCCTACGGCGGCGAGCGGATCGCCGTCGCCGAGGCGTGGGCGCCCACTCCGCAGCGGCTCGCCGACTACACGCGTCCCGACGAGCTGCACCAGGCGTTCAACTTCCACTACCTGACCGCGCCCTGGGAGGCGGCCGGGATGCGGGCGGTGATCGAGGAGTCGCTGCGCACCGCCGGGGCCGTCGGCGCGCCCGCGACCTGGGTGCTGTCCAACCACGACGTGAAACGGCACGTCACCCGGTACGGCGACGGCGAGACCGGCCTGCGGCGCGCCCGCGCGGCCGCGCTGCTGACGCTCGCGCTGCCCGGCTCGTCCTACGTCTACCAGGGCGAGGAGCTCGGCCTGCCGGAGGTGCTGGACCTGCCGGAGGAGTTCCAGCAGGACCCGCAGCGGCTGCGCGGCGAGGGCGCGGGCCGCGACGGCTGCCGCGTCCCGCTGCCGTGGGAGGGCGAGGAGCCCCCGTTCGGGTTCGGCGCGGGAGCCGCGCCGTGGCTCCCGATCCCCACCGCGTGGCGCGACCTGACCGTGGCCGCGCAGGACGGCGAGCCCGGCTCCATGCTGGCGCTCTACCGCGCGGCGCTGCGCCTGCGCCGCGATCATCCGGCACTCGGGGACGGGGATTTGTCCTGGATCGCGAGCTCACCCGGCACACTGGTCTTCGTGCGTGCGGCCGGGGGCGGGAACGGGCGGCTCGCGTGCGCGGTCAACATGGGCGACGCCACCGCGCGCGTCCGTGTGCGGGGGACCCCGCTCCTGGCGAGCGGGCCGGTCCGCGCCGACGGCTCCGTGAACGGCGGAGACGTCGACCTGCCCCCGGACACCGCACTGTGGTGGGACGTCGAGGAGGGATAACTTGAAAGCCATGACGACACGCCTGGCGGACATCGCGGCGCACGCCGGGGTGAGCGAGGCGACCGTGAGCCGCGTGCTCAACGGCAAGCCGGGCGTGTCCCCGACCACGCGCCAGGCGGTGCTGACCGCCCTGGACGTGCTCGGATACGAGCGCCCGGCCCGGCTGCGCCAGCAGCGGGCCGGGCTGATCGGGCTGATCATCCCCGAGCTGACCAACCCGATCTTCCCGGCGTTCGCGGAGGTCATCGAGAGCGCGCTGGCCCGGCACGGGTACATGGCGGTGCTGTGCTCGCAGGCGCCGGGCGGCGTCGCCGAGGACGACTACATCGAGATGCTGCTGGAGCGCGGCGTCGCGGGGATCATCTTCGTCAACGGCCTGCACGCCAACGCCAACTCCGATCGCGCCCGCTACGCGCGGCTGCTCGAACAGGCCCTGCCGATCGTCCTGATCAACGGCTACCGTCCCGACATCGACGCGCCGTACATCTCCAACGACGACGTGGCGTCGATGGAGGCGGTGGTCGCGCACCTGGCCGCAATGGGCCACCGCCGGATCGGCCTCGCGATCGGCCAGGACGTGTACGTGCCGACGCGGCGCAAGAGCGAGGGGTTCCGGCGCGGGATGGCCGCGCACACCGGGCTCGCCCCGGGCGAGGTGGACGAGCTGGTCGTCAACACCATGTACACCGTCGAGGGCGGGCAGGCGGCGGCCGCGAAGCTGCTCGACGCGGGCTGCACGGCGATCTGCGGCGGCAACGACATCATGGCCCTCGGCGCGATCCGGGCCGCCCGGGCGCGCGGCCTCCAGGTGCCCGAGGACGTGTCGGTGACCGGCATGGACGACTCGCTGCTGACCGCCTACCTCGACCCCCCGCTGACCACCGTCCGGCAGTCGGTGCGGGAGATGTCGATGGCCGCGGTGAGCACCGTCCTGGACGAGATCCGCGGCGCCCGCGCGCCCCGCACCGAGCTGCTCTACCGGCCGGAACTCGTCGTCCGGCGGTCGACGGCGCCGGCCCCGTCGGCGGCCCGGCTGACCTCCGCCAAGGAGGGCTGACCCGGGCCTGACGGGGTGTCGGACCAGGCCTGACCCGGCTGTCGCGCGAGCCAGGTTCTTGTAACGGTTATGTTTCGGCACATTGACAGTGAGCCGGGTCACGGTCTTTCATCCGTGGGAGCGCTCCCACACCGATGCACCACCACAACCTGAGAGGGGTCCGCCATGAGGGCCATCATGCGGCGCGGACTGAGTACGGCGATGGCGGCGGTACTCGTCGGCGGCCTCGCCGTCGCGTGCGGCGACGGCGACGACGACAAGGGGGGCTCCGACAGCGGGCCGGTCGAGCTGACCGTCGACGTCTTCGGCGAGCCGGGCTACGACGCGCTCTACAAGCAGTACGAGCAGTCCCACCCCAACGTGAAGATCAAGCAGCGCAAGGTCTCCACCCTGGACGAGTACAAGCCGCGCATCCAGCAGTGGATGGCGACCGGCAGCGGCGCGGGCGACGTCGTCATGCTGGAGGAGGGCATCCTGCCGCTCTACATGCAGCAGAAGGCCAAGTTCCTCAACCTGTTCGACTACGGCGGCAAGAACCTGGAGAAGAACTTCCTGCCGTGGAAGTGGCAGGCGGGCCTCACCCCGGACGGCAAGCAGCTCATCGGCCTCGGCACCGACGTCGGCCCCCTCGCCATGTGCTACCGCACGGACCTGTTCAAGAAGGCGGGCCTGCCCACCGACCGCACCGAGGTCGGCAAGCTCTGGCCGACGTGGGACGCGTTCCTGTCCACGGGCCAGAAGTTCCAGGAGAAGGTGCCCGGCAGCAAGTGGCTGGACGGCCCCACCGCCGTCTTCCGCGCCACCGTCCTGCAGAACGCCGGCAGCGGCGCGGGCTACAGCTTCTTCGACAAGAGCGACAACCTCGTCTTCGACAGCAACCCGGCGGTCAAGCAGGCGTTCGACACGTCGCTGAAGTTCGAGACGAGCAAGCTCACCTCCGACATGTCGATCTTCACGCCGCCGTGGCAGACCGCCCTCAAGCGCGACACCTTCGCGACCCTGCCGTGCCCGTCCTGGATGCTCGGCGGCATCGAGGAGTTCTCCGGCTCGGCCGGCAAGGGCAAGTGGGACGTGGCGACCACGCCCGGCGGCTCCGGCTACTGGGGCGGCTCGTGGCTCGCGGTGCCCAAGCAGACCAAGCACGCCAAG
The DNA here is from genome assembly GCF_040649435.1 of Actinomadura sp. NPDC048955. Lineage (NCBI taxonomy): Bacteria > Bacillati > Actinomycetota > Actinomycetes > Streptosporangiales > Thermomonosporaceae > Actinomadura > Actinomadura sp. NPDC048955. The sequence continues at coordinate 126,114 of NZ_JBEZJI010000017.1, forward strand.
GCCGCCGCCGAGCTCGCCTCGTACCTGACCTCCCCCGAGGGCCAGGTCGGCGCGTTCAAGGCCGCGAACGTCTTCCCGTCCTCGCCGCAGGCCGCGCAGGACCCGGCGGTCGCGGGCGCCAAGAGCGCGTACTTCAACGACGCCCCGATCGGGCAGATCTTCGGCCAGCTGGTGGCCGCGGTGAAGCCGGTGCACCTCGGGCCGAAGAACGAGGACGTGCGCGCCGCGGTGGAGAACGTCCTGATCTCCGTGGGCCAGGGCAAGCAGAAGCCCGACCAGGCCTGGACGAAGTCCGTCGACGAGGCGAAGAAGGCCGCCAGGTAACCGGCGGCCCCCCGACCGCGGCGGCGGCGCCGGACCGCACCTCCCCGCCGGCGCCGCCGCCGTTCCCACTCCCCCGCTTCGTCCCGTCCTCGGAAAGGAGGCGCACGACGTGACCACCGATCTGCGCCCCGGCCGGAACGGCCCGCCGACGGCCTCCCCGGCGCCGGCGCCGCCGGGGCCGCGCCCCACCTGGCGCGCCCGGCTGGCCCGGCTCGACGTGAAGGGCGCCCCCTACGCCTTCATCTCGCCGTTCTACCTCGTCTTCCTGGTCTTCGGCGCCTTCCCGCTCGTCTACACGCTCTGGGTCTCCCTGCACGACTGGGAGCTGGCCTCCGGGACCCGCGAGTTCGTCGGGCTCGACAACTACGACTACCTGCTGAGCGACGCCGACTTCTGGCACGCCACGGTCAACACCCTCGGGATCTTCGTCCTGTCGACCGGCCCGCAGCTCGTGCTCGCGCTGCTCATCGCCAACACCCTGAACCGGCGGATGCGGCTGCCGACCATGTTCCGGATCGGGATGGTCGCCCCGCTGGTCACCTCGACCGCCGCCGTCGCGATCGTGTTCACCCAGATGTTCGACAAGGACTGGGGCATGATCAACTGGGCGATCGGGCTGGTCGGCATCGACCCGATCCACTGGTCGAGCAGCCGCGGCTGGTCCTGGGCCGCCATCGCGATGATGGTGGACTGGCGCTGGACCGGCTACAACGCGCTCATCTACCTGGCCGCCATGCAGGCGATCCCCAAGGACCTCTACGAGGCCGCCGCGATCGACGGCGCGTCCCGGCTCCGGCAGTTCTGGCAGATCACGGTGCCGATGCTGCGCCCCACCATCATCTTCACGGTGATCATCTCGACGATCGGCGGGCTCCAGCTGTTCACCGAGCCCGTGCTGTTCAGCGTCGGCACGCCGAACAAGATGGACGGCGGCCCGATGCACCAGTTCCAGACGATCACGATGTACATGTACGACAACGCGTTCGGCCATGACCGCTACGGCTACGGCGCGACGGTCGCCTGGGCGCTGTTCGTGATGATCATCGTGTTCTCCCTGATCAACTTCCTGGCCGTGCGCCGCACGGGAGGCACCAAGTGACCACGCTCCTCGCCGGCCCCGGCGGCCGCGACCGCGGCGGCAGGCGCGCCGCGGCGCACCCCGGCCGCTACCGCGGCCTGTGGAACGCCAGCCCGCTCACCTACCTCACGCTGGTCGTGGCGCTCGCGCTGTCGATCTTCCCGATCTACTGGATGATCATCGTGGCGACCCGCACGAACAGCGTGGTCGCCGACGTCCCGCCGCCGCTGCTGCCGGGCGGCCACGGCGGCGACAACGTCGGCCGGCTGTTCGACAACCCGGAGGCCTACTTCGCCAAGGGCCTGCTGAACTCCGCGATCGCCTCCGCCGCGGTGACGGTCTCCACGGTGTTCTTCGCCTCGCTGGCCGGGTTCGCGTTCGCCAAGCTGCGCTTCCGCGGCAAGAACGGGCTGCTGCTCACCATCATCGCGACGATGATGATCCCGGTGCAGATGGGCATCATCCCGCTCTACATGATCATGGTGAAGCTGGGCTGGCAGAACCACCTGCAGGCGGTCATCGTCCCGTTCCTGGTCACCGGGTTCGGGGTGTTCATGATGCGGCAGTACGCCGACCAGGCCGTCCCGGACGAGCTGATCGAGGCGGCCCGCGTCGACGGGTGCACCACGTTCGGCATCTACTGGCGGGTCGTGCTCCCCGCGCTGCGCCCCGCCGCGGGCGTCCTCGGGCTGTTCACGTTCATGCAGACCTGGAACGAGTTCATGTGGCCGCTGGCCGTGCTGAGCCCGGACAACCCGACGGTCCAGCTGTCCATCAACAACCTGGCCAACGCCTACTTCAAGGACTACACGCTCATGTTCGCCGGGACCAGCGTGGCGATCCTGCCGCTGCTCGTGGTGTTCATCGTTTTCGGCCGCCAGATCATCGGCGGGATCATGGAAGGTGCAGTGAAGGCGTGACCTCCCTCAAGGACGACACCAGCGCGGCTCCCGCCGCCCCCTTCCCGACCGGGTTCCGCTGGGGGGCCGCCACCGCCGCCTACCAGATCGAGGGCGCCGCGGGCGAGGGCGGGCGCGGCCCGTCCATCTGGGACACCTTCTGCCGCACGCCGGGCAAGGTCCTGCGCGGCGAGACCGGCGACGTCGCGGTGGACCACTACCACCGCTTCCCCGAGGACGTGGCGCTCATGGCCGACCTCGGGCTCACCGCGTACCGGTTCTCGATCTCCTGGCCGCGGGTGCAGCCGTCCGGGGCCGGGGCCTTCAACGCCGAGGGCCTCGACTTCTACCGGCGGCTGGTGGACGCGCTGCTGGAGGCGGGCATCGAGCCGTGGCCGACGCTCTACCACTGGGACCTCCCGCAGCCGCTGGAGGACAAGGGCGGCTGGCCCGAGCGGGAGACCGCCCACCGGTTCGCCGAGTACGCCGACCACGTGCACGCGGCGCTCGGCGACCGCGTCGCGCACTGGATGACGGTGAACGAGCCGTGGTGCGCGGCGTTCCTCGGCTACGCCTCCGGCGACCACGCGCCCGGGCGCGTCGACCCGCCGGCGTCCCTGCTGGCCGCGCACCACCTCATGCTCGGGCACGGCCTGGCCGTCGAGGCGATGCGGGCGCGCCACCCGGACAACCGCTTCGGCGCCGCCGTCAACCTCTACGCGGTCTCCCCCGCGACCGGCGACCCCGCCGACGCCGACGCGGCGCGCCGGATCGACGGGCTGCAGAACCGGCTGTTCCTCGACCCGCTGCTGCTCGGCCGCTACCCCGAGGACGTCCTCGCCGACACCTCCCGCTACGGGTTCACCCCGCCCGACGCGGACCTCGCGGTCATCAACCAGCCGCTCGACCAGCTGGGCATCAACTACTACTCGCGGCACACCGTCGCGGGGACGCCCGGCGAGGCGGCGCAGACCGCGTCGTCGCCGTTCGCGACGAACTCCCCCTGGCCCGGAAGCGCCCACGTCCGGTTCGTCCCGGCGGGGCGCCCGGTCACCGGGATGGGCTGGGAGATCGACGAGGGCGGCCTGCACGAGGTGCTGACCCGGCTGCACCGCGAGTACCCGTCCGTCCCGCTGTACATCACCGAGAACGGCGCCGGCTACGACGAGGTCCCTGACGAGGATGGCACGGTCCAAGACGCGGGCCGCATCGCCTACCTCGACGCGCACCTGCGGGCCTGCCACGACGCCATCTCCGAGGGCGTCCCGCTGCACGGCTATTTCACGTGGTCGCTGCTGGATAATTTCGAATGGGCTTGGGGCTACTCCAAGCGTTTCGGGCTGGTCCACGTCGATTACGCCACGCAGCGCCGGGTGCCCAAGGACAGCGCACGGTGGTACGCCGGAGTGATCCGGCGGGGCGGGCTGCCCGAGCGGGGCTGACCCGGCGGGGGCGACGGCACGGACGAAGGGGGCCAGATGACGGGCAGGAGCACGCGCCCGACCCTGGAGGAGGTCGCGGCGCGGGCCGGCGTGGGCCGCGGCACGGTGTCCCGGGTGGTCAACGGCTCGCCGCGGGTCAGCCCGCAGGCCCGCGAGGCGGTGCTGAAGGCGATCGAGGAGCTCGGGTACGTGCCGAACCGCGCGGCCCGCACCCTCGTCACCCGCCGCACCGACACCGTGGCCCTGGTCGTCGCCGAGTCAGACCAGCGGCTGTTCGGCGAGCCGTACTTCGCCGGGATCATCCGCGGGATCAGCAACGGCCTCGGCGACACCGGCCTGCAGCTCCTGCTCGCCCTCGCCCGCTCCCCCGACGAGTACGGCCGGCTGGAGGACTACCTCACCACCCAGCACGTGGACGGGGTGCTCCTCACCTCCCTGCACGCCGAGGACCCGCTGCCCGCGAAGCTGGAGGCCAACGGCGTGCCGACCGTCCTCGGCGGCCGCCCGCCGGGCCTGCACCCGGTCAGCTACGTCGACGTCGACAACCGCAGCGGCGCCCGCGAGGCCGTCGGCCACCTCATCGCGGGCGGCCGGCGGCGCATCGCGACCATCGCCGGCCCCCAGGACATGGGGGTCGGCATCGACCGGCTGGCCGGCTACCGGGAGGCGCTCGCCGCGGCGGGGCTGCCCGAGTACGTCGAGTACGGCGACTTCGGCGAGGCCAGCGGCATCACCGCGGCGGAGCGGCTGCTGGCCGCCGAGCCGGAGCTGGACGCGGTGTTCGCCGCCGACGACCCGATGGCGCTCGGCGCGCTGCGGGTCCTGCACCGCAGCGGGCGCAGCATCCCCGGCGACGTCGCGGTGATCGGCTTCGACGACTCGGCCGCCGCGCCGCTGGCCGACCCGCCGCTCAGCACCGTCCACCAGTCGCCGGAGGAGATGGGCCGGGAGATGGCCCGGCTGCTGGTGTCCCGGATCCGCGGCGAGACCGTCGCGGACCCGGTCGTCATCCTGCGCCCCCACCTGGTGCTGCGCGACTCCGCGTGAGCCCGGGCCGGTCCGCGCCGCGCCTATGATCGTGCGAGTCGTCCCGCGGGCAAGGAGCTCAGACATGGCCTACGAACCGACCGCCGCCGAGCGCGTCTTCCTCGACCGCTGCGTGGAGCTCGCGCGGGAGGCGCTGGAGTCGGCCGACGAGCCGTTCGGGTCCGTGCTGGTGTCGGCGTCCGGCGAGGTCCTGTTCGAGGACCGCAACCGCACGGCGGACGGCGACCAGACCCGCCACCCCGAGTTCGAGATCGCGCGGTGGGCGGCGAACCACCTGACGCCGGACGAGCGCGCGGCGGCCACCGTCTACACCTCGGGCGAGCACTGCCCGATGTGCTCGGCCGCGCATGCCTGGGTCGGCCTCGGCCGGATCGTCTACATCATGTCGTCGCGGCAGCTCGTGGCCCTGCGCACCGAGCTGGGCGCCGAGGCCGGGCCGGTCAACGCCATCCCGGTGCGGGAGGTGGCGCCGGGCGTCCCGGTGGACGGCCCGGTCGCCGCCCTCGAAGCGACGATGCGCGAGCTGCACACGCGCGCCTCCGCCTGAGGGCGGCGACCCCAGGGCTCACGGCCCGGTCAGTGCCTCCAGCCGCTCGACGGCGTCGCGCCAGTCGGACGGCAGCCAGCACCGGGTCGCCCGGTGCCCGCGGTAGGTGAGCGTGTAGGTGAAGTGGTCGGCCACCTGGCAGCCCGCGGACGAGGACCCGGTGGTGACGACGCGGCTCAGCGCGTCCTCCAGGCCGCGCATCTCCTCCGCGCCGACCGCGACCTTCTCGTCATTGACGAGCGCCGTTCCCGACCTGTCCACGGTAACTTTCTGGTGAATTCCGGCGAAACCCCCGGAACGCTCGTAGGTGACCAGCACGTCCGGCCCGATGTGGGCGAGCATGGCTCTCTCTCCTTTTGCGCGGGCCGCCGGACAGCACCCCGCTCCCCATTCCGGCGGCCCGCAGATCGTGGGTTACTCGCCGAAAAGGATTCCACCGGTGGCGCGCACGGCGAGGCACCGGTTCGCATACGTCCGCGTGAAATGCCGGGCGGTTCCGTGCCAGACGCCGTTCGCGATCAGCGTGACGGGCGCGTGCTCCAGCGTGCACGGGCCCGGCCGCGCGGGAACGAGCCCGATCTCGCCGCCGGCGGCTTCGAGCTGGTCGCAGGCCTGGGGCGCGGCGCCGTGCGTCCCTCCGTCCGGGTCGCACCACAGGGTCCGCGTGGTGGCGGGACCGCTCCGCGGCACCACCGTGAGCAGGTAGGCGCCGGCCGGGCCGTCCGCCCGGGCCGGCACGGCCGGGGCGATCATCGCCATTCCGGCCAGAACGGCCGCCCACCGGAAACGGGCACGCGACATGTGCATGTCTTCCTCCCTGGATTGCCCACCGCGATCTGCGGCAATGGCCGGCGGGGCATCGAATGGTGGTGGATGTCCCGCCGCATCCAGACATTAGGTGCCACAAACTCCCTCAAACAAGGCCATTCCACGTCCCACACCGGCCACCCGTTCATTCTTAAATCACGTCTGCCGGAATGTGCAATGCCAATATGTGGTGAATTGCCCGCCGGGTGTGCTATCCGCGCCGTCCCGTCCACCGGGACCCGGCCCGCCGAGCCGCCCCGGCCGTGCGCCAGGATCAGGCCCATGCCCGCCGACCAGCCGAGCCACCAGGCCATCGCCAACCTCGTCCACCGCTACGCCGCGTGCGTGGACGGCGCCGACTTCCCGGGCATCCGCGACCTGTTCGCCGACGCCTCGTTCACCGGCAGCGGCGGCACCCTGCGCGGCGGCGAGGCGATCGCGGCGATGTTCGAGCGGACCGTGATCGTCCACCCCGACGGCACCCTCCGCACCAAGCACGTCACCACGAACCTCGCCGTCGAGGTGGACGAGGAGGCGGGCACGGCGACGTCCAAGGCGTACTACACCGTCCTCCAGGCCGTCCCGGGCCTCCCCCTCCAGCCCATCGCCTGCGGCACCTACGACGACGCCTTCACCCGCACCGGCGGCCGCTGGCACTTCACCGCCCGCCGCATCACCCTCGACCTGGCGGGCGACCTGACCCACCACCTCCGCCGCCCCGAGAACCTCCCGTCCCACAGCTCGTCACCTCACCAGGGGTAGGCACCACCGACGCCCGCCAGGCGCTGAGGGGCGCGAACCTGTGAGGTCACGCCCCTCGCGCCAGGAAAGGGTCAGCGGGTCATGGAGAAGGCGCTCAGGCGGGTCTCGCCCTTGAGGACCAGGTAGACGTCGTGGTTTCCGCGGGTTCCGGTCAGTGGTGCGCTGATCTCCTTGTAGCTGTAGGCATCGGCCGTGGACGGGACGGTGAGGGTCCCGGCGAGGGGGCCGTCCGGGCGGTCCAAGCGGACCTCGATGGTGGTCGCGGACGTGCCCGCCACGCGAGCGGTGATCCTGCCGGTGGACGAGCCGAGGGCCGCGTCCGCGAACTTCAGCCAGGAACCGGGCGCACCGGTCACCGCGTCACCGGACGTCTTCGTCTCGTCGACCAGCCGGACGCCGCTCTGGTCGTCGAAGTCGGCGGCGCGGGTCGGCTCGGCGAGGTCGCGGGCGGGGATCGTCTCTCCGCGCACGTCGAGGACCGCGCGCCGCCGGACGTCGGTGGACGAGGAGCCGATGAGCAGGTCGTGCTTCGACTTCTCGACCGCCCACCTGCCGCGCGTAACGTCCCAGACGGCGAGGTCCGACGCGTTGAGCCGGAGCTCCGCCGTCACCGTCTGCCCGGGGGCGGCGTGGACCCTGGCGAAGGCGCGCAGCCTCTTCACCGGCTGCTTCACCCGCGACTCCCGCTGGTGCGTGTAGAGCTGAACGACCTCGTCCCCTGCCTTCCCGCCGGTGTTGGTCACCGGGACCGTGACGGTCACCGTCCCGTCGCGTCCGACGGAGCGGGCGCTGAGGCGCGGCTGGCCGTACCGGAACGTGGTGTAGGACAGTCCGTGGCCGAACGGGTAGAGCGGCTTGCCCTTGTAGTACTGGTACGTCCGGTCCGACTTGATGATGTCGTAGTCGAGGATGTCGGGCAGGGCGGCGCCGGAGCGGTACCAGGTCTGCGGCAGCTTGCCCGAGGGGCTCTCGTCGCCGAACAGCAGGGACGCCAGGGCGTTGCCCGTCTCGGCTCCGGCGTGGCTCGTCCACAGGATCGCCGGGACGTTCTCCTGCTCCCAGTCGAGCGTCGTGGGGTAGCTGTTCTCCACCACCACGACCGTGTTCGGGTTCGCCTTGCGGACGGCCTTGACGAGTTCCGACTGCCCTTCGGCAAGGGCCATCGAGGTGCGGTCGTGGTCCTCGCGGCCGTTGATGAACGGCATGCTGCCGACCACGACGACGGCGGCTCCGGCGCCCGTCACGGCCTTCACCGCGGAGTCCACACCGCTGCTGACGACGTCCTTGGAGAAGCGGGACGCCTCGGCCTTCGTGGTGAGGGCGAGCGTTCCGTCGTCCTGCGCCTTCACGTAGGTCTTCGCCGGGTCGGCCCAGTCGTAGGCCTTCTCGTACCCGGCGTAGCGGAGCAGGTAGTCGCCGCCGTCCTGCTTCTCCAGCTCGAACATCTGCTGGACGAACCATCCGTTCGGCTGGTCCTGGTCGTTGGCGAAGGTGTCGCCCCAGTTGTAGCGGCCGACCGTCTTACCGTTGGCGGCGCTGCGCAGGGTCACGACGCCCTGGCCCCAGTCGAACACGTCGAACTGCGTCGTGGCGTCGGAGGACGAGGCGGGCCCGGTCTTCAGAACCCCGCCGGAGCCCGTTCCACCGGCGATGTACTTGCCGGTCTTCACGTCCTTCAGGGCGATGCGGTCGACGCCCTCGCTGGAGGTCACCGCGCCGGCGCGCTTCCTGATGCCGTCCAGCGGCGTGACCTTGTAGGGCAGCGAGCCGGAGTACCAGTCGGTGTAGATGGTGTTCGACAGCGGCCCCACGACCGCGACCTTCTGTCGCGAGAGCGGCAGGAGCTTCCGCTGGTTCTTCAGCAGCACCATCTGCTCCGCGGCGGCCGTGCGGGCCAGCGCCCGGTGCGCCGGTCCGTCCACCACGTCCTTGGTGATCTTCCCGTAGGGGCCGCCGCCCGGGTCGAACTCGCCGAGCCGGACCCGGACGCTCATGATGTGCTCCGCCGCCCGGTCGATGTCGGGTTCGGTGAGCAGCCCGCGCGACAGCGCCTCCTTGACCGCGTTCACGGTGATGGACGAGTTCGTGTCGTCAGTGGTGAAGCTGTCCACGCCCGCCTTGAGGATCGCGGCGTCGCCGGTGGCGAGGTCGGGGTGGTACTTCTGGGACCCGACGAGGTTGTTCGGGGCGCCCGCGTCGGTGACGTTGAACAGCGTCCGGTCCGACCAGGAGCGGACGAGCCCGCCGGCGTCGGGGGTGACCGTGGCGGGACGGCCGTTGACGAGGTTGTACGACGTCATGATCCCGGTCGCGGCGTCGCGGGCCAGCGGCATCTGGAAGGGGACCTCGTCGTACTCCTTGCGCACCCGCGGCGGCAGGCTGGAGGACGTCTGGTCGCGGCGGACCTCGTTGTTGTTGGCCATGTAGTGCTTGAGGACCGGCGCCGCCTTGAGGTGCTCGGGGTCGTCGCCCTGCATCCCGCGGCCGTACGCGGTGGCGAGCAGGCCGGTGAGCAGCGGGTCCTCGGAGTAGCCCTCCTCGTTGCGCCCCCAGCGGGGGTCGCGGAGCAGGTTCACGACCGGGGCCCACAGTTGCAGGCCCCAGACGTCGGGGTTCTCGCTGTTGTAGCCGCGGGCCTCGTCGCCGACGGCCGAGCCGATCCTTTTCATCAGGGCCGGGTCCCAGGTCGCGCCGAGCCCGACCGACTGCGGGAACACGGTCCCCTTCGCGGTCACGACGGCGCCGCCGTTGTGGACGTCGGTCGACCACGCGACGCCGTGCAGGGCCTCGGTGCCCGTCTTGAACCGGCCGATGCCGAGCCGCGGGATGGCGGGCTGGTACTGGTGCAGCAGCGAGATCTTCTCGTCGAGCGTGAGCCGTCCGACCAGGTCGTCCACCCGGGCCTGGACGGGCAGCCGCGGGTCGCGGAACGGGTAGGCCTCGCGGGCCGCGGCGGGCGCCGTCCACGCGAGGGGGGCCGCCAGCGCGGCGGCGAGGACGAGGGTCAGCGACCGGCTGCGCCGGCCGGGGGAACGGGGGTTGCGACGGGTTCGATGCAACGGATCTCCTTCTGGAACATCCCCCGAGCAATGGTGTCGAAGCGCTTCGATAGCGGGGGCGGAAAGGGCCCCTTCCCTCCTTTGGCAGCGTGTCGGGGACCGCCCCTCAGCGGGGCGCGGGCGCGCTGCTGGCGCGCGCGGTCAGGGTGGGCGGGAGCAGGGTCGCGGCGGGCACGGGCACGCCGTCGAGCTTGGACATCAGCAGTTCCACGGCGCGCCCGCCGACCTCCTCGGCGGGGATCGCCACCGACGTCAGGGGCGGCTCGGCGTGCTCGGCCATCTCGTCCGGGCACAGCGCGACGACGGACACGTCCTCGGGGACGCGCCGGCCCGCCGCGCGCAGCGCCCGCACCACGGGGCCGACGACCGGCTCGTTGTGGACGAGGACGCCGGTGAGGCCGGGACGCTCGGCGAGGAGCCGGGCGACGAGCGCGCGGGCCGCGTCCGCGGTCGCCTCGCACGGGTGGACGTCGCCGGTCAGCCCGTGCTCGCCGACCGCGGCGGCGAACCCGTCGGCGACCCGCTGGGCGTAGCCGGTCTGCCGCGCGTACACCTCGGGCGGCGAGCCGATCAGCACGATCTCCCGGTGGCCGAGCCCGGCGAGGTGCTGGACGCAGATCGCGCCGGCGGCGTGGAAGTCGAGGTCGATGCAGGTGAGGTCGCCCGCGTCGGCGGGGAAGCCGATGAGCACGCTCGGCCGGTCCAGGGAGCGCAGCAGCGGCAGCCGCGGGTCCCGCATCTGGACGTCCATGACGATCAGCGCGTCGACCAGGGCGCTGTCGGCGACGCGCCGCAGCCCGTCCTCGCCCTCCTCCTGGGTGAGCAGCAGGACGTCGTGGTCGTGGCGGCGCGCGGCGGTGACGACGGAGACGGCGAACTGCATGACGACGGGCACGGCGATGCCGGAGCGCAGCGGGATCATCAGCGCCAGCACGTTGGAGCGGCTGCTGGCGAGCGCGCGGGCGCCCGCGTGCGGCCGGTAGCCGAGCTCGCGGATGCTCTCGCGGACCCGCCGCCGGGTCTCCTCGGAGATCGAGCGCTTCCCGCTCAGCACGTAGGAGACCGTGCTCGGCGACACTCCCGCGTGCCGCGCCACATCAGTGATCTTGACCACGGACCGTCCCGTCGTCCTCGAAGCCGTTCAGAGTGCGAATGATCGTAACCCCGCGCGCGGGCGTCACGAGGGGCCGCGGGCGATGGCGTCGCGGTACCAGCGGGCGCTGTCCTTCCAGGTGCGCTCGCCGGTGGCGTAGTCGACGTGGACGAGGCCGAAGCGCTTGGAGTACCCGTAGGCCCACTCGAAGTTGTCCAGCAGCGACCAGGCGAAGTAGCCGCGGACGTCGGCTCCCGCCTGGCACGCCCTCTCGACCGCGGCGATGTGGTCGCGCAGGTAGGCGATGCGCCGGTCGTCCCGGACGCGGCCGTCGCCGTCCACCGCGTCGGCGAACGCGGCGCCGTTCTCGGTGACCATCAGCGGGGTGTCCGGGTACTCGCGGCGCAGCCGCAGGAGGAGCTCCTCCATGCCGTTCGCGTCGATCGGCCAGCCCATCTCGGTGCGGGGGCCGGGCTGCTCGGCGAACTCGACGGCGTCGCAGCCGACGAACGGACTGGCCGCGCCCCTGCGGTGGCCGTCCGCGTGCGCGCGGGGGCCTGCGCCGTCCCAGTCCCGCACGAGGGTGGGCGAGTAGTAGTTGACGCCCAGGACGTCGAGCGGCGCGGCGATGATGTCCTCGTCCCCGTCGCGCAGGAAGCCCCAGTCGGTGAGGGACGCCGTGTCCTCCAGCAGGTCGGCGGGGTACCCGTTGCCCAGCATCGGGTCGAGGAACACGCGGTTGGCGACGGCGTCCACCCGCCGGACCGCCTCCGCGTCGCCGCGCAGGTGGTGCAGGTTGAGCGTGACCGAGTGCCGCGCGGACGGCGACGCCACGCCGCGCAGCGCGCGGACCGCCAGGCCGTGCGCGAGGTTCAGGTGGTGCGCGGCGGTGAGCGCGGCGACCGGGTCGGTGCGGCCGGGGGCGTGCACGCCGGAGGCGTAGCCGAGGAACGCCGAGCACCACGGCTCGTTCAGCGTCGTCCAGGTGTGGACGCGGTCGCCGAGGACGCGCCCGACGCGCTCGGCGTAGTCGGCGAACCGGCGGGGCGTGTCGCGGTCCGGCCAGCCGCCCGCGTCCTCCAGCGCCTGGGGCAGGTCCCAGTGGTAGAGCGTGGCGACCGGGGCGATGCCGTGGTCGAGCAGCCCGTCGACCAGGCGGGAGTAGAAGTCCATGCCCTTGGGGCTGGGCTTCCCGTCCGGCAGGACCCGCGACCAGGAGATGGAGAACCGGTAGGCGCCGATGCCGAGCTCGGCCATCGTCGCGAGGTCCTCCTCCCACCGGTGGTAGTGGTCCGTGGCGACGTCGCCGGTGTCGCCGTTCAGGACCTTGCCCGGGGTGTGGCTGAACGTGTCCCAGATGGACGGCGCGCGACCGTCCTCCTGGGCCGCGCCCTCGATCTGGTAGGCGGCGGTGGCCGCTCCCCACAGGAACCCTTCCGGGAACCCCATCAGCTCTCCTCTTCGATGGTGATGACCAGTTCGCCACCGGTCGCCTTGACGAGGACACCGTGCGGATGGTCTGACGGCTCTCCGCCCTCGACCGCGGCCGCACGCGCGTTGACGAGAAGGACGTTCCAGGTTCCGTCACCTGTCACGCGCAGGGTTTCACCGTTTCTCACCGTCGAGAACGTGGTGTCACCGACCTGGGTGACGACGGTGGCCCCGTCGGCGGGCTCGTACACGCGCAACGTGACGCCGTCGGCATGGTCGTAGTCGGGACGGTCGTCCACCGCGCCCTCCGGAACGACCGCACCCGGACGGACCAGAAGCGGGACGCCGTCGAACCCGTGCCGTTCACGAACCCAGCGGCCGCCCTCGACCCGCTCGCCGGTGAGGTAGTGCGTCCACACACCCTCCGGCACGTAGTAGGCGACCTCACCATCGGAGGAGAACACCGGCGCGACGAGCAGGTCGTCGCCCAGCATGTACTGGCGTTCCAGATGCGTGCAGGCGGGGTCGTCCGGGAAGTCGACGACCATCGCGCGCATCATCGGCAGTCCCTCCCCGTACGCCTGGCGGGCCGCGCCGGCCAGGTAGGGCATCAGCCGCAGTTTGAGGCGGGTGAAGTGCCGCAGGACGTCCACCGACTCCTCGTCGAACAGCCACGGCACCCGGTAGGAATGGCTGCCGTGCAGGCGGCTGTGCGAGGACAGCAGCCCGAACGCGATCCACCGCTTGAACAGCGCCGGATCGGGCGTCCCCTCGAAGCCGCCGATGTCGTGGCTCCAGTAGCCGAACCCGGACATGCCCAGGGAAAGGCCGCCGCGCAGGCTCTCCCCCATCGCCTCGAAGGTCGATTCGGCGTCACCGCCCCAGTGCACGGGAAAGCGCTGGCCGCCGGTCGTGGCGGACCGGGCGAAGACCACCGCCTCGCCCTCACCGCGCTTCTTGCGGAGCAGATCGAAAACGGTCTGGTTGTAGAGGTAGGTGTAGTAGTTGTGCGCCCGTTCCGGGTCGGACCCGTCGTGGTAGACGACGTCGGTGGGGATGCGTTCGCCGAAGTCGGTCTTGAAGCAGTCCACGCCCATGTCGAGCAGCGCTTCCAGCTTCCCCGCGTACCATTCCCGCGCTTCGGGGTTGGTGAAGTCGACGACGGCCAGGCCGGGCTGCCACTTGTCCCACTGCCACACGTCCCCGTCCGGCCGGTTCAGCAGGTAGCCGCGCGAGCGCCCCTCCTCGAACAGCGGCGAGCGCTGCCCGATGTAGGGGTTGATCCAGACGCAGACCCGCAGGCCGCGGTCCCGCAGCCGGCGCAGCATCCCCTCCGGGTCGGGGAACACCCGCGGGTCCCATTCGAAATCGCACCACTGGAACTCGCGCATCCAGAAACAGTCGAAATGGAAGACGCTGAGCGGCAGGTCACGCGACGCCATCCCCTCGATGAACGAGGTGACCGTCTCCTCGTCATAGGAGGTCGTGAACGAGGTGGACAGCCACAGCCCGAACGACCAGTCGGGCAGCCGCGCGGGCCGTCCGGTGAGCGCCGTGTACTTGCGGAGGATCTCCTTCGGCGACGGCCCGTAGATGACGAAGTACCGCATCGACTGGCCCTCGACGCTGAACTGCGTCCGGGCGACGGCCTCCGACGCCACCTCGAACGAGACCCGCCCGGGATGGTCGACGAAGACGCCGTACCCCGCGTTGGTCAGATAGAACGGCACGTTCTTGTACGCCTGCTCGCTCGCCGTTCCGCCGTCGGCGTTCCACACGTCCACGGCCTGGCCGTTCTTCACCAGCGGACCGAACCGTTCGCCCAGCCCGTAGACGAAGTGGTCGACGCCGAGGTCGAGCTGCTCCCGCACGTAGTGGCGGCCGTCGTCGGTGTCGATAACGGCCTGCGCCTTGGGCGCGCTGCCGGTCAGGCGGCGCCCCTCCGCGAGGAAGTCGACGCCCCACTCCCCCGTGCGCCGGACCCTGACCGAGAGGGCGCCGGACGTCAGCGTCGCCGCCTCCTCGTCCACGCGCACCTCCCCCGTCGGGTCGGCGGCCAGCTCGAAGTCGGGGCCGCGGCGCCTCTCCCCCGCGAAATGGGTGAGGGTGACACCGATGACGTCCGGCATCGGCGACTCGCACGTCACCGTCACCACCGGCCCCTTGAGCAGGTCTCCCCGGTGCCGGATCCGCTGCACCGGCGCGTGCACCGTGAACGCGCCGGGTCCGGCGTCCACGTCGAGGACCTCCACCGGATGCGACGCCCGCACACCCTCGCGCAGCATCCAGTAGCCGTCGCTGAACTTCATTATTTGATGGCCCCCGCCGTCAGTCCGCGCGAAAGAGTGCGCTGGAAGATGAGGAAGAACGCGACGGTCGGGAGCAGGCCGAGGAGCGACGCCGCGCTGGACATGGTGGCGTCCATGAGGCGCTGGCCCTGCAGGACGCCGAGGGCGACCGAGACCGTCTGGTTCTCGTTGGAGATGAGGAAGACCATGGGGATCAGGAACTCGTTCCAGGTCCACACGAAGAAGAACACGAGCAGGACCGACAGGGTCGGCCGGACGACCGGGACGA
The DNA here is from genome assembly GCF_040649435.1 of Actinomadura sp. NPDC048955. Classification (NCBI taxonomy): domain Bacteria; kingdom Bacillati; phylum Actinomycetota; class Actinomycetes; order Streptosporangiales; family Thermomonosporaceae; genus Actinomadura; species Actinomadura sp. NPDC048955. Next base: position 141,180 of record NZ_JBEZJI010000017.1, read on the forward strand.
CGACCCGCCACAGCACCTGCCACCGTCCGGCGCCGTCGATGCGCGCCGCCTCCAGCAGCGGGCGCGGGAACGCCGCCATCACCGACGACAGCAGGTAGGTGCCGAACGCGCTCTGGATGACCGTGAACACGATGATCACGCTGAGCCTGGTGTCGTACAGGCCGATCTGCTTCGACATGTAGTACAGCGGGTAGACGAGCGCCTCCTGCGGCAGCGTGTTCGCCAGCAGGAGCAGGGCGAGCACCCACATCCGCCCCTTGATCCTGCCGATGCCGAGCCCGTAGGCGTTGAACACCGACAGCAGCACGGCGAGGACGGCGACGGAGCCGCTGATGAGCGCGCTGTTAAGCAGGACGTGCCCGAAGTCGACGCGCTCCCAGAACTGGCGGACGCCGTCCAGGTGGAACCCGTCCGGCGGCGACAGCGGGCCGCTCGACGAGTACTCCTGCGGCGTCTTCAGCGCGTTGAAGACCACCACGACGAACGGGATCAGCATCACGCCGGCGAGCGCGACCAGCGCCACCAGCACCGCGTAGGCCGACGGGCCGCGGCGGCGGGCCCGGCGGGAAGCGCCCCGCCGGTCGCGCGGCGGCGCGCCCGCCTTCCTCGTGAGCGTCGCGGTCATCGGCCCTCCCCCAGGTCGCGTCCCTGCAGGCGCAGGAAGACGACGGTCAGCGCGACGATGACCAGCGTCAGCACGGTCGCGATCGCCGAGCCGTAGCCGACGTCGGACTTCTCGAAGAAGCTGACCCAGGAGTAGTAGGACGGCACGTTCGTCGCCCCGCCCGGGCCGCCCTTGGTCAGCACGAAGATCTGCGGGAAGGCCTTCAGCGCCGCGATCGTGGTCCACAGCAGCACGACGAAGATCTCCGGCCGGATCTGCGGGATCGTGATGTGCCGGAACCGGCGCCACCACGAGGCGCCGTCGATCTCCGCCGCCTCGTACAGCGACGGGTCGACCCGCTGCAGGCCCGACATGAAGATCACCAGCGGGAAGCCGATCTGCATCCAGACCATGACGCCGACGACGCTCCACAGGGCGGTGGCCGGGTCGCCGAGCCAGTCGTGCGCGAGGGAGCCGAGGCCCACGGCGTCCAGGAGCGCGTTGACCGCGCCGTTCTCCGGGGCCAGCAGCCAGCTCCACACCACGCCCGCGATGACGACCGGCAGCACCTGCGGCAGGTAGACGCAGGCGCGCAGGACGCTCGCGGTGCGCGGCCCGAAGTGCCGGTCGACCAGGTCGGTCAGCGCCGCGGCCAGCACCAGCCCGATCAGCGTCGGGACGATCGCCATCCCGACGATGATCAGGACGTTGTGCCGGAACGAGGCCCAGAACTCCCCGTCCTTCACGAGCTCGCGGTAGTTGCCGAGCCCGATCCACTCCGGGGTGCCGACGCCGGTCCACTCGGTGAAGCTCGTGCCGATGTTCATCAGGAACGGCACCCCGATGACGGCGGTGAACAGGAGCAGGCCGGGGAGCAGATAGGGCAGGTAGCCCCACTGCTCCCGCGACCGGCCGCGGCCTGGCGTCGTCACTTCGGCAGGCCGCCGTCGTAGGTCTTCTGGATGCCGCCGAGGACCTCGGCCGGCGCCGTTCCGTTCATGAGCTTCTGCGTCTGCGCCACCCAGGCGTCGTAGAAGCCGGCGACCGGCCAGTCCGGGTAGTAGGCGAGCCCGTCGGAGCGGGACAGCCCGTCGAAGTCGGCGATGAGCTTCTTGGCCTTGGCGTCGGTGATGGCGGACGGGTCCGCCGCGACCGGCACGCCGCCCGCGTTGCCGAGGGTGGTCTGCGCCTTCTTCTTCATCGTGATGTCGATGAAGTCGTAGGCGAGCTGCTTGTTCTTCGACCCCTTGGGGACGACCCAGAGGTTCCCGCCCGAGCCGAGCGTCATCTTGGCGCCGGGCCAGACGGCCGTCTCCCAGTCGAACTTCGCCTCCGCGGCGACCCGTCCGAACCACCAGCTCCCGGAGAACATCATGGGGAACTTGCCGCTCATGAAGGCGACGCCGGCGTCCTCCGCCTTGAGGCTGACGGAGCTCTTGGCGATGTAGCCCTTCTTCACCCAGTCGGCGAAGGTGGTCGCGCCGTAGGTCCAGGCGGCGTCGTTGAAGTTCGTCTTGGCGGTGTAGCGCTGGTAGGCGTCCACCCAGGAGCGGTCGGCCTTGTCGAGGGCGAGCTGGTAGACGAACTGGTGCGCCATGTACTCGGCGCCCGCGTTGGTCAGCGGCGTGACGCCCTTGGCGACGAACGCGTCCATCGCGGCGGTCAGCTCGGCGAACGTCGTCGGGATCTCGACGCCGTTCTTCTTGAACAGGTCCTTGTTGTAGTAGACCTGCAGGTACTCCGCATAGTCAGGGACGCCGTACCATGTGTCGCCGCCCATCGTGCCCTTGGCGTCGTACTTGGCGGTGACCTGGACGTTCGGGCTGATCAGCTTGTCCCAGCCCCGCTTGGTGACCTCGGGGGTGAGATCGGTGAGCAGGCCCTGCCTCGAGAGCAGGCCGGCGGTCGCGTTGCCCTTGTTGTACTCCATGACGTCGGGCGCGTCCTTGGAGTTCAGGACCATGGGCGCCGTCTTCTGGATCTGCTCGAAGCCCTTCTCCTCGAACTTCACCTTGACGCCGGGGTGGGTGGCCTCGAACTCCTTGATCGCCTCGTCCCACGCCTTGCCCATGGCGCTGTCGGGGGCCTCGTAGTGCCAGAGCTTGAGCTCCTTGCCACCGGAGCCGCCGCCGTCGTCGCCGCCGCACGCCGTGAGCGACAGCGCCGCCGCGGCAAGGGCGGCGAGCACCGCCGCGCTCCTGCCTGCCTTGATCATGGGTCTTCCTCCGGGGTGGGACCGAGCGCCTGTCGAAGCGCTTCGATTGCCGGGATGCTAAGCCCTCGATCAGCCGCGACACAATAGGAAGACCGACATCAATTCGACCAAAAGCCCACTGACCTGCGACAACACACTGGGAGCGCTCCCATCACCCTCGCTGCGATCGCGTCCGAAGGCAGATTCGAGCGAAGCAAGAATCTGATCGCGAAGCGAGCCGCCAAGGCGAGCCGGAGCGATGCCAGCGATCGCCGCAGTGCCCGACGATGGAGGGCCCTCAGGGCCCGAAGGAGGAGGGCACTGCAATAAGCACCGCTCAGCGCCGGCACTCCGCGCCGTTCAGTGTGAATCGCGAGGGCGCGCCGTTCGTGCCGTCCTGGCTCCCGAGGAACCCGAACTCGGCCGTGCCGTGCGCCGGGATCGACCGGTTCCACTCCGCCGCCGTCACCGTGACGGACGCCCCGTCCTGCGCGCGGCTGCCGTTCCACAGCTGGGTGATCGCCTGCCCGTCCGGGAACGCGAAGCCCAGCGTCCAGCCGTCGATCGCGCCGTCGCCGAGGTTGGTGATGCGGACGGTCGCCTGGAAGCCCCGCGGCCACGTCCCGTCGACGCGGTACGACACCGAGCACGCGGCCGGCGCGGCCGTCGTCCGGCCCGCCGTCGGGGACGTCGCCGGCGGTCTCGCGCCGGCCTGGTCGGAGGAGCCGGGCGCGAGGGCCGCCAGCAGCGCGGCCAGCGCGGTCAGGGCCCCGGCCGCGATCCCGGCGATCAGCAGCGGCCGCCCGGGCCCTCGGCGGGCCGGTCCAGGGTCGTCCAGGACGCGGGTCGGGTTCCGAGGCAGGTCCTGCGGCGGAAGGCCGGCGGGTGCGGCGGCGCCCGGCGCGTGGAGCTGGACGCCGGAGGCGCCGGCCAGCATTCGGGCCGCTTCGGCGGCGGTGGGGCGCGCGCCGGGGTCCGGGGAGAGGCAGTCGCGGCAGAGCGCGGCGACCTCGTCCGGGGTGCCCTTCCGGAAGGAGGACGAAGGCGTGGGCGGCGCGCCGGTCAGGCATTCGTGCAGGACGACGCCCAGGGAGTAGACGTCGGCCGCCGGGGTCGGGGACGTCCCGCTCACCAGTTCGGGCGCCATGTAGGCGGGCGTGCCCATCACCGGCCCGCCCGCCGTCCCGGTGAACGCGATGCCGAAGTCGAGGACTTTCACCTCGGCCGGGGTGAGGTAGACGTTCCCGGGCTTGATGTCGCGGTGCACGATGCCGGCGTCGTGGGCCGCGGCCAGGGCGTCGGCGACCCGGGCGCAGATCCCGGCGGCCTCCCGCCAGGGCAGCGGGCCGCGCGACAGGCGCACGGCCAGGCTCTCGCCGTCCAGCAGTTCCATGACCACGTACGGGATGCGGCGCGACCCGCGCCGCGGCGCCCCCTCCGGGCCGATCCGGTGCTCGCCGTAGTCGTACACGCCGGTGATGCCCGGGTGGGTCAGGGCCGCGGCGGCCTGCGCCTCCTGGCGCAGGCGCCGCGAGAACTCCTCGGGTCCGCCGTCCTTCGGGACCTTGACCGCGACGGCGCGGTCGAGGACGGTGTCGACCGCGCGCCAGACGGTCGCCATGCCGCCGGCGCCGAGAGGCCGCTCGATGCGGTAGCGCCCCCCGAGGCGTTCGCCCGGGGCGATGATCTCGGGCATGAACGAAGAATATGCCGGGCTCAGGGAACGAGGTAGCGGCTGTCGCGGGCGTCGGTGATCGCCATGTGGCCGGGGGCGTGCCCGATGGCGAGCTTGGGGCGGGAGGCCATCACGGCCGCCTGCGGGGTCACGCCGCAGGCCCAGAACACCGGGATCTCGTCGACCCGGATCTCGACCGGGTCGCCGAAGTCCGGCGCGGACAGGTCGTCGATGCCGAGTTCGACGGGGTCGCCGACGTGCACGGGCGCGCCGTGGACGGAGGGGTACCGAGACGTCACGCGCACGGCGTCGGCCACCTGCGCGGCCGGGACGGGGCGCATCGAGACGACGAGCGGGCCGCCGAACTCGCCGGCGCGGCGGCACATCCGGTTCGTCCGGTACATCGGGACGTTGCGGTTCTGCTCGATGTGCCGGACGGGGACGCCGGCCTCGCGGAGGGCGTCCTCGAACGTGAAGCTGCATCCGATGAGGAACGAGACGAGGTCCTCGCGCCAGTGGCCGGTCACGTCGCTCACCTCGGCGACCGGCTCCCCGTGCTCGTAGACGACATAGCCGGGCAGGTCGGTGCGCAGGTCCCCGGCGAACAGCGGGGAGGAGGCCTCGCCGGGCTCGGTCACGTCCAGGACGGGGCACGGCTTGGGGTTGCGCTGCGCGAACAGCAGCAGGTCGAAGGCGTACTCGCGCGGCACGGCGATGAGGTTCGCCTGCGTCCAGCCGGCGCACCAGCCGGACGTGGGGACGCGCAGGCCGGCCCGGAACAGGGCCCTCGCCTGGTCCGGCGTCAGCGCGCCCGGGTCGAGGGGTGCGGTCATGGTCTGTCCTCCCGGAGGTTCGGTGCGGGGTGCGGCCGGAAACGGAGCCGCTGCCCGGGCCGGGCCTGGGCGGCGCGTCCGATGTCGGCGGAGGCGACGACCGCGATCACGGGGTAGCCGCCGGTGAGCGGGTGGTCGGCGAGGAACAGCACCGGCCGCCCGGACGGCGGGACCTGCAGCGCCCCGGTGACCGTCCCCTCGCTGGGCAGCTCGCCGCGCCCGGCGTGCTCCAGTCCCGGCCCGGCAAGGCGCATGCCGACCCGGTCGATCTCGCTGGTCACCGTGTAGGCGGCGGAGAAGAGGGCGTCCAGCGCGCCGGGGGCGAACCAGTCGTGGCGCGGACCGGGCACGGCGCGCAGCGCGATGTCGCCGCCGCTCGGCGGTGCGACGGGCGCGGCGTCCAGGAGCGGCGCGGCGGCGGGCGGCGCGCCGACGGGAAGGAGGTCGCCGGGCTTGAGCGGGGCGGGGCCGAGCCCGGAGAGCGTGTCGGTGGAGCGCGACCCGAGCACGCGCGGGACGGCGACGCCGCCGCGCACGGCCAGGTAGCTGCGCAGGCCGGAGGGCGGGGCGCCCATCCGCAGTTCGGCGCCGTCCGGGATGTGGAAGACCGAGTAGGGGGCCTCGGGACGGCCGTCCACCAGGAGCGGGGCGGGCGCGCCGGTCACCGCGGCGAACACGCCGCCGCGGCAGCGCACGTGCAGGCCGCCGAAGGTGACCTCGACAGCGGCCTCCCCCTCGGAGTTGCCGAGCAGCCGGTTGGCGAGGCGGAACGAGCCCGGGTCCGCGGCGCCCGACACCCCCACGCCGAGCGCCGCGTGACCCGAGCGGCCCAGGTCCTGGACTGTCGCCAGGGGTCCTGTGCGGAGAACGTCCAGGCCCCGCTTCATGGTTCCCTCCGGAGCCTCATGGTTCCCTCCGGACGAAGCGGACCCGCGTCCCCGGGCGGAGCAGGGCGGGCGGGTCGCGTTCCAGGTCCCACAGGACGGCCTCCGTGCGCCCGATGAGCTGCCAGCCGCCCGGGGACTCGACCGGGTAGACGCCGCTGAAGCGACCGGCGAGGCCGACCGCGCCCGCCGGGACGCGGACGCGGGGCGTCGCGCGGCGCGGGACGTCCAGCCGCGGGTCGCCGCCCTCCAGGTAGCCGAATCCGGGCGCGAACCCGGTGAACGCGACCCGCCACGGGGTCCCGGTGTGCGCGGCGACGACCTCGTCCGGGGCGAGCCCGGTGAGGCGGGCGACCTCGGCGAGGTCGTCGCCGTCGTAGACGACGGGGATCTCCGCCTCGCCGGCGCCGCCGTCCGCCGTGCCCGGCCGGGTGGCGCGCACCGCGGCGGCGACCGCGGACGGGTCGGCGGACGGGTCGAGCAGCAGGGTCAGGGTGCGGGCCGCCGGGACGAGGTCGGCGACGCCGGGCGGCGGGGACGCCGCGAGCGCCGCGTACAGGGCGAGCATGTCCGGCAGGTCCGGCAGTTCGACCAGCAGCGCCGCGTCGCCGTTCGGCAGGATCCGCACCCCGCCCTCACTTCCACAGGTCGTCGAGCCCGGACAGGCTGTTCCAGCCCAGGTAGAGCGACAGCAGCCAGGCCGCCACGCCGATGGCCAGGAGCCAGAGCGGGTACCGGTGGCCGCCGAGCAGGTCGCGGCGGCGGGCGGCCGCCCACAGCAGCACGGCGAGCCCGAACGGCAGGATCAGCCCGTTCAGCGCGCCCGCGAGGACGAGCAGCTTCGCCGGAGCGGTCCCGATCGCGAGGTAGATGGCGGCCGAGACGAGGATGAACGCGACGACCAGCCGGTTGCGGTGCCGCTCGACGAAGGACGAGAAGGACACCAGGAACGACACGGAGGTGTAGGACGCGCCGATGACCGAGGTGATCGCCGCCGACCACATGATCAGGCCGAAGACGCGCAGCCCGGCCTCGCCCGCCGCGTTCTCGAAGGCCGAGGCGGGGGCGTTCTCCTTGGCGAGGGTCACCCCGCCGGCGACGACGCCGAGCACGGCGAGGAACAGCAGCACGCGCATCAGGCCGGTGACGAGGATCCCGGTGACGGCGCTGCGGTTGATCTCCTTGACGTTGTCCGGCCCGGTCACCCCGGACTCGATCATGCGGTGCGCGCCCGCGTAGGTGATGTAGCCGCCGACCGTCCCGCCGATGAGCGTGGTGATGACCAGGAAGTCGACGGTCTCCGGCGCGACGCTCTGGCGGAGCGCGTCGCCGAGGGGCGGCTCGGAAACGAACGCGACGTAGAGGGTCAGCAGGATCATCACGGCGCCGAGCACGACGACGATCCGGTCCATCGCGACGCCGGCCCGCCGGACCAGGAAGATCGCGATGGCGGCCAGCGCGGAGACCGCGCCGCCGATCTTGACGTCCAGGCCGAGCAGGGCGTTCAGCCCGAGCGCGGTGCCGGCGACGTTGCCGATGTTGAACACCAGGCCGCCGAACACGTCGAGCGCGGCGAGGCCGTACCCGGCGCCGGGCAGGACGCGGTTGCCGAGCTCCTGGGCGCGCATCCCCGAGACGCCGACGACGCGCCACACGTTCAGCTGGATGGCGACGTCCACCAGCACCGACACCAGGATCGCGAACGCGAACGCGGCGCCGAGCTTGGCGGTGAACACCGTGGTCTGGGTGATGAAGCCGGGTCCGATGGCGCTGGTGGCCATCAGGAACATGGCGCCGGTGAGCGCGGCGCGGCGCGAGCGGGTGGCCGGTTCCGTGGGGGTGTCGAGGGTCGCTGGGTCCGTCATGGCGGGGCCCTTCCAGGGGGTTCGACTTTCCGCAAGGGTAGAGATTGTTCAACAATCCATCAAGAGACCTGTTGATGCAGTTTTCCGTCCCCGGGGATAGGCTGGCCGCCCCTAGACCTCCGCGCGCGCTCCCCGCGCCTACCCCCGGAAGGTGGCTGATGCCCGTGCCGGCGCAGGGCTCGTGGCTGACCGACATCGCTGCCGCCCGGCACGACCTCGACCGCACCAGCACCGCCGCGCGGATCGCCGGCCTGCTGCGCGAGCAGATCACCGACGGGCGGCTCGCCCCCGGCGAGCGCGTCCGCGAGGAGGAGCTGGGCGAGGCCCTCAAGGTCTCGCGCAACACCGTGCGCGAGGCGTTCCGGCTGCTCGCGCAGGAGCGGCTGCTCGTCCACGAGTTCAACCGGGGCGTGTTCGTGCGCCGGGTCACCGCCGATGGCCTCGCCGACCTCTACCGGGTCCGGCGGATCCTGGAGTGCGAGGGCGTGCGGTGCGCGCGGGAGGCCCCCGCCGGGTCGCTCGGCCGGGTGGAGGCCGCGGTCCTGGACGGCGAGCGCGCCGCCGCCGCGGGGCGCTGGCCGGACGTCGGCACCGCCGACATCCGCTTCCACCAGGCCATCGCCGCGCTGGTGGGGAGCCCGCGGGTGGACGAGATGATCCGGCACCTGCTGGCCGAGATGCGCCTGGTCTTCCACGAGATGGGCTCGCCGCGCGAGTTCCACGAGCCCTACCTGGCCCGCAACCGGCGGATCCACGACCTGATGGCGGGCGGCGACCTCGCGGCGGCCGAGCGGGAGCTGCGCTCCTACCTCGACGACGCGGAGTCCCAGCTCACCGGGGCCTACCGCGACGAGGCCCGCTAGATCGTTGATGGGAAATATCGGTGTTGGTCAGTGGTCGTAGGCGATCAGGGAGCGTTTGACGGGTGCGTCGATGAGCCAGTTGTGCCAGATGGCGGCGTTGAGGGCGCAGATGCGCTGGCAGATGCGTGTCCAGAGTCCT
>NZ_JBEZJI010000018.1:0-147568 GCF_040649435.1 Actinomadura sp. NPDC048955
AAGGCCCGGCTCGACGTCCTCAAGACGCAGTACGACACGACCAAGACCGAGGTCGGCGTCCTCACGACCGACTTCAACCAGATGAAGAACGAACAGCACAAGCGGATCGGCTACCGCGACACGCTGGTCTACACCGCCTTCGCGGTGGTCGCCGGTGCGGCCTACGCCATCACGCAGGGAGCCTCCCTGCTCGTTCTGCTGGGTCTCATCCCGGCGGTTCTCTCGCTCGGGTGGATCTACCTGGCGAACGACACCAAGGTGTGCGAGATCGGCCAGTACGTCCGGTTCGAACTCGCGCCGCGCATGAGGCGGCTGCTGTCCGAGGGGGCTCTCCCCTTCGGGTGGGAGTCCTGGCACCGGGCCCTCCCGGGCCGCCGGACCGGCAAGATCGGTCACCTCGCGGTGACGCTGACGATCTTCTGCGCCTTCCCGGCGACCGCGTTCGCGATCGTCGTCGGGAACCTCTCCACCCTTCCCTCCTGGGTCTTCCCGGTGGGGGGAGCGGAAGCAATCGCCATCCTGTGCATCGGGTGGCTGTTCCTCCGCGCGAACCTCCGCCGGAGGACGCCGCAGATCGTCGCCGCGGACACCGGCGACGAGGCACTCGCGTCCGACTGAGGCAGCATCTCAGCAGGAACGCATCCACACCCGAAGGGCCCGGCACACCCGGGCCCTTCGACTTTCCCCGGCATGACTTCCGGTCAGCGCCTCACCTGGGAGACGTCCTCGCTGGAAATGATTCTGAGAACCAGCGCGGCGATGTTCCAGGCATCGTCGGCTCCGCTGTGGTGGCGACCCTCCAGGGGAAGGCCGGCGTGGTTCAGCGCCGCGCTCATTCCCAGCCTCCGCCGGAGACCGAAGCAGTCGGTGAAGGCTTGTTTGGCATTGGTGTGCCGCGAGCTGAACGGATAGGCGACCCGACCGGCCGAACACTGGCGCTCGAACTGCTTGCGGTCGTAGTCGCCCCAACTCGCCCAGGCACGTGACCTCGACCGGTGCTCCTGCTCCAGGAGGGCGCACGCCTCCCGGAACTCGACGCCACCCTCCACTTCGGCCTGGGTCAGCCCGGTCAGCTCGGTACAGAACGCACTGACCTCAGACCGGGCGGGACGGACCAGAACGCGGTGCTTGGCGACCCGGCTCCGCGACTCCACGTCCACGACGCACAGCCCAATCTCGATGATCTCGCTGACCTGCCCAGGCGGCGGCCGCCCGTCCCAGCAGGTCGCCTCCACATCGACGACATTGAGAAACCGTTCAAAGCGCTCCATAGCCAGGCGACGCTATAGCCACCACCCCTGCTTGACGACTTCTTTTAGTCCACCCGGATAGACGCCCTTGGCCGAACAGCAACCGGCCGATCAGCTCGAAGAGCCCACGGAGCGTCCGATCATCGTGACTCCGGCCGTCCCCGCTCGGCACCGCTCGTACTCGCCCTCCGGCGCAGTCCGCGCGCAGCGCCCGGATAGGTGCGGTGGCCAGCCGTGGCCCGTGCTTCTAGGAACGGGCCACGGCAGACCGGCCGATCAGCGAGACGGGCCGGCAGTGGAGTCGCCGGAGACCCGCCGCTTGTTGTCCAACTCGGTAACGTTGCCGCTCTTACGGGCCGTGGCGGGACGCGTCCTGCGTGTGGCCTTCCCGCGGGCGCGGGTGATGTGCATGACCTCGGCCGCGCTGGTGGAGTCACTCCAGCCACGCTCCCTGGCGTAGGCGCGGGCCTCCCGGCGCAACTCGGCGGCCGCCTTGGAGCCTCCGCGCGGCACCCACGAACGGGTAGCGGCCTTGGTGACACGCCGCCGCTGCCTACCCTCGTCGCGAATCCACCGGTATTCGGGACGGTGCCGAAGCCAGGTTCGAACGCTGGGTTGGAGCAGCGCGGCGATGACTCCGACGAGCGCCACCCCGGCGACGTAGCCGGCGACGCGCTGGGCCAATGCCGGCTCATTGGTCACCTCGTACACCGTGACGGCGGCGGCAGCGGGACTGCCGGCCACGAGCGCGACCAGGCCGAGCCCCTGCTTCCGGGTCACCGGCCCCTCGCCTCCTTGCGCCGCGCCACAGTGCGGCAAGGACCGGCACCGGCCATGATCCCCAACAAAGCAGCCGAGTAGGTGTCAACCCGTGCGGCTTTGCCGTACGGTGGAGCCACTATGTGCTCAGCTGGGGGTCGTGCCGAGTCTTTCCCGACATCGACACTCCTCTGACGCATAACAACCACCCCAGTAGGGCCTCTCCTCTAGTGAAACTCGGGACGGGTCTTGCGGGGTGAGGGCCGTCATCCCTACCGCCGGTTGTTGGCGCAGCTCACCGGTAGGTTGACGGCCCTCGGCTTATCCGGGGTCTATCGCAGGTCGCTCCCGGACAAGATCTATAGAAAAGGGCCACGGCCGGGTCCGTCTCTCAATTCCCTTTACAGGGAAGGCCGTGAGCCCTTTCTGAAATGATCAAGTAGTGTCGATTTCCGCGCCTCCTGCCCGCCCGTCTTTCCGAACCGCGTTCCACCTGAACCGCATTCGACTGGACAGGCGCGCAGCGCCGAGCGGCCCAGGCGAGAGCAGCCCGGCAGGTCAGGAAGAGCCGCGCTTCCGCACTGGGCAACGACTCTACTCCTTCGTGACCACGAAGTTGCGCACCCGTCGGGCCTTGCCGTCAATGTCGCCCGTATCACTACTCAGGGTGATTAAACGATCATGTTCCGTAGCTTCGATCACGTGTGCGAACCATACTAAACGGCGCGAGGTACGGCGAGTCGGACTCTTTACACCGACGCGTCAGACGTCAAGCAATAGCTCGTCATCGAGATACTGATGGGTACGATCGCATTCCAGCGTCATATCACTGTCAACTACCACCGGTAGTACAAGGCCCAACAGGAGCAAGAAGCACTTACATTCCTTATGATGTGCTTTACAAAGTATAATTATCACTGATAGTAACGACTCGTGGACTGAACCCTTGCGCGCTGTGTACGCCGACCCCCGGAAGACGAGGCGCCGGCGCGTGTATCGCGCCCTCGCATCCGGGCTGCAAACGAAGCGGCTCGACGCTCCGCCGAAGTGAGTGGTGGGTACCACCGAGAGAGTGAGTGGCCGCCCGCTAAGGGAGCCAGAGGTCGGGACCGAGGTGTTTGAGGCGGGCGCGGCGGGCGGGGTAGTCGGGCATGGCCCGCTCCAGGCGCCGCCAGAACCGCTCGCCATGGTCGTGTTCGTGAAGGTGGGCGACCTCGTGGGCCAGCACGTAGTCGATCAGGTCGGGCGGCAGCTGCATCGTCGCCCAGTGGATGTTGAGACGCCCTTCCTGAGAGCACGACCCCCAGCGGTAGCCCAGCGAACGCACCTTCAACGCGGCCCGAGGGGCCTGCATCCGTTCGGCCCAGGGGTGGAGACGGCTGGGTAGCCAGGCCCGCCCACGCCGCGAATACCAGCCGATGAGCGCGCCGGCCGCATCATCGAGGGCATCCCTCCGCAACTCCAGGCGGCCACGCACCAGCCGGACGGGGGACGGAGCGGTGTCCACGAGCAAGAGCCGGTGGCTGCGTCCCAGGTATGGGAAGCCCTCGCCCGAGACGTACTCGCGCTCCGGTCTGCCCTCCCCCAGTGCCTGACGCTCCGCGAGCTTGCCGTACAGCCAGCGGCGGCGGCTCTTGACGATCCTCACCAGCTCGGCCCGGTCGACGCCGGGCGGCACGACCGCGGTGACGGCCGCGTCGCGCTCGACCGTCAGGCGGACATGGCGGCGCCGCTCGCTCACCCGCACCTGTACGTCGAGATCGCCGACCTTGACGATCTCGACGGCCGCCGAACCGTCCACGGCCCCAGCTTGCCACCGGCCGCCGACGTTCCCGCCACCGGCGCACCGTCACGGGCGCGGGATGTCCTCCCGCCAGTGCCAGATCACGTCGACGATCTGGTCCGCGAGCTCCGGCACAAGGGTGATCTCCATGTCCTCCGCGAAGAGGCACTGCGCGATCTGGGACCGGAAGTCCCTCCGGTCCGTGGGCCTGCGCCAGAAGTCGCGGCGATGCGTCACCCGCACCGCCAGCTCGATCACCTTCGTGACGATGTCGCGCAGCCGCCGGTCGGCGTCCGGCTGGACGACCCCGTCCTTGGCCGTCGCCTCCAGCAGCACCCCGTACAGGGCCCGTTCGGGCGGGGTCAGCGGGTCGTCGTCCTGCTCGGGGCGGTCGGCGCGCAGTTCCGCCACGAGCGCGGCCAGCAGCGCCGCCTGCTGCTCCCAGTCGTCGGCGTAGTCGCGCAGGATCTCTTCGAGCCGTTCGCTGAGCATCCGGTAGCGGCGCGGGTCACGGCCGCGGTTGATCTCGATGTGGTCGCGGACGGCGTGCTCCATCTCGGAGGCGCGGGTCCGCGCGTCCGGCAGTGCCGCGACCTTCTCCTCGAAGTCGTCGGCGGTCAGCGACACCGGGGGCAGCTTCTCCTCGATGCCGAGCGACCGCAGGTGCTCGTCGATGAGCCGGCGCACCTTCGCGCCGTAGGCGGCGGGGTCGAAGTCACCGCCGTCCACGCGGTACCGGCGCCGGGCCCGCATCGCGATCTCCGCGTACAGGGTGGCGTCGGGCAGGTACGGGCTGACGACCGGCTCGGGAAGGATGACGTCGATCGTGCTGAGGTACCGCCTGAGTTCCGCCTCGAACCGGTCGAACCGGGCGCCTTCCTCCAGCGACAGCACGCACTCTTCGAGGGTGGCGCCGGAGGGCACGACGCCCTTCTCGGTGAAGAGCGCCCGCAACCGGCGGCGCATCGGGTCGAGCTTGGCGGCCTCCTCCCGCAGGTCGTACAGGACGCCGTCGACGTCCTCGGCCGCATACGCCTTGAGGGCCTCGGCGAGGTGGTTGGCGACGCCGTAGTAGTCGACGACGTAGCCGCACTTCTTGCCCTCGGCCGGACGGTTGACGCGGGCGACGGCCTGGAGCAGCTCCGCCTCCTTCAGCGACCGGTCGATGTAGAGGACCTGCTCGATCGGCGCGTCGAACCCGGTGAGCAGCATCGACTTCACGATCAGGAAGCCGATCGGCTTGTCGCCCTCACCGAGTTCCTTCGGGAACGGCTTCTTGAACGCCTCGACGCGCTCTTCCTGGCGGCGCTTGTCGGTCCACTCGGCGAAGCGGGCCTCGTCGTCGTCCGTGCCCGGGGAGATGACCGGAACGAAGTCCATGGCGCGCAGCAGATCGAGCTTCCTGTGGGCCTGCACCAGGGCGACCTGCCGCGGGGTCAGCTCGTCCAGCGGGCTGTCGAGCAGGCGGAACGGGATCGTCTCGGCGTCCGCGACCAGCCGGTCCCTGGCCCTGATCAGGGCTTCGCGGTAGCGGATCGTCGCCTCCCGGCTGTTGGCGACGATCTGCGCCTTGAACTCGTTGGGCAGAACCCCGGCGACGTAGTGGCGCAACATGTGCCGGGCCTTGGCCTCGATCAGCTCCTCCGCTTCGAGGACGTCGCCCTTGGTGGCGTAGCGGCGCTGGAGCTCCTCGCGCTCCTGCTCGCTCCGCTCGGCGAACATGTCCTCGAAGACCTCGTCGAGGTCGCGGCCGTCGCGGACGGCGCCCTTCACCGTGTTGCCCTCGTAGAAGATCCGCACGACGGCGCCGTCCGCCTCCGCGTCGGGGAGCAGGTAGCGGTCGATGACGGGTCCGAAGATCTGGCTGGTCCTCTTCCGCTTCCCCATGATGATCGGCGTTCCGGTGAAGCCGATCCGGGCGCAGTTGGGCAGCGCTTCGAGGAGGTTCATGTGCAGGCGCGAGCCGTGCGACCGGTGCGCCTCGTCGATCAGCACGATGACCGACGCGTCGGTGTTCAGCTCGCCGAGCGAGGGCGCCGCCTCGCTCAGCTCCCCGTCGGACTGCCGGGCGGCCACGTCCTGCTGCTTCTGGATCATCACGGCGACGATGCCCGGCCCGTGCTCCCCGAGGAGCCGCTTGGCCTGCCTGACGCTCGTGGCCTCCTGGACCTCCTCGCCGGTCAGCGTCAACGTCTTCGAGAGCTGCCTCTGCAGCTGCGTCCGGTCCGTGATCAGGACGACCTTGGCGTCGGCGAGCTCGTCGATCGACCGCATCCGCCGGACGAGGAACGTCATAGTGAGGCTCTTGCCCGAGCCCTGCGTGTGCCAGATGACGCCGCCGCGCCGGTCCTGCTCCCCGTTCTCCGGTTTCGTCTCGCCCTCCAGGAGGCGGCGAAGGGCGCGTTCGACGGCGCGGTACTGCTGGTAGCGGGGGGCGGCCTTGACCCGGCGGCCGTCGTCGAGCGTCATGAACGTGACGTAGTCGTGGACGATTCCGAGCAGCCGCTCCGGATGCAGCACCACGGCCGCCAGCCGGTTCTGCTCCGTCACGGACCGCTCGTCGCACCCGAGCCCGGCCGCGATCTGCGCGTCCGTCCGGGGGTACGGGTCGCGCCACGGCATGTAGTGCTCGGTCTCGCCCGTGAACGTCCCGAGCCGCGCCCGCTCGCCGCAGGTCGCCACCGTCAGCTGGACGGTGTGGAACAGCTTCCGGTTGCCCTCGGGCGTCCGCGAACGGCCCTGCTCGGCGTACTTGCGGATCTGCTTCACGGCCACGTCGATCGCGTCGCCGCGGCCCGGCTTCTTGCACTCCACGACGACCAGGGGGATGCCGTTCACGAACAGCACCTCGTCGGGGACGATGTACTTGCGTCCCTGCGTGCCGGGGACGTCCACCCTGAACTGGGAGACGACCGCGAAGTCGTTGTGCTGCCAGTTCCGCCAGTCGATGAAGTGGACGCGCTGGTCCCGGCCGCCGTCCCAGTCGTCCAGGCCGGGCACGGTCACACCGGAGAGGAGCAGCTCGGTCGCCTGCTCGTTGGCTTCCAGGAGACCGGTCGCGCCGATCCGCGCCAGCTCGGCCACCGCCTGGGAGACGCGGTCCTCGTTCAGCCACGGTCGCCCGTCCGGCCCGAGGTTGATCTCGCGGATCGCCTTCCGCAGCCGGGCTTCGAGCAGCACCTCGCCGAACGAGCCGCGCCCGGAGGCCGCCGGGTCCGTCGGCGCGAACACCTCGGGCGGCGCACCGGCCAGATGCTCCCAGCCCATATCGCGGAGCTGCCTCAGCAGCGGAGCTTCGACCTGGAGATGTTCGGGCCCGGACACCGGCGTCCCCCGTTCGCGTCAGCGCATCACCGAGATCCCAATCATTCCGCTCCGCGACTCCCCTGTGCCACGAGAATCCCGGCTATGTGGACATTTACCACTACCGGCCAAGCTCCCCGCGCTTCACCCGCTCCAGCAGCCCACCGAAGGCCTCCCGCCCGAACACCAGCCGCTCCCCGTCCGGATCCTTGGAGTCCCGAACCCACACCCGATCACGGCCGTCCGCCAACTCCACACACGCGTCGTCATTGCCGCCGCCGGTGTAGGAACTCTTCCGCCAGTTCAACACGTGTACGTCCTCATGATCCGCTCGATCAGTTCTCTCGAAGCAGCTTTGGCGAGTGCCAGTGCTCCGATCTCATCGAACCGTACCGCCAGTATGTCTGCCTCGTCACCGGCCTCAATGAGACGACCACCGATCTGAGCTCCCGCGTACGCGATCTCTCTGCCATGAACCTTCAAAACCTGGAACGGGCCATCATGTCCGGGGTGCCAGCCCGCGTCACGAGGAACGACACGCAGGCACACGCGTGGCTTCTGAGCGAGCGAGAGAAGGTGTGCAGCCTGCTCGCGCATGACTTCGCGATTACCGACGACGCACTCCAGCACCTCTTGGTCTATGAGTATCCAGAGGTACGGGGGGTTCTCTCGCTCCAGGATCTCCTGGCGCTTCTTCCGCGCCTTGATCTCTGCTTCGACTTCACTCACACGCCCGGCCGCATGGAGCACGGCCTGCGCGTAAGCCTCTGTCTGCGCAAACAGCGGGATGTGCTTGCCATGGAAGACCTTGATGATCTCCGCGGTCATCTCGTATTGGACGTATTGACGAAACCAGTCCGGGTCATGGCCAGCACAGGCAAAGGTGTGGAGCCGCTCGAAGTGCCCCCCGGTGTTCCATGCCTCGTCGAGACGCTTCAAGCACGTGTCGCTAGGCCGGAACCGCCCAGCTTCCCAGTTCGATACGGTCGCCCGGGTCACATTGACGATCAGTGCCACCTGGGCGAGCGAGAGACCGCGTTGACTGCGGTGAAACCACAGGTCAAAGGCCAGCCAGGCCCACAGCGAAGACTTCGGGTCAATGGACTCTCGCACGCTCATCGCTGCCCCAAAGGTGTATTGACCGCCGGACGATGCACATCACGTTAGCGCGCGATCACTCAAAGTGAGGACACAATCCGCGAACTGAGGATGGCGGCCCTCAATGAAAGATCTTGATCTGGTCGTGCCGGCACCCGGCATCCCCGAAGTCCGCCTGACCCTGCTCGCCGTGCCGTCAACGGTCGTACTGGCTCGCGAGCTTGTCCGCTACGCCCTGACGAACTGGGGCTTCGACCGCGAAGTGATCAACGATTCGACGCTCGTCATGAGCGAGATGGTCACCAATGCCGTCGCGGCAGCACACGGCCGGCAGCTCCGCCTCCGCTGCGCCCTCCAGGACGGCACCCCACTCCTGGAGTGCTGGGACCCGTCCCCCGATCTCCCAGCCCCAAGCACCCCAACCCCGATGGCCGAAAGCGGACGCGGCCTAGCAATCATCTCCGCCTACGCAAAGGAAACGGGCACCCGCCCCTCCGCCACCGGCGAAGGAAAGGTCATCTGGGCCCTGATGCCCACCTGACCACCTCAAACCCGAACCCGCCCCGTCAACAAATCCTCCGCGATACCCTTCCTCATGAGTGCACTCTTACTCAAATGCGCATTGCTCATTCCGTGCTGGTCATTCAGGGCGCATGCAACTGCAACTACCTTCTCCTGCCGCTCTAGGGGGAGGACAGGAACGGGCACCTTGCCGATGGCACTCTGAGTAATCAGAGGCTGACCGGTTTGGCTCCGCAACTTCCGCAGGTCACACCAATCTAGATACATAGCCAAGAATTCGGACGACCAATCCGGGCTGATCCACGTGCTCCAAAGAGCGTTGTCGGTCACCCAACATGGCCCTGGACTATGCCGTACAGATCCCACTCCGCCTTCGCCCACCCTACCGATGACGAGAGTCTCCCCTATAGATAGCGCCTTGTCGCCAAATCCCGCCAGCCCACTACTCCCATAGATGGGGATAGTGCCGGCAAGACTCATCCGCGCCTGCCGTTGGGGAAGCCCGCCAGTCAAGGACAAAATTTGCGAACATCGAACGTACTCAGTAGGGGCTTCAAATCCCCTACCGCTCATGAGGTCTCCGATAACGGCCTGACACAACTTCCGATTCTTTAGCATCACATCGTCATGGAAACGTCTTTCTTCGTCGAGCGCGTCGAGGATCTCCGCAATCCGTTGCTGCTCCCTAATCGAAGGCGTGGGAATTTCCGTCGCTACGAGTTGACTCCTTGAGAGTTCAATTTGGCTAGTCGATCCGGTGAAGCATTGCGACTCCAAATGTTGCTGACCCCACGGCGATCGCAACAGGGCATCGAGCCAGGTGGAATTTGCTTTTGACGTATCGACTCGGAGAACTGTCACGTGGCCGTCTACGACAAAGGCACCGCCATGATCGAAGACGCAACTCCGTCCAATAGTTCCGGTGCCGGTGGAGTTGAGGAGCACATCTCCACGCTCAACTCCAAGCATCCTGCTCCGATGACGTCGATCATGCGGCCTAGCCGCGTTCGCATCAAAGCCGCTGTGTTGCACACAGCGTTGCCCAATGGCCAACACCGGACTGTCGTCTACGTAAGTAGGCGCACTGCCACGCGAAATCAGTGTGCAGAGCTCACTGAGCGGGATAACCTCCCATCTAGCCAGATTCGGAATCCGCATCGCCCTGCTACTCATAGCCAAGCTCCCTCAGCATGTCATCGACACGGGCGGCTGCGGCGGCGCGTTGGGCCTCTAGTTCGGGGAGGGTGACGGCGTACTTATCCGTCCAGGTTTTGTAGCGGTCGGCGAGGGCTCGGCGGCGGGTGGCCATGCGGGCGTCCAGGCGGCGGCTGAGGTCGGCCTTGAGGATGCGCATGACGAGGTCCGGCTCGGTCTCGGCATTCTCAATCTGGCGGACGCCTGCCGCGAGCTTGTCGACAAAGGCGGCTTCGAGCTTCTTCACCTTCGCCTTGGCGGCGGTGAGCTGAGCCTTGAGGCGCTTGAGGACGACCGGGTCAATCGGCTCCGCGTCCTCGGCGGCCTCGTCCGGGGTGGCGGTGGCGGCCTTGACCTTGGCGTCGAGTTCGGCGCGGAGGTTCTCGGCCTCCTCAAGTTCTGTGAGGTAGTCGGCGAGAACCAGCGGAACCAACGGGTGATCCTTGGCTTTGCGTTTCTCGGCGGCGCGCCGCTGGGCGTTGAGCACGGCGGCGGAGCCCTCGTCGTCGAAGGCGGTCTGGATGCTGGTCAGCCAGCCCTGCACCACGCCGCTGAACTGGTTGTATGCCAGCGTCCGGATGTCGGCCTGGACTCCGCCCCACCAGGAGGCGACGGCGCCAGCGAGCTGGAAGCGGTCGAGCACTCCCACGGGTTCGAGTTCCGCGACGAAGCTGTCGAGCAGCTCGGCGCGGGTGTCCATGACGCGGCGGGTGCCGGGCAGCTCGCGGAGGCGCTTGGCGTGGCTGTCCCACCACTCGTCGAACGCTTCGCGTAGGCGCTCCTCGGCGGACGCGGTGAGCTCCGGGATGCGGTCCACCACCGACTGCCAACCCTCGGCCGGGAAGTCGTAGTAGTCCTCGTTCCTCGGCGTGAACAGGGTGTGGACATCCACGCCGAAGGCGCGGAAGGCTGCCGCGTGCGCCTCCACCTCCGTCCGGGGGACACCGCCGTGAAGGTGGGCGCGGACGTCCTGCGGCTCGGGGGGCGGGGTGTTGTCGACGTAGCGGCGGATGTTGAGGTTGAAGTCGTTTTCCGCCAGCTCGTCCACGGAGACCACACGGGCGAAGCCGGGGATCTCCATGGTCTCGTCGGCGAGGAACGCCCGATGGGCGGCGACGATCTTCTCCGCGTGCTCGGGGTCGAGATAGTTCTGCGCGCGGCCGGACGTGTATTCGCGGTCGGCGTTGATGAACAGCACCTTGCCCCGGTGTGAAGCGGGCCGAGGCGCCGTCCCGCGAAGGATCAGGATGCAGGCGGGAATGCCGGTCCCATAGAACAGATTCGGGGCGAGGCCGATGACGGCTTCGAGACGGTCGGCCTCGATGACCGCCTTCCGGATCTTGCCTTCCTCGCCGCCCCGGAACAGTACGCCGTGCGGCATGACCGTCGCTCCGACACCGTCGGGACGCAGCACCGCCAGGACGTGCTGGGCGAACATCCAGTCCGCCTTTTTGCCGGTCTCCGGCGCCCAGCCGTATTCGAACCGGTCCTCATGCTTCATCCCGGCTCTCTCGTAGTTCTGAGAGAACGGCGGATTGGTGAGGACGCGGTCGTAGGTGAGGAGCCGTCCGTTCTCCTCGTGCACGGGATTGGCGAGGGTGTCGTCGTTCTCCAGCTCGGCGTTGACGATCCCGTGCAGGATCATGTTCATCTTGGAGATCGCCCAGGTGCCGCCATTGGCCTCCTGCCCGTAAAGCGACAGGTCGCCGGCGTCCTCCCCGTTCTCGGCGACGTACTCCTTCGCCATGATTAGCATTCCACCTGACCCCGCGCAGGGGTCATAGATCCTCATGCCCACGTGCGGGTCGACGAGCCGCGCCATCATGCGGACGACCCCGCGAGGCGTGTAGAACTCTCCGCCCTTCTTACCGGCCGAGTCGGCGAACTCGCCGATGAGGTACTCGTACGCGGCGCCGAGCAGGTCGGGGAACTCGAAGTCGTCGTTGCGGAGCCGGTGCCGGGAGAAGTGCCTCACCAGCTTCTGGAGGTTCTGGTTCGACAGGGTGGTCTTGCCGACCTTGCGGTTGAAGTCGATGTGCCCGACGACACCCTGCAATGCCTCGCCGTTGGCTTCTTCGAGCGCGGCGAGCGCTTTGTTGAGCAGGTCGGCGACGGCCTTCTTGCCCGACTCGTCCACGATGTAGTCCCACCGGGCCGTCTTCGGGACGAAAAAGTCACCGCCGCTGTAGAAGAGCGGGTTGTCGGCCAGCTCCTCGGCCTGCATCCGCGTCCGGCCGGCGGCGAGCTGCTCCTCGATGATCCGTTCCCGGATGGTGTCGAACTGGTCGGAGCACCGCTTCAGGAACAGCATCCCGAAGATGTACTCCTTGAACTCCGAAGCGTCCATCTTGCCGCGCAGGATGTCGGCCGCCCCGAAAAGATGCGCTTCCAGCTGCGGCAATGTCAGCTTCGCCACGGAGGGGCCCCCAACTCGTCATGCGGCTTCGAGAGCGACAAACATACAGTCCCCGCGCGGGGCCCCGCGGGCCTAGCATGAAGATCCCGCATGGTCCGTCGGAGGAGCGTCCGTGCCGCAGCTGGCGATCGCGAAGGAGTTCCTCGCCGAGTTCGCGAACCTGGAGAAGCCCGTCCGGCGGGCCGTCCAGGAGGCGATCGACAAGTTCGCCCACCACACGCAGGCCGGCCTGCACCTGGAGAAGCTGCGCGGCGGCGCCGACCCCCGCATCCGGACGATCCGGATCGACCGGTTCTGGCGCGGCGTCGTCCTCGCGCCGGAGTCCGGTGACATCTACTGCCTGCTGCGGGTGCTGCCCCACGACGACGCGATCGCCTACGCGACGAGCCGCCGGTTCACCGTCAACCAGGTGCTCGGTGTGCTGGAGGTCCGCGACGAGAAGCAGCTCCGGACCATGTCGGAGACGCTGGAGATGGCCGCCGGGGCCACGCGGAGCCCCCGGCTGTTCGACCACGTGAAGGACTCCCAGCTCCGCTGGCTCGGCATCGACGACCAGGTGCTGCCGATCGTCCGGCTACTCGTCCGCGAGGCGCATCTGGACGCGCTCCAGCACCTCCTCCCAGAGCTCCAGTACGACGCGCTCGTGGCCCTCGCGTCCGGGATGAGCCCGGAAGAGGCCTGGGACGAGATCGCCAAGAACCTCGTCGACGCCGAGCGTCCGGAATCGGTCGAGCCGGAGGACCTGCCCGCCGCGATCGAGCGGACACCCGCCCAGGTCGCGCTGGTCGACGGCTCCGAGGAGCTCGCCAAGATCCTGCGGCCGCCTTTCGCACTGTGGCGGATCTTCCTGCACCCGTCCCAGCGGCGCATCGCCTACCGCGACACCTACCCCGGCTCGGTCATGATCACCGGGGGTGCGGGGACCGGGAAGACCGTCACGGCGCTGCACCGGGCGGCGCATCTCGCCCGGCGGTACGACGACGGCCTCCCGATCCTGATGACCACCTACGGCAATCCCCTGAGCGCCGAGTTGGGACGCCAGCTCGACCAGCTCATCGAGGATCCGCGCGAGCGCGAGCGCATCGAGGTCCTCACCACCGACCAGCTCGCGGCGCGGATCTTGCGCGAGCGTCTCGGCCGCTACGGCGAGACGTTGGACGACCGGCCTCTACGCGATTTCGCCGAGAGGCTGCGGCTGCACCCCGACTACTCCGGCGAGTTCCTGGTGGACGAGTGGGAGGGGGTGCTGCTCGCCCAGGACATCACCGACTACCCCGCCTATGAGAGCGCCAAGCGCACCGGGAGAGGCGAGTCGCTCCACCCGTCGAAGCGGCCGGCGGTGTGGGCGGCGATCGAGAAGCTGATCGGAGAGCTTCGCGCCAGGGGCCAGCGTTCGTACCTCCAGACCGCCGACGAGGCCGCAAAGATCCTCCGGGAGACGCGAACGAAGCCCTACCACCACATCATCGTGGACGAGGCGCAGGACCTCCATCCGGCCCAATGGCGGCTGCTGCGCGCGGCGCTCCCGGTCGGCCCGGACGACCTGTTCCTCGTCGGCGACCCGCATCAGCGCATCAGGCAGCACCGCGTGTCGATGCGGGACACCGGCGTCAACATCGTCGGACGGACGCAGCGGCTCACCGTCAGCTACCGCACCACACAGGAGATCCTGGACTGGGCGGTGCGGGTCCTCGGCTTGGCCCCCGCCGACGAACTGGACGGCTGGCCGGACAGCCTGGACGGCTACGAGTCCCCGATGCACGGGCGCCGGCCGATCGTGCGGCGGTTCCGGAGCTGGGCCGAGGAGCGCGAGGCCGCAGTGACGCAGGTCAAGTCATGGCTGGCGGACGGTGTGGAACCAGGGGCGATCGCGGTGGCGGCCCGCGTCAACACCAGGGCGAAGGACGTCAAGGCGAGGCTCGGGTCACTGGGCATCGAGACAGAGGTGCCCGCCGGTCAGGGCCGGCACGTGCGGGTCGGGACGATGCACAGCCTCAAGGGACTCGAATTCCAGTGCGTCGCGGTCGTCGGCGTCGAGGAAGGGCTCGTCCCGCACCCCAAGGCGCTCGTGTCGCCGGAGGTCGACAAGGCGTCACACCGGGAGAGCCTGCAAAGGGAGCGGTGCGTCCTCTATGTCGCCTGTACCCGCGCCCGCGACCGGTTGTACGTGTCCCACTCCGGGCCCCCGAGCCCGTTCCTGCCGCGCTGAACACGCCGATCTGGAGGAGCCCCTTCCATGCGCCCCCAACGCGTCGCCGTGCACAACGTTCGTGGTGCCGTGGACGTGGAAATCCATCTGCGCGCCTTCACCGCCCTCATCGGCCCGAACAACGCGGGGAAGACCACCCTCCTGGACGCCGTCCGGCTCTTCTACGGCGCTCTGGAATGGGACGGCGACCGTGATCGTCCGTGGGACGACGGGAACGACGGCGAGTCCTGGGTCGAGATCGACTTCGAGGTCGGCGCGGACGAGGCCGAGGAGATCATTCAGGAGCCCGAAGAGGCGCAGGTTCTGCGGATCCGCCGGTACCTCACCGACGGCGCGGGCGGCAAGGCGGGGACGTTCTACTTGATGCCGCCTGGCGGGGGCGACCCCGAACCGACCGGGTGGACCACTGCGGACAAGCTCGGCCAGTGCGTCTACGTGCCGACTCTGACGCAGATGAGCGAGCACACTTCGGCGTCCGGCCCCTCATCGCCCCTGCGGGACATCCTGCTCCTGGCGTTCTCCGACCGGTTCTTCGACGGGGCGCTGATGAGTGCCCGAAGAGGTCTGAGCGCGCTGGGGGACGCGCTGGGGGAGGGACTCATCGCCTCTTTGGAGAGCGACCTCGACGACGCTCTGTCCCCCTGGGGCTTGTCAGTCAAGGTGGACGTCGGCGAACTGACCGCCGAACTGATCCTTCGGCACCTGATCGAGCTGCACGTCCAGCAGGGCGGGACCACGCGCCCGCTGGAGACGCAGGGGTCCGGGGTGCAGCGGGCCCTGATCGCCGCGCTGATCCAGGCGGCCGCGAAGATTCGCTCGACGGGCGAGAAGAACGCGTTCCGGTGGATCCTCTTCGAAGAGCCAGAGTCCTTCCTGCATCCCGCGCAGGTCACCCGGCTCGCGCATGACCTGCGCGAGCTGGTCAGGTCGGGCGATGCCGCGGTGACGATCTCGACGCACGACCCGACCATGCTGGCGGCGGCGGAGGCCTCACCGGAAGGGATCGTCCGGGTGCAGCGCCCGGTGCACCAGATCAATGCCGTCTCTCCCACGCCCGTGAAGGTGGAGGCGGCCCTTTCGATGATTCACACTCGCTCGGCGTACGCGCTCGGTTCGCGCTCCTGCTTCAAGCGGCCGCGGCTCACCTCGCCGGAGGAGGAACGGCAGCGGGTCCTGTACGACCTCGACGCCCGGCGCGCGGCCGCGTTCTTCGCCGACCGGGTGATCGTGGTCGAGGGGCCGAGCGATGTGCTGTTCTTCGACTGGCTCGCCAGGCAGGGCCGCCTCACCGGGCTCGGCCCCAACGTCGGTGTGCTGGACGCGTTCGGGAAATTCGAACTGCACCGGGCGTCGAGCACGCTCTCGCTGTTCGGCATCCCCCACGTCGTGCTGTGGGACGAGGACGCCGCCATGCCGACCGATGACGTCAACAAGCTGAGGCAGAGACGGTGCCAGGACGGCGCGGCCCTCGCCGCGCTGGCCGAGTGCTCGCATGACGGGGATTCGGCGTTCGCCGGCGCGGTCCGGCTCACGGGCACGATCGAGCATTGGCTCGGCATCACCGAGGAACGGGACGGCTCCTGGAAGGCAGCCAATATCGGCTCTTCTCTCGCGGCCGCCTTCTCCGGAAGCGGCTCAACGATTCCAAGCCGGGTCGGCGTGCTGCTCAGCTTGCTGGCGGACCTGTTCGACGGTGTGGACATGACGCCCCACCGGTCCGCTCCCGAGTTCGCGGGCGCCCTGATCGAGCGGCAGCTGCCTCGACCGGCTCTGGATCTGACCGCGGCGGTCGCCGCCTTCCCTCGTCAGGAGTGCAGTTGTAGGCCGTGACGATGCGCACCGGCCAGTCCGGTTGCGTGCCGTGGCCCGCACAGCGCGGCTTGGATGGTCGTGCTCGGTGGTCTCGGGTTCTTGATCGTCCAGGGACTTATTCAGTGGAAGCCCCAGGGTGGGGACGGGTAGCGTGAGGGGCATGGCTCTAGGTATCTGGTCGCAGAAGGTTCGGTTCGCCCGCTGACGGCGGCGCCTTCTCCCTTTGTGAATCCGCGTTCGCCGTCCCGGTCCTGCCGGGCGGGCGTCTGATTCTGCCCGGCTCCACTGCGAGCTGCGGAGCACCCCTTGAGCCTCACCCCTTTTCCCGAGAGCATGTCCCTGCCCGTTCCGGCGGGCGGCAATGCCCATATCCGCGTCCAGGACGTCGCGGTCAGCCGCGGGTCGCGGCGGGTCCTGCAGGACGTGTCGGTCACCGTCTCGGCCCGGTCCCGGATCGCCGTCGTCGGCGAGAACGGACGGGGGAAGACGACGCTGCTGCACGTCCTCGCCGGTCTGATCCCGCCCGATGAGGGCACCGTGCACCGCGCCGGCACGATCGGCCTGGCCCGTCAGGAGCTGGCGGCGCGCGACGGTGAGACCGTCGGCACCCTGACGTCCGCGGCGCTGGCCGCCCCGCTCACGGCGCTCGCCGCGCTGGACGAGGCGACCGAGGCCGTGACCGCCGGTGACCCGGCCGCCGACGACCGCTACGCCGCTGCGCTGGAGGCCGCCACCCGGCTCGACGCGTGGGACGCCGAACGGCGCGTCGACGTCGCGCTCGAAGCGCTCGGCGCCTGCACGGACCGCGACCGCCGGCTGGCGACGCTGTCGGTCGGGCAGCGCTACCGGGTGCGGCTGGCGTGCCTGCTCGCCGCCCGGTACGACGTGCTGCTGCTCGACGAGCCGACCAACCACCTCGACGCCGGCGGGCTGGACTTCCTCACGCGGCGGCTGCGCGAACATCAGGGCGGCCTCGCCGTCGTCAGCCACGACCGGGCGCTGCTGCGCGACGTCGCCGACCGGTTCCTCGACCTCGACCCCAGCCGCGACGGCAAGCCGCGGCTGTACGCGGGCGGCTATGACGCCTGGCAGGACGCGCGGCGCGGCGAGCGGTCGCGCTGGGAACAGGACTACGAGGAGCAGCAGGCCGAGCAGCGGCGGCTGCAGGACGCGGTGTCCAAGGCCCGCGACCGGCTGTCCACGGGCTGGCGTCCGGACAAGGGCACCGGCAAGCACCAGCGCCAGTCCCGCGCGCCGGGCGCCGTCCAGGCGCTGAACCGGCGGCAGGACGAACTCCAGGCGCACCGCATCGACGTGCCGGAGCCGCCGCCGACCCTGCGATGGCCCGACCTGGGAATCCGTTCGCGAGTACCGCGACTGCGGGCCCAGGGCGTCACCCTCGCCGGGCGACTGACCGGCCCGATCGACCTCGACCTGGACGGCGGCGACCGGCTGCTCGTCACCGGACCCAACGGTGCCGGGAAATCCACGCTGCTCGCAGTGCTGGCCGGTTCCCTCCAACCCACGGAAGGACGAGTCTGGAGGGCGAACGACACTCGGATCGCCCTGATCACGCAGGAGACCACCGACCACGAGCCCGAACTCACCGCCCGCGAGGTGTACGCCCAGCATGTGGGACGGCTGGTGGCCGGCGGCGTGCTGCGCGACGCCGACATCGTCCCGCTCGGGGCGCTCGGACTTCTGGACTCCGCCGCGACGCACACGCCGACAGCGCGGATGTCGCAGGGCCAGCAGCGGCGCCTCGACCTGGCTCTCGCGCTGGCGGCGCGTCCCGGCCTGATCTTGCTCGACGAACCGACCAACCACCTGTCGTCGGCGCTGGTCGACGAGCTGACCGGCGCGATCCGCGCCACCGGCGCCGCCGTCGTCGTCGCCACCCACGACCGGCAACTGCTGAGGGATCTCGCCGACTGGCCGCGTCTCGAAGTCGGGCCCCTGGACGGCTGAATCCCGCTGGGTGGTCCGGTCAGGCTGCCGGACCACCCGCGGGGGTCAGGTCCAGCGGGTGAGGGCCGCTTCCAGAGGCTCGTAGCCGTCGTCCGCCCAGGCGATGTGACCGTCGGGGCGGACGAGGACCGCGTCCACGTCCAGGTCTCCGCGAGGGTGCGGGACGCCGCCGTGGCGCGCTTCGTTGCCCAGTTCCAGGACAGCGTGCCTGCCGGAGTGCAGGACGGCCGGGTCGAGCCCCGGCATGGTGCGGCCGATGAGCGGATGCCGTCCGGGGAGGTCGTAGCGGATGTCAAGGCCGGAGATCAGCCCGGCCAGGTGGCGGTTGGCCTCGGGGAGCTTCAGGAGGTCGGCCATGATGCCGCGCAGGGCGGCGATGTCCTCGTCAGGGATCAGCAGGACGCCCTGTGCGCGCGTGTTGGCGAGGACGGCCGCCCCGACCGGATGCCGTTCGGCGTGGTAGGTGTCCAGCACCGTGGTGTTGCCGCGCAGGTCGGCGGCCAGTTTCCAGCCGAGGTTGAACGCGTCCTGGAGGCCGAGGTTGAGGCCCTGCCCGCCGGTCGGCGAGTGGACGTGGGCCGCGTCGCCCGCGAACAGCACGCGTCCGTGCCGGTACTGCTCGACCTGCCGCGAGGCGTCGGTGAAGCGCGAGGCCCACCTGATCTCCAGGACGTCGGGGACGGCGCGGCGCACCTCGTCCAGCGTGACGGGCGTCCCACGGTCGGCGGTCTGCTGCTCGGGTCCGGCGATCAGGGCCCTGTACAGGCCGTTCTCCAGCGGCAGGACGTTCGCGACGCCGTTCTCGGGACGGTCGAACGAGGGCAGCCGCCACCGGCCGGGGCGCTCCCGCGTGAGGGTGATGTCGGCGACGATCGCGGACACGCGCCCGTCGCGGCCGGGGAACGGCACGTCCAGCAGCTTGCGGACCGTGCTGCGACCGCCGTCGCACGCGACCAGGTAGCGGGCGCGGAACTCCCGCCCGGCGCGGACGGTGACCCCGTCGCCGTCCTGATCGACCCCGGTCACCTCGTGCCCGCGCAGGACCGGGACGCCCAGCTCGTCGAGGCGTGCTTCGAGGTGCTCCTCGACGCGGGCCTGGGGAATGCCGATCTGCCGTTCGCCCCACGGCCCGTAGTCGAGCGGCAGACCGGCGAAATGTCCGGCGGGGATCGTGTCGACCGCGCGCTTGAGCAGGGGCGCCAGCATGCCGCGCATGTCCAGGATCTGCGCGGAGCGGGGTTGGAGGTTGAGCGCCCTGGACTGCCCGGACCGTTCCGGCTGCCTCTCCAGCACCGCGACGTCCGCCCCGGCCAGCGCCAGTTCGCAGGCCAGCATCAGCCCGGTGGGGCCCGCGCCCGCCACGAGCACGTCGGCGGTCATGCCCGCAGGTCCTTCCGCTTGGTGTAGACGAGGTGGAACGCGAACAGCGGCACGGCGATCACCGGCCAGATGAGGTTGAGCATGAGCGGCGCGGCGTCCAGCGGGAGGACGAAGGCGCCGATCACGTGCAGGACCGCGTTCAGGACCGTGGCCGCGCCCCACACGGCGGTCAGCGTCCGCAGGCCCTGCCGGAACCCGGCGTCGTGGTCCCAGCGGGCCTCCCACTCCCGTAGCCCCTCCGGCCCGACCTTGGTGAGGACGAACGAGCGGAACACCACCATCAGCGCGGGACGCCCGTACACCACCGACGCGAGGAGCCACACCCCGGCCACGCCCACGAGCATCCAGATCCAGGAGTCGCGGACGAGCAGCGTGCGAGGGTTCCCGGTCAGCAGGGACAGGACGACCCCGAACACCATCAGGACCAGTACGAACAGGGCCGAGTAGTCGACCACGCGTCTCCGGACGAACCGGACGATCACCACCAGCACCGGCACGGCCGACGAGGCGACCAGCGCCTGCCACAGGGTCGCGCCCGCCGCGCGCAGCCCGTACAGCACCACCATCGGCAGGACGAGATCGACCGCGATCGGGATCAGCGGGGCCAGCCGCCCGGGGTTCTTCCGCGCGGCCGGGGCACCGGCCGGCCGCGCGGGCGCCGCGGGACTCACGACTCCCCCGCGCGGGTCGCCCGGTCGAACAGCTCCACGAGCTCGCGGGCGTACGCGGCGTGGTCCACGTCGGGCATCGTGGCGACGGCGTCGATCGCGGCGCGCAGGCTGACGGCCATCACGTGCGGATCGAACGCGCGGAACTCGCCTTCGGCCTGGCCCGCCCGGAAGAACTCCTGCGCCATCGCCGCGGGGGTGTCCGAGAACGCGACGCCCTCGCCCCCGCGCGTCCCCCCGATGATCTCGACGAGCGCGCGGATGTGCGCGGGGCGGTCGCGCATGAACGCCAGGTTCGCCTCGATGTAGGCGGCCAGGGTGTCGCGGCGGGTGGCGGCCGCGTCCAGCCGCGGCCGCATGAACGCGGCCGCGTCGCCCAGCGCCGTGTCGACCACGGCCTGGATCAGCTCGCTCTTGCCCTTGAAGTGGTACGAGATCAGCCGGGTGCTGCTCAGCCCGGCGTGCTCGGCGATCCGTCCGAACGAGGCCTGGCCGTAGCCCGCCTCGGCGATGACCTCGATGGCCGCGGCCACGATCTGCGCTCGCCGCGCGACGGCGGCCGGGGAACGCGCCCCTTCACTTACTTGCATGAGTAAGAGATTACTCAGCCAAGTAATTCTGTCAACGGGCGCGGATGCGGACCGAACGCGCGAGGTGCCTGCCCCGGCCGAGGTCTGCAGGGCGCAGCACCGGCGTGACCTGGGCACTCTTGCGAAGAGACTTGGTCGCGTCACCGGCCCGGACAGCACGCAAGAACCCGACGACGAGGTCGCTCACCTCGACACGCAAGAAGGGAGGGCAACACTCGTGCGACGACGCGGCTCATCTACGGCGGGGACTCCACAGCGTCCGCGGTCGGTGCCTGCGTTCATCGCGCCCTCGCCTATGCACTCCGTACATCACGGCAAGTCGGGCACGACAGGTATGTCCTGCCGCGTAGGCGTGGCCGATTCATGGGGCCCTAGATTCTGGACCATCGCCGTGATGATCTCGCGGATCACCTGCTGGTTCCATCTGATCTCGTCGAGGGCACCGATGAGGCGCGCGGCCTCGCCGGGGTCACGTCCCGCCACTTCCTTGACGACATCCGCCCTCGCCTGCTCGCGGAGGTAGCGATCGCTGATGCCGAGGGCTATGCGCTCGGCTTCGGCGACGTCATGTCGCGCCGCCGCCACAGCAATCGCCATCAGCGCCGACTGACGCTGGGCGGGGGCGTCGATCGAGCGGGCGATGCGCTCGGCAGCAGCAGGGTCGCGCCCCGCCGCCACCTCGGCGATCCCCTTCAGCGCGGCATCCAGTGCCCATTGGGCGTCGAGGCCGTCACCGCCGGTGGAACGGGCGATGCGTTCTGCCGCGGCCACATCCTGTTCGGCGATCACCACGGCGATGCGCATCCGCGCGTCTTCCCGTTTCGCAGCATTGGTGACGGAGTCGGCGATACGTTCCGCGGCGGCCGGATCATGCTTGGCCATCGCGACGGCGACCCTCACCAGTGCCTGATCCCGGCGGTAGGGGGATCGGTCGGCGTGAGCGATCTGCTCGGCCTCGTCCAGGAGCATTCGTGCTCGTTGTGCATCATCGTTGTATGCCGTTTGGGCGATCTCCACCAACGGGATGGCCCTTTGCCCGGGATCGGCGATAAGGCGCGCGATGCGCTCAGCCTCGGCCGCGTCCTGCCCGGCCACCGCTGGAACCGCCTTCTCAAGCGCTCTCTGTTGGCTGTGGCCACTGGCGAGGGAGCCGGCGATGCGCTCAGCCTGCGCCGGATCCGCCTTGATCACCGCCACCGCCACGTCCACCAGTGCCTCTTCGCGGTCATGGACGGGAAGGGAGCGGGCGATGCGTGCCGCCGCAGCCATGTCGTAGCCGGCGATCCCCCGTACGACCTCCAACAGTGCGCGCCGCTGCTCGAAGCGGGCGGCGGGACGGATGAGAGTGGCGATACGTTCGGCCTCGTCTGGATCGTGCCTGGCCATCGCGACGGCGATGACGCCCAGTTCGCCCGCCGCACGGTTGGCCGGGAGCGACCCGTTCCAGAGCCTGGAGAGGAACGTGCGGGGCCTGACCATCTCTGCCGCCGCGGCCAGAAGCTCCCGGGCCCATTGCGGGTCGTCGTCGGCCACCGCGGCGGCGACCTCGCGCAGGACGCCGCTGCGGCCGGAGACCTTGCGGAGCAAGGCGGCGTAGTCGGGATGGGCCAGAAGCTTCCTGGCCCATGGCGGATCGTGCTTGACGATCATGGGGAGCAGCAGGAAACGGTCATCGAGACGGGCGGATTCGGACCGGGTGGTTCGCTCGGCCTCGACCAGGAGCCCCGTGGCCCACCGCGGGTCGCGCCCGGCCCCGGCCAGCGCGATGTCGCCCAACGTCAGCGCGAGGAGCCGGGGCTCGCGGAGATACGAACGCGCGTTGCGTTCGGCCACGTCCAAGGCGTCTTGATCGGCGGAGGGCCCCGCCCCCTCCGGCTGGTCGCCGACCCTCGAAGGGGGAGGGACCGGAGAGCCGACCGCAGGCGGGAGCGTGGGGACGGGGCGAGGGGGCGTGGTGGGGTAGCAGGGAAGGGCGCGTTCGTGGACGTTCTTGACAAGCGTGCCGGCGACACCGATGAGGACGAGGGCCGCCAGTTCCGCCGTGGCTCCTCCCAGGAGCACCCAGTTGGGATGGCCGGTGACCGCCTGCCACACGTAGAGGAAGGCGGTCAGTACGAAGAGGGCGGGGGTCGCGAGGTACGCCGCGACGGTGGCCGCGCCGAGACCGGGTGTCTCGCGCAGGTTGAGTCTCCAGGTGGCCCAGCCGGTGATGGCGATGATGCCGAGCAACAGGATGAGGGGCTCCCATGGCGAGGGCCACCGGTACCAGGCCAGTACGGCGGCCGTCACCAGCCACGGGACCGCCGCTACGCCGGCGCCGAGCAGACTGCTCTTCGGACCGTTGGCAGCGGCATAGAGGCGCTTTCGGTCGGTCGAGGTCAGCGCGGCGGTCCCGTCCATGACGGCCGGGTGCGTGGCGATCCGCCGGCCGTTCCGTCGTTGCGCCTCGGGCTCGCGGATGCCGGCCGCGACCTCGACGGCGGCGCCGAAGACGCCGAGATCGATCAGGTCACCGATGATCGGCTCCACGAGCGAGACGGTGTCGGCGACGCCGCGGACGGCCTCCGCCGCATCGCGGAGCAGCTTCTCGGCGGCCGCCGGATCGTGTTCGCAGAGCCGCCGGGCGACCGTGCGGGTCTGCTTGATCATCTCCCTCCGGTCGCTGACCAGGCCGGGGCGGGACCGTCGGTGGGCCAGCGCGTCCCGGCAGGCGGCGGCTGCCTGCCAGAGTGCGGTGCGAACATGCTCGGGACTGTGGGTCGAGGCCGAGTCGGCGACCGCCAGCAGCGTCCCCACCTGCTCCGTGAAGTCGTTGATCGCGCGCGCGAACCGGACGGCGGAGCGGTGGTCGCCGAGCCCGGCCAGGTCGTCGCTGATCTCCGCCAGGAGATGGTGCACGTCGGCGGGCGAGTCCTGCAGAGGCCGGATCGCCTCGGCGGCGTCGCAGAGCAGCTCGGCAGCGGCGGCCCGGTCGTAGGCGCGCAACTGAGCCACGACCGTGCGTGCGCCCTCGACCAGCGTTTTCAGCCGGGGCGCCGGTTCGTCCCGCGACAGAGCCGCGAACCCGTCCCGGCACGAGGCCGCCGCTTGCAGGAGCAGAGCGCGGGCCTGGGCGGGATCGCCGGTCGCAGCGGTCCCCGCGAGCAGGATCAGTGTGTGCAGCCGGGGGGCGAAGTCGGCGATGCCCTGCGCGATGCGCAGGCCCTCGGCCGGGTCGCGGCGGGCCACCACGCACGCCACCTCCGCCAGGGCGCCACCGCCGTCGTCGAGGGAACGGGCCAGCCGCTCGGCGGCGCGGGTGTCCTGCTCGGCGATGACCCGGGCGACCGCGACCAGTGCGGCCGTTCGCGGATCGTCGCGCTCGCGCGGTTCGATGGCGTTGGCGATGCGCTGGGCCTCGGCGGGAGAATGCCGGGCCAGGATCACGGCCACCTCGGCGCGGAGCCAGTCGCGTTCGTGGACGGAGGTGGCCTCGGGTTCCAGCTCCGTCAGCAGTTGGCGGCCGCGGCGCGGACTCTGGCGGATCAGCACCAGCGCGATCCGGGCGCGGGCACCGAAATACTCCTGCCGGTCGGTCAGTTCCTCGGCGAACTCGCGGGCGACCGCCGGAGCGCGGCGCGCCATCTCGGCACTCGCCTGGTAGAGCGCGGACCGCCTTCGCTCACGCTGTCCCGCCCCCGCCTCGGCCGACTCCTCCGGGCCGGGTTGCAGCAGGTCCAGCAGCAGCCGGATGGCCCGGCTCGGATCCCGTTCGGCCAGCCGCGGCGCCAGGTCGACCATGGCCGCCAGCCGCTGCTCGACGCCGGGCGTGCCGCGGACCAGACGCTCGGCGTTGATCAGCAGTGGGTCGGGGTCGGTGGAACCGCTGCCGAGAACCCGTAACCGATGTGCGACCACCGTGGCGTTGGAAGGCCGCGCGGCCGGATCCTTGGCCAGCAGTGACCGCACGTAGTGGTCGACTTCAGGGGGAACCTCGGGCCGCAGGTCACTGATGCTCGGCGGCGGCGCGGTCAGATGGCCGGCGGCGATCGCCCGGTAGTCGCCGAGGTACACCGTTCGCCCTGTCAGCAGATGGAACAGCGTCGCGCCCAGCGCGTACAGGTCCGAGCACTCCTTGACGGGCTCGCCTCTGAGCTGTTCCGGCGGCATGTACGCCGGTGTGCCGAGGACGTTCCCGGTGCGGGTCAGCGCGTTGGAGGCCTCGGCGATCCGCGCGATACCAAAGTCGCAGATCTTCACGATGCCGCCGTCCACCAGCATCAGGTTCTCCGGCTTGATGTCACGGTGGATCACCCCCGCCTCGTGCGCCACCGCCAGCCCCGACGCCACCTGGGCGCCGTACTCCAGCGCCTGCGCGACCGGCAGCCCGCGCGGGAACCGCGCCAGCTCCTTGCGCAGGTCGCGCCCGTAGAGCAGTTCCATCACCAGGTAAGGCTGCTCCACGTCTTCGATGACGTGGTGGACGGCCACGATGTTCGGATGCGTGAGCTGGCCCGCCGCCTTGCCTTCGCGGAAGAACCGGTGCAGCGCCTCCTGCCGGACCGCCTCCCGTTTCAGCATGTCGGGACGGATGGTCTTCACCGCGATCGGCCGGCCCTTGATCCGGTCGACCCCCCGCCACACCTCCCCCATCGCGCCGCCGCCCAGCTTCTCCAGCAGCTGGAACCGGCCCCCCAACGTCACACCGGTCTCCAACGCGGCCATGTTCTCCGCTCCCCACCGCCACGAGTCACTCAACGCAGTAGGACGGCCCCGCACCACGCTGGGTTGCACAGCCCGCCCCTCCCCCCGACCAATTCACCACCCACCCCCGACCACAAAGCAACCCCCTGCAAAGCAACCCCCGCCCCCTCCCCGCACAGGCACAAAAGACAGGCCAAACACCACACGGGCCCACAGACGGCCACCCAGAACGCCCACCGCCCTCTCCGCGCTGGCGTAAGGGGCAGGTCGAGCATCACGCGCGGGCTTGGAGGCGGGCTTCGAGGCGGCGGAGGACGCCGCCGCCCAGGGGCAGCTTGCGGAGGATCGGATCGGCCAGGCGCATGCCGGGGAGGCGGAGCGCCCCGACGAGGGCGACGCGGGTGCCGTCGCCTTCGGGTGCGGCGGCCATCCCTCCGTGCAGGAACCTGCTCTGCATCCAGCACCATCCCGGACGGAGGACGACATCGAACCGGGCGCGTTGCCCCAACCGGCCGACGGCGATCGCTTCCAGGTGCTCGCCGTCGGCATGGGCGATGCGCATTAGATCGAGCAGTTCCTGCATGGCCATGCTGTCGCCACGCTGAGCCCCCGGACCAGCACGGCGACGTGCTCAGGATCGGCCCTCACCCAGCCCCCTCCCCCTGGCCGAGTGCGCGCCCCGTTGGAGCCCTCACCCAACCCCCCTCCCACCTGGTGGCGCGCTGGTGGCCAGGGGTGCACGATGTTGAGGGCGAGGAACCGGGTGAACCGGTCGGGCGCGTCCAGACACGCCCGGAAACCGGCCCAGGCACCCCACTCGTGCCCGATCAGGCCGACCCGATCGAGCCCGAGGGCGTCCATGAGCGCGAGCACGTCGGCGGCCCGGTCGCGGGTGCCGTAGCCGCGGTAGGGCGCGTCCGACCAGCCCGCCCCGCGCAGGTCGGGCATCACCAGGCGGTACCGGTCGGCGAGCAGGGGAACCAGGTGCCGCCATGCGTACCAGTGCTGCGGGAAGCCGTGCACGAACATCAGCGGCGGCCCTTCCCCCGCTCCGGCGACGTGGAAGCGGATCCCCCGCGCCTCCACGAACCGGTGCTCGACACCGTCCACCCAAGGCATTCGCCGAGGTGATCCCATGTACGCCTCCCCCTGTGGAACCGGCCTGTCATAGGTAGGGAGGCGTCCGGAGCGCCGAACGTCCCACACGACTTCCGTCGATCTTGTTTGGAGTATCGCCGGTGCCTCGGGAGGGCCGCCCGCACACGCTCCGACGTTGCCAGCCGATCACGACACCCGCCTGCGGCACACGACGCTCCGGAATGGGGCATCCCGCTGGGAGCGTTGTAGTTGCAATGACTACGGTGGAGGAGCGGCCGACCGCGGACCGCGTCGGCACGCTGAAGAAGGCGGCGTCGCTGGCCGGCGGCCGGGCGGGCGTCGTCGAGGCGTCGCCCCAGCCCCGGACGCACGAGCACGTCCCGAAGGCCGCCATCTGATCATGATCAAGGTGCGCCCCTATAGGGAATCCGACCGCGCGGAGCTGCGCAGGCTGTTCCGGCGAGCGGGTGAAGCGTCCCCGAGCGCCGGCCTGTGGGGCCACGAGGATTCCGAAGCGGCCATCTACCTGGACCCGTACATGGACCTGGCACCGGACTCGCTCTTCGTCGCCGTGCTCGACGGAGCCCTGGTCGGCTATCTGACGGGGTGCCTCGACAGTGCGAAGTTCCCGAGTGAGAGCGAGCGCGTCGGCCGGGCCATCCGGAAGTACCGTCTGGCCTTCCAGCCCAGGAATGCCCCCTTTTTCGCGCGTGCAGCCTTCGACGCGGCGTCGGTCGCGCTGCGGCGGGAGCCCACCGCGCGGGCGTTGCGCGACGCCCACCGGCCCGCGCATCTGCACATCAACCTGGCACCGGAGGCGCGGGGCACGGGTGCCGCCGACGCGCTGATGGATCGCTGGTTCGACCGGCTCAAGGAGACCGGCTCACCCGGCTGTCACTTGCAGACCCTGGTCGAGAACACGCGTGCCGTGCGTTTCTTCCAGCGCATGGGTTTCGTCGAGCACGGCCCGACCCCCGTCGTTCCCGGCTTCCGGTACGGCGGCAGGCGGATGCATCAGCAGACGATGATCTGGCCCCCTCGACCGGACGGGCCCTGAGCCCCCGCTCCGGTCGCCACCTCGCCTTTCCCGGCTGGACGCACCTCCGCGTGGCACCCGCGATGAGTTTCCCGCCCCGCCCTGGTCTTACTTGGTGACCCAGAGAGAGCGGAGGCATGAGATGAGCGAGACCACCCGGATCACGCAGCTCGCCACGGTCGGGATCCGCGTCACCGACCAGCGGAAGGCGACCGAGTTCTACGTCGATGAGCTCGGCTTCGAACTACGTCGGGACGTGCCGTTCGGGCCCGGTCGCTGGATCGAGGTGGCACCGCCCGGGGCGACAACGACGATCGCGCTCGTACCCGCAGAGATCCCGGCTGGTATCCGCCTGACGACCACGGACGCCGACGCCGACCACGCGGCCCTGCGCGCACGAGGCGTCGACGCCGATGCGGAGGTCATGCGGATGGGGCCGGGAGTGCCACCGATGTTCTCCCTCCGCGACCCGGACGGCAACACCCTCATTCTCATCCAGGACTCCTGAAAGGCGATGTCGGTGATGGACGAGCAGTTCACTGCGCATTTGCAGAAGAGCCCGAGCAAGGGCGGCTGGACCTACGTCGTGTGGCCCGGGTCGGCCGAGTACTTCGGCACCCGTGGACGGGTGAGGGTCCGGGGCACGATCGATGATCATCCGTTCCAGAGTTCGTTCATGGCCCTGGGGGACGGCACCCACAAACTTCCGGTGAAGGCGGACGTGCGCAAGGCGATCGGCAAGCAGGAAGGAGACACCGTGACCGTCCGTCTGCAGGAGTGGTCGAAACCCTAGCCAATGGGCATTACGGCTGGTAGATGGTACGCGGCCCTGGGCATCAGTGAGCCCAGGACGCTCCGCAGAATGTCGTTCACGTCGCCAGCAGCGGCGCCACCTCGGCTCGGAGGTCGAGGCCCCGCATCAACCGTTCCCGCGGTGGCGGCGAAAGCTCACGTGCCCTCGGCGATGGGCGGACCCCCTCCGCCACCGCACCGAAGGGGGCGGGATATAACGACAGCATGGACTTCAAATTGGAGCTGGTCGCGGTGCCCGTTTCGGACGTGGACCGCGCGCTGGCCTTCTATACCGACAAGGCCGGGTTCGTCCTGGACCATGACCACCGGGTGAGCGACGAGATCCGGTTCGTTCAGCTGACGCCGCCGGGGTCGGCGTGCTCGATCGCCTTCGGCGAGGGGGTCGTCGAGACGGCGCCCGGCTCCCTCCAGGGCCTGCAACTGGTGGTCTCGGACGCCGACGCCGCCCGAGCGGAGCTTGCCGGACGCGGGGTCGAGGTCAGTGAGGTGCAGGAGTTCCCCTGGGGCCGTTTCGTCTTCTTCCAGGACCCGGACGGCAACGGCTGGAGCGTCCAGCAGCTCGTGTCGCGAGGCTAGAGCCACTGAGCCCGGGCATGCGCCGGCGAATGCCTTGGACGGCGAAATCCTCAGGCGCCAGGCCTCCATGCCGGCCTTTAATGGACCGCCGGACGCCTCTGACGCCCGGGACGCTCTTCCCGAACGCGCAGATCGCCCTCGCCCACCTGGCCCGGACCCTCGCGGGTTACGGCATCGAGGTCGAGGTCATTCCGATCCCGCGCGAGGCCGCTCCCTCGGTGGCGACCTGACCGCCCCGATCGTGTCCGTCGCCGACCGCAACGCGCTGGGGCCTCACACCACGATGTGAGGCCCCAACTCCCGGGGCGGGGGTGTGGCGCACATCACAGGCGGGCGCGTCATGTTCGCGAATCCCTTCCCGTCTGGTGTCCCGAGCGGGCCTTACGGGCCACGTCAGCGGGAAGGGGGAAGCGCGGTGGCGGGACGATGCCGCTGGACGATCGCGGTGGGGTTCGGAAGTTCCCTGATGACAGAGCAGTGGACGGCCGCGATCGGGCTCATCATGCTGGGTGGAGGACTCCTCGCGATGCTCGCGCTGCTGGTCGGCGTGGCCGTCCTGGGACGTCCGGCTCACAGCGGGCGGGCTCTGCACATCATCGACCGGTTCGCCGCCGCCGCGTCCGGCCGGGAGGACGTGACGGCATGCCGCGGTCCTCACTCGCCGTGGGAGGAGGGAGACCGCCTTGAGTCGGGAGAGGACGCCGGATCCTCCTGACGACGCGGCGCTGATCTCCCGCGCCCGCACCGGTGACGTGTCCGCCTACGCGACGCTTTACGAGTGCCACGTGGACGCGGCGCGCCGTCTGGCCCGGACCCTGATCAAAGGGGACGCCGCCGAGGACGCCGTCCAGGAGACCTTCACCAAGGTCCTCGACCTGCTGCGCCGAGGCGACGGGCCGCGGGAGGGGTTCAGGCCATACCTGCTCACAGCGCTCCGGCACACCGTCTACGACCGCTTCCGGGCCGAGAAGCGACTCCAGTCGACCAGCGAGATCGAGAAGTACGACACCGGCGTCCCGTTCGCCGATCCGCTGCCGGAAGGGGCGACCGCCGTCCGGGCCTTCCGGTCGCTGCCCGAGCGCTGGCGGGTCGTGCTGTGGCATACCGAGATCGAGCGCGCCAAACCCGCCGAGGTGGCGTCACTGCTCGGGCTCACCCCCAACGGCGCCGCCGCACTGGCCTACCGCGCCCGTGAGGGACTCCGCCGGGCATACCTGCAAGCGCATCTCGACGAGATGCAGGCGACACGGCGTGAGGAGTGCCGCGAGGCGTTGCGGAGTATGGGCGCGTACGTGCGCGGCGGACTGTCCGGGCGAGAGTCGCTCGCACTCGACCGGCACCTCAAGAGCTGCCCGGACTGCCGGACGGTCCTCGACGAGGCGCGCGACGTCAACGCCACGTTGCGGGACGTCCTGGGCCCGCTGGTGTTCGGGACCGGGACGGCAACGGGGGGCCTCGGCGCCGGCGGGACGCTCACCTGGCTCGGTCACAGGACGAGAAGGCTGCTGTGGGTCGCGGCACCGTTGGGGGCCCTCGCGACCGCCGCGGGCGTCGTCCTCGCCTGGCTGGGCTGACCGGTCACCGGAACCGCCGGGCGGGTGCGGGCGCCCTGACGTCCGGCGGATACTTCGATCATGGTTGTGCTGGAGACGGAGCGGCTCGTCTTGCGGCCGCTGACGGGTGAGGATTTCGACGACTACGCTGCGATGCTGGCCGACCCGCAGGTCGCGGGAGGGCTGGCGGAGAGCGTCGGCACCTCTCCTGCTGATGCTTGGCGAAGCCTCGCCTTGTTCATCGGGCACAGGGAGATCCGTGGTTACTCCCACTGGGCGCTGGTGGAGAAGGCCACCGGCCGGTTCGTGGGACGCGCCGGCCCCTGGCAGCCGCACGGGTTTCCAGGGCTGGGGGTCGGCTGGTGCCTGGCACGCGAGCACTGGGGAAAGGGTTACGCCACAGAGGCGGCCCGCGCTTCTCTGGACTACTGCCTAACGGAGCTGGGCGCAGAGGAAGTTATCTCCGTCATCCTGCCGGGCAACTCCCCCTCGATAGCCGTCGCTGAGCGAATCGGGCACCGCCACCTGCGTGATATCCAGTACCGCGGCCAGACCGTCCACCTCTACGGCCAGCATCTGAGTTCGAAGTAATCGCTTTGCAGGTGAAATGCGCGCTCGCCTAGGCTCCGGCGGGTGGGACGCACCGTCATCGTGGGCGACATTCACGGCTGCTTCGACGAGCTGATCGATCTGCTGGAGAAGGTGGAACTCCAGCCGCACGACCTCCTGGTCAGCGTGGGCGATCTCGTCGACCGGGGCCCGGCGCCCGGGAAGGTCGTCGAGTTCTTCCGCGAGCGTCCGAACTCGGTCGTGGTCATGGGCAACCACGAGCGCAAGCACGTGCGCGGAATCTTCTCCTACGCGCAGGAGATCACGCGCCTGCAAATGGGCGACGAGTACGCCGAGACGGTCGAGTGGATGCGGACGCTTCCGTACTTCTTCGAGAGCGAGGACGTCCGGGTCGTGCATGCGGCGCTGGTCCCCGGTGTCCCGCCCGCCGGCCAGCGGGAGGAGATCCTCTGCGGCACGACCAGCGGCGAACGGGAACTCGCCGCGCTGTTCCCGGACGGCCACTGGCACGACCGCTACACCGACGACAAGCCGGTCGTGTTCGGCCACCACGTCACCGGACGGGAGCCTCTGATCCGCGACGGAAAGGTCTTCGGGCTCGACACCGGCGCCTGCCACGGATGGAACCTCACCGCGCTGTGCGTTCCGGGGTTCACGGTCCACTCGGTAGCGGCACGCGCTGATCACTGGTCGGCCGTCAAGCGCGAATGGCAGTTGCCAGTTCTGAAGGGCAAGCCGTGGAGTGACTTCACGTGGTCGGAGCTCAGCGAGAAGGCCGCCCGGTTCTCTGGCACGTCCGATGCGGCATCACAGGAATGGCTCCGAGCCGTCGAGGAGTGGGCCGCCGGGCTGCGGGCTCTGGTTCCCGTTCTGGTCGATGCGGCGCATCGGGCCTCCGCGGAGCTCACTCCGGACGAGATGCGACGGCATCCGGCTGCACCGATGCTGTTCCAGGCCCGTGGCGGACGGCTCGACCAGACCGCATTGGCCGGGCGGTGCACCACGCCGGGCAGGACGCTGGAAGTGGCGGCCGCCTTGGGAGTCATCGCCCCCGGCCCGCCCGACTGAAGCGTCGCTGCGTGGTAGCGTTGCGATCGCATAGACGACGTGTCGGCTACGGACTGAATGGGAGGTGAGGTTGATGAGCGCCGCGAAGGCCGCTGCCGTGTGCAGCGCCCGCCGGACCATCCTCACGTCCCGGGCCCTGGTCTGACCTGACGTTCACGACCCCCTCAAAGCCCTAGCGGCTTTCGGGCGGTTGCGCTCCGCGCCGATCGGGGCCCTTGTTCAAGGGTCTTCACGTTGTCTCATCCTTTCTCCACCCAGCCGCGCCCTCTGACGCGCTACGGCTGGGACGATGCGTACGAGCACGCCTTCACACCCCATCTCGCCGCCGGGCTGATCCCGGCCCGGATCGTGCGGGCCGAACGCGGCCTGTGCGAGGCCGTCACTGACGCGGGGATCGTCCGTGCGGAGGTCCCCGCCGCCCGGCAGGGCGACCCGCTCGCGGCGCCGTGCACCGGTGACTGGGCTACGCTACGTCCCGCGACCGCCGACCATGCCGCGATGCTGCACGAGGTTCTGGAGCGGCGCACCGCCCTGGTGCGTTCCAGCGCCTCGCGCACCTCACACGGGCAGGTCCTGGCCGCGAACGTCGACACGGTCGTGGTGACCGTGTCGCTGGCGTCCCCCCTCAAACACGACCGCACCGAGCGGATGCTCGCCCTGGGCTGGGAGAGCGGCGCGCAGCCGGTCGTGGTGCTCACCAAGGCCGACGCAAGCGCCGACGCGGCCTCGGCCCAGGCCGAGGTGTCAGAGGTGGCGCCCGGCGTGGACGTGCTGGTCACCAGCGCCGTGACCGGGGAGGGCCTGGACGTTCTCACCGCCGTCCTGTCCGGCACGGTCGTGCTGCTCGGCCCCTCTGGGGCGGGTAAGTCCACTCTGGGCAACGCCCTGCTGGGCGAGTCTCTCCTAGCGACCGGCGCCGTACGCGCCACGGACGGCAAGGGCCGGCACACCACCGCGTGGAGGGAACTGCTGCCGCTGCCCGGCGGCGGCGTCCTGCTGGACACCCCGGGTCTGCGGTCGATCGGCCTGCACGACGCCCAGAGCGGGCTGGAACAGACCTTCGCTGATATCGAGCAACTGGCCCAGGACTGCCGGTTCGCCGACTGCGCTCACGTGAGCGAACCGGGCTGCGCGGTCCTGGCCGCCGTCGAGGCCGGGACGGTGCCGGAGCGGCGGCTGGAGAGCTATCACCGGCTCCTGCGAGAGAACGCCTACGCCGCCTCGCGCACCGACGCGCGGCTGCGAGCCGACCGCGAGGCCGTCAAGAAGGACATCACGCGCCACCTGCGCGCCACCTACCGCTTCAGGGAGCGTCAGCAGTGACCCCCACCGACGCCTCCCCCACCACCGAGAACAGGACCACCATGCCCATCTGGACCGCTCACTCCGAGACCGCCGAAGACGTGGCCGCCATCCGCGAGATCGTCCTGGCCGCCTTCCCCACCGCTGAAGAGGCGGGCATCGTCGACGCCCTGCGCGCGGACGCGGAAGCGTGGATCGACGGCCTGTCCGTCCTCAGCACGACCCCCGACGGCACCCCGGCCGGGTATGCGTTGCTGACTCGCTGCCACGTCGACGGCGAGCCCGCGCTCACCCTGGGACCGTGCGCCGTTCTGCCGTCGTTCCAGCGGACGGGCGCCGGCTCTGCCGCCATCCGCGCCGGCCTGGACGCCGCGCGAGCCAGGGGCGAGAACCTCGTCCTGGTCCTCGGCCACGCCGACTACTACCCACGGTTCGGCTTCGTCCCGGCCTCCCGCTTCGGCATCCGCGCGCCCTTCGATGTGCCGGACGAGGCCATGATGGCCATGGCCCTGGACGACACCCGCCCGGTCCCGACCGGCACCATCCAGTACCCCGCCGCCTTCGGAGTCTGACCACACCGGTGGTGCCCTAAGGTCTCCTCGGGGCACCACCGCCCTGGATCGCCTGGCCTCGTTCCTGACCGTGATCGGGCAGGTCAGGTTGCCATCTGCCGGTTCTCATTCACGGTGAGCCTCAGAGGCACGGGTAGCACGTGCCACTTCCTGAGGGGACAACAACCCATGGCAGATACGAACAAGGCGGCTGTCGAGGCGGCCGCCGAGGCGGACGCGCAGCACGGAAGGCTGCAGGCCGCGGCCGCCGAGTACGTGAAGAACCCGACGCCGGAGAACGAAGCGGCGGCCTTGCGGGCCGCTCGCGAGTCGGCGCCGGCCCAGACGAGGGCCAACCGCGCCAACGCCGACGCAGTCGGCGATGGCGAGGTCTACGGAACCTGATCGCCATCGGCGATCCCGCCAGTCGCCGGTCCCCACGCCGCTGGGCGTGGGGACCGGCACCTCTGGGACGTGCGGCGGGTCAGACGCCGAGGCCGCGGCCGATGATCTCTTTCATGATCTCGGTGGTGCCGCCGAAGATGGTCTGGATGCGGACGTCCTGGTAGGCCTTGGCGATCGGGTACTCGGTCATGTAGCCGTAGCCGCCGTACAGCTGGACGCAGCGGTCCACGACGCGCTTGAGCAGCTCGGTGTTCCACCACTTGAGCATCGCGGCCTCGTCGGGGGTCAGTTCCCCCCTGCTCTCCTTGACGATGCACTCGTCGGTGAAGGCGCGCGTGACGGTCAGCTCGGTCTTCATCTCGGCGAGCGTGAACCGGTTGTGCTGGAACTTGCCGATGGGACGGCCGAACGCCTCGCGGGTCTTGCAGTACTCCAGGGTCTGCTCGAAGGCGCTCTCGGCGGCGGCCTGCGCGGTGGCGCCGATGGACAGCCGCTCGCGGGCGAGGTTCTGCATGAGGTAGATGAAGCCCATGCCCTCCTCGCCGAGGAGGTTCTCCTTCGGGACGCGGACGTTGTCGAAGAACAGCTCGGCGGTGTCCTGGGCGTGCATGCCGACCTTGTCGAGGTTGCGGCCGCGCTCGAAGCCCTCCATGCCGCGCTCGACGGCGAGGAGGCTGACGCCCTTGGCCCCGGCGGACGGGTCGGTCTTGGCGACGACGATGACCAGGTCGGCGAGGATGCCGTTGGAGATGAACGTCTTCGACCCGTTGAGGACGTAGTGGTCGCCGTCCTTCAGCGCCGTGGTCTTGATGCCCTGGAGGTCGGACCCGGCGGCGGGCTCGGTCATCGCGATCGCGGTGACGATCTCGCCG
This sequence comes from Actinomadura sp. NPDC048955, assembly GCF_040649435.1. Classification (NCBI taxonomy): domain Bacteria; kingdom Bacillati; phylum Actinomycetota; class Actinomycetes; order Streptosporangiales; family Thermomonosporaceae; genus Actinomadura; species Actinomadura sp. NPDC048955. The sequence continues at coordinate 35,480 of NZ_JBEZJI010000018.1, forward strand.
GAGCAGTAGCCGGGGAACCAGCGCCGCTGCTGCTCGGGGTTGCACAGCTGCCGCAGGTACCCGCCGTTGATGTCGTTGTGGACGGCGAAGCCGGGGCCGTGCACGCCGGCCTTCGCCAGCTCCTCGTTGAGGATCACGTAGTAGCGGTAGTCGGGGTCGCCGCCGCCGCCGAACTCCTCCGGCATGTCGATGCCGAGCAGGCCCGCGCGGCCCGCCGCCAGCCAGACCTCGCGCGAGACGATCCCGTCCTTCTCCCACTGCTCGTGGTGGGGCGCGACCTCCTTGGCGATGAAGGAGCGCACCATGTCGCGGAAGGCCTCGTGCTCCTCGGTGTAGATGTCGCGTCCCATCCGCCGGTCTCCCTACGTAGTGCGTGGGCCTGAGTAAGTGCGTGCTGATACACGATTAATGTAACACTGGTGCTGTCACATACCGGGAGGCGGCATGGAACTGACCGTCGACGAGCTGGCCTCGCGCGCCGGGGTCACCGTCCGCACCGTGCGGTTCTACGCCGGGCGGGGCCTGCTGCCTCCGCCGAGGCTGCGCGGCCGGACGGGCCTCTACGGCGCCGACCACCTCGCGCGGCTCGAACTCGTCCGGGAGCTCCAGGCGCTCGGGCTCACGCTCGCCTCGATCGAGAAGCACCTCCAGCGGATCCCGCTGGACGCGCCGGCCGAGGACCTCGCCCTCCAGCGCGCCCTGCTGTCCCCCTGGGCGCCGGAGCGCTCCGAGGACCTCGACCGGCACGAGCTGGACCGGCGGGCCGGACGCCACCTGGACGACGAGACGATCGGACGGCTGGAGGCCCTCGGCGTCGTCGAGCGGATCTCCGACGACCCGGCGGGCGAGGTGCGGGTCGTCAGTCCCGCGCTGCTCGGCGTCAGCGCCGAGCTGGCGGCGCTCCCGCTGCCGCTGGACACGCTGGTCGCCTCGTACGAGGCCGTGGACCGGCACACGACCGCGCTGGCCGCCGAGCTCCAGCAGGTCTTCCAGGACACCGTCGTCCGCCCCTACCGGGCGGGCGGGCGCGCCCCGCAGGAGCGCGAGCGGCTGATGGAGATGGCCGGGAAGCTCAAGCCGCTGATGATCCAGTCGCTGGTCACCTCGTTCCAGCGGGCCGTCGACAAGGCACTCCGCCGATCGGTCCCCGACTAGCCCGGTCGGCCGCCGACTAGGAGTTCTTCCACTCCTGGCCCTCGTACTCGACCAGGCGCGGGTGGACGAGGGTGTTGACGTCGACGTCGCGGTTCCGGCGGTCCTTGGGGAAGACCGCCGCCGCCTGGAGCACCGGCCCGTCGAGGAAGCGCAGGTCCGGGACGTCGCGCGGCAGCGCCAGCGCGGGCGGCCGCTTCCCGGGGGACGCCAGGACGAATCCCCAGTCGCCGAAGCTCGGCACGTCCACGTGGTAGGGGGTGGTGGCGAGACCGGCGGCGGCGATGGACTTCTGGATGCTCCAGAACGACTTGGGCGCGAAGTAGGGCGACCCGGACTGCACGACCATCCGGCCGCCCGGCGCCAGCGCCCGCTTCACCATCCCGTAGAACTCGACCGAGTACAGCTTGGCGGTGGACACGTCGTCGGGGTCGGGCATGTCCACGATGACCGCGTCGAACTGCCGGTCCAGGCCGCGCAGCCAGGAGAACGCGTCGGCGTTGACGACCTGGGAGCGCGGGTCCTCGAACGAGCGGCGGTTCAGGGATTCCAGCGGCCCGTACGTCCGGGCCAGGTGGATCATCTCGGGGTCCAGTTCGACCAGCGTCGCGCTCTGGACGTCCCGGTAGCGCAGCACCTCGCGCAGCGCCAGGCCGTCCCCGCCGCCGAGGATCAGCACCCGCCCGTGCGGCCCCGACATCAGCGGGTGGACGAGCGACTCGTGGTACCGGTACTCGTCCACCGAGGAGAACTGGAGGTCGCCGTTGAGGAAGAGCCGCAGGTCCGAGGGGCCGAGCCCGGCCTGCCGCGTAATGACGATCTCCTGGTACCTCGTCCTCTTCGCCACTGCGATCGGGGCGTCGTACAGGGCCTGCCGCGCCGACACCTCGAAGCCGTCGGCGAGCGCGTACGTCCCGCCGAGGACGGCGAGGACGGCGACCATGCCGAGGGCGAGCCCGATCCGGGCGGCGCGGCCGACCTCGCGGCGGAACAGCCACATCACGACCGCCATGCCGGCGACGGCGTTCACGACTCCGACGAGGAGCGCGCCCTTGATGTGACCGAACGCGGGCAGGAGCAGGAACGGGAAGGCCAGCCCGCCGATCAGCGCGCCCACGTAGTCGGCCGCGAACAGGTCGGCCACCGCCGACCCGGCGTCCTGCTTGCGGATCCGCTGGAGCAGCGTCATCAGCAGCGGGATCTCCGCGCCGATCAGCGCCCCCACCGCGAACGCCACCACCACCAGCGCCGGGACGTACAGGTCGAGCCACGCGAACGCCGCGTACAGCACGAGGACCGACACGCCGCCGATCAGGGCGAGCGCGCCCTCCACGACCGCGAACGCGACCACGGCGCGGCCCTGCAGCGGCTTGGCGGCCAGCGAGCCGACGCCCATCGCGAACACCATCACCGACAGGACGATCGACGCCTGCGTGACGGAGTTCCCGACGAGGTAGCTGCCGAGCGCGACCAGGGCCAGCTCGTACACCAGGCCGCACGCCGCGCACGCGAACACGGCCGCGAGGATCAGGGCGCGCGCCGCCCGCGCCGGGACGCGCGGACTCCCCGGGCCGTCCCGCTCGGGACGGGGCGGCTCCGGGGAGGGACCGCCGGTCGGCCGGGCGGCCTGGTCCAGGTCGCGGGACGTCAGGAGACCGCCCCGGCCACGATCGCGGCCACGCCGAGGTCGGCGGCGGCGACGACCCAGCCCGCCGGGTGGATCGCGCCGCCCGTGCCGCCCGCGTCGACGAGGGTGGCGCCGAGCTTGCCGGGCGTGAGCACGTCCAGCAGGAAGAACGCGACGATCATCAGCACGATGCCGATCCCGCCGAACACGGCGGTGTCGACCAGGCCGTCGGTGAGGTCGTTGTCGCTGGTCACGATCGCGGTGGTGACGATCGCGGCGATGCCGAGGAGCTTGGCGGCCAGCAGGAGCGCGGCGCCCCGGTTGCCCTCGGTCCAGATCTGCTTGCCGAGCTTGCCGGGCGTCGTCACCTCCACGACCAGGTAGCCGAGCGCCATCAGGGCGATGCCGACCGCGCCGTAGGCGAAGGTCGCCCCGATCTCGTTAAGGACGTCGTTCATCTGTCGCTCCTCAGTTGCCCCGGCCGCGTCATTTGCCCGAGCCGGGTCCGCCGCCGCGGAACGACGCGGCGCCGCTCCTGGTCCATCCGTTGCTGCCCGGGCTGCTCCAGCGCCCGCTCACGTGCGAGTAGTGGCGGCTGTAGCCGCCGCGCGGGTTGTCGACCGTGATGCGGCTGCCCGTCCCGTTCGGCAGGACGCCGACGACGAGCTTCGGGTAGCGCATGAAGATGCCGCCGTTGGCGCCCATGGTCGCCATGTCGTCCACCCGGTCGATGGGCCGGAACTTGCGGCCGATCTCCGAGGCGACCGTCTGGGGGGCCTTCGGCGACCGGTAGGTGTCGTATCCGACCTTGGTGTACTTGTCGGCGATCCAGGACGACTGCGATTTTCCGCAGCCGCCGAGCGCCGTGGCGGTCAGGACGGCGGCGGCAGCCGCGCCCGCCACCCGGTATCTGCTGTTCATGAGGGTCTCACCAGCCGGCTCCGCGTCATCACGATCTCCCGGGTCTGCGGGTAGGCGTGCCAGGTGCGCCATCCGAGCGCGTCCTCCCGGCCCGCCGCGTCTTCCAGGGCAAGGACGGTGACGGCGTGCGGGGAACCGGGGAACACCCCGGTCAGCGCGTCACCGCGGTCCGCCAGCCGCGCGCACACGGCCTCGACGGCGCGGGCGAACGCCGTCGCGTCGCTGTGCGCCGCGGTCGTCGCGGCGAAGTCGTACGCCCAGCCGGGCACGCTCGTCGTCGCGCGGCCCGGCAGCGGTTCGGCGCGTCCGGGCAGGCACGCCACCGTCTCGCTCAGCGGCCCGGCGATGACCTGGTGGGACGCGCCGAGCAGGCGCAGCTCCACGGTCAGGCCCGCGCGCTCCACCGGCAGGACGGCGAGGGCGTCCATCGGCGGCAGGCCGAGCGCGAACGACAGCCCGTCGGCGCGGGCGTCCGAGTAGGGGGTGTCGAGGGTGGCCTGCAAGGTCAGCTACCGCCCGGGTAGATCGTCATCGATCCGGTCGGGACGCGCTCCCCGAGGCCCGCCTCCCACTGCCCGCCGCCGTACTGCTCGAACGACAGGTACCTGCCGCCCGGCCCCTCGTAGTCGACGTACTCGACGCGGCCCTGCACGCCGACGCCCGTCGTGCCCTCGCTGGTGTAGTCGGCGGTGCCGTGCTCGTCGCGCCGGTACTCGACGCCGTCCACGACGATGCTCTTGTCCCCGGGCCGCAGGTCGCCGATCTCGTGCTCGGTCCACCAGACGACCTCGAGGTCGGGGTCCTCCTCGACGGAGATCCACACCTTGGTGCCCTCGATCGTGTCGGCGTCCAGGAGGTGCTCGCTCCAGGTGAAGCCGCCCTCCTTCAGCCGCAGCGAGCCGCGGACGAAGTAGCGGGTGCCGAGGTACTCCACCATGTCGCCGGCCTTGAGCGCGCGGGGGTCGCCGGCCACCTGGTCCTCCGCGGCGAACGGGTCGCGCGGGACGGCCGGGGCGGGCGCGGGCGCCGGAGCCCCGGACCGGCGCCGCAGGAGGACGACGATGAGCACGACCAAGGCGATCAGGATCAGTGCCAGCAGGATCACTATCGCCGCTTTGCCCACGGCACCTCCATCGTTTCGTCCGTTATAGGGGGACAGACCTGCGGATCCTACCGACTGTGGCCTGTCAAGCCCATACCGCGATCAGACGTATCAAAGGATGATGCGGTTTCGTCCGAAAACGTCGGATTTCAACTGGCCGCGGGGGTGCGGCCGCGCGCTCAGAGGCGGGTCGCGGCGGCGGCGACGCGGGCGTCGGTGGCGGTGAAGGCGATGCGGACGTGCCGGGCGCCGCCCGCGCCGTAGAACTCGCCGGGGCCGACCAGGACGCCGAGGGACGCCAGGTGGGCGACGGTGTCCCAGCAGGGCTCGTCCCGCGTGGCCCACAGGTACAGGGACGCCTCGGAGTGCTCGATGCGGAAGCCGTGCCTCTCGAACGCCTCGCGCAGCACCGCGCGGCGCCGCGCGTACCGGGCCCGCTGCTCGTCCACGTGGGCGTCGTCGCCGTAGGCCACGGTCATCGCGGCCTGCACCGGCGCCGGGACGATCATCCCGGCGTGCTTGCGCACCTCCAGCAGCCGCTTCACCAGCGCGAGGTCGCCGGTGACGAACCCGGCGCGGTAGCCCGCCATGTTGGACCGCTTGGACAGCGAGTTCAGCGCGAGCAGCCCCTCGTGGGAGCCCTCGCAGACGTCCGGGTGCAGGATCGAGATCGGCGGGTTCCCCTCGTCCCAGCCGAACTCCAGGTAGCACTCGTCGCTCACGACGACCGCGCCGCGGCCGCGCGCCCACGCCACGACCTTGCGCAGGTGCTCGGCGGGCAGCACCTTGCCCGTCGGGTTGGACGGCGAGTTCACCCACACGATCTTCGGGGCGACCGGGCCGAGGGTCAGCGTGCCGTCGGTCGCGACGGGGTCGGCCCCGGCGAGCCGGGCCCCCACGTCGTAGGTGGGGTAGGCCAGCGCGGGGAAGACGACCTTGTCGCCGGGCCCGGCGCCGAGCAGCGTCGGCAGCCAGGCGACGAGCTCCTTGGTGCCGATGACGGGGAGCACCGCGTCAGGGTCGGCGCCCGTCACGCCGGCGCGGCGCCGCAGCCATCCCGCGACCGCCTCGCGCAGCTCCGGCGTCCCGTAGGTCTGCGGGTAGCCGGGCGCGTCGGACGCGGCCGCGAGGGCCCGTCTGATCGGCTCGGGCGTCGGATCCACGGGCGTCCCGACCGAAAGGTCGACGATGCCGTCCGCGTGCGCCAGCGCCCGCTCCTTGTACGGCGCGAGCCGATCCCACGGAAAGTCCGGCAGCGTGAACAACGCCCATACCTCCTTGGAGAAACCCGCCGGGCCGCGGTCGTCCCCGACCACGGCCCGGTTCCCGGCGCAGGCGGGCCCGAGGAGGCGCCCCGAAGGAGCGCTCCAGACCCGCCGAGATCAGTCGTCCTGGCTCTGCGGAGGCAGCGCGGCGACGATCGGGTGATCCTTGTCGATCTTCCCGACCTTGGACGCGCCGCCGGGCGAGCCGAGGTCGTCGAAGAACTCCACGTTCACCTTGTAGAAGTCCTTCCACTGCTCGGGGACGTCGTCCTCGTAGTAGATGGCTTCAACCGGGCAAACCGGCTCGCACGCACCGCAGTCGACGCACTCGTCCGGGTGGATGTAGAGCTGACGCTTCCCTTCGTAGATGCAGTCGACCGGGCACTCCTCGATGCATGCCTTGTCGAGCAGGTCCACGCAGGGCTGCGCAATGACGTAGGTCACGTCAGTGACTCCTCTCGGATTTCCGGCCCCGCCGCACGTCACGGCTCACCGCAAGCTCGCTGTGAATAGTATGGCCACCCCGCGCCCGTCGATTCGACATGGGGGTCCCTACATGTCCGGCCGCTTCGCCGCACGCCTGGTGGTGGCCATCAGTGGCGCGGACGTGGGCCAGCGGATCTCGCTGCGCCGCCGTCTGCCTACGGGAGAGTACAGCGACGTCGTGGGCGTACTCGAATCATGGTCCGCCGGGACGCTCGCGGTGCGCCGCCGCACCGGTGAACTCGTCGAGGTGCCGGAGGCGACCATGGTCGCGGCGAAGGTCGTTCCGCCGCAGCCGCCGCCCCGGCGCCGTCCCCGCCGGGAGGAACCCGAGGACGGCTAGCGTCCGCCGCGGGCGGTCCGTCCACCGATCGGTGGACGGAGGGTTCAACCGGTCGAGGCTGTCGGCGGCCACGAGCCCGCGACCAGCATTGACGGCATGACGGAAGTTGCTGAACGGGCGAGCGGGACTCCCGCGACGGGGGCGGACGAGGTCGTGCGGCTGGAGGCCGTGCGCAAGGTGTACGGCGGTTCCAGGCGCGGCGTGGCGGCCCTTGACGGGGTGACGCTCCGGTTGGACCGGGGGTCGTTCACCGCGGTGATGGGCCCGTCCGGGTCGGGCAAGAGCACGCTCCTGCACTGCGCGGCGGGGCTGGAGCGGCCGACGTCGGGAACGGTGCACCTGGCCGGGGCCGACCTGGCCTCGCTGGGCGAACGGGCGCTGACCCGGTTGCGGCGCGAGCGGATCGGGTTCGTGTTCCAGTCGTTCAACCTGCTGCCCGAACTGACGGTGGTGGATAACGTCACGTTGCCGCTGCGGCTGGCGGGCCGCAGACCCGGCCGGGGCGCGGCGGAGGAGGCGCTGGAGCGCGTCGGGCTGGGCGACCGGCACCGGCACCGCCCCGCGGAGCTCTCGGGCGGGCAGCAGCAGCGGGTGGCGATCGCCCGGGCGCTGATCACCCGGCCCGCGGTGATCTTCGGGGACGAGCCGACCGGCGCGCTGGACACCGGGAACGCCCGGGCGGTCCTGGAGCTGCTGCGCGAGGTCGTCCACGAGGCGGGGCGGACGGTGGTGATGGTGACCCACGATCCGGTGGCCGCCGCGTACGCCGACCGGGTGGTGTTCCTGTCCGACGGCCGGATCGCGGGCGCGCTGAACCGGCCGACGCCCGAGCGGGTCGCCGAGTGGATGACCCGGCTGCGGAGCGAGCCCGCGGCGGGCGCCGAGGACGCCGCGCCGGGCGCGCGGGGGACCGGGACCGTGCGGGAGCTGTGGTGATCGGGATCGCGCTGCGCACGCTGCGCTTCCACAGGGGCGGGCTCGCCGCCTCGTTCGTCGGGATGTTCCTGGGCGCGGCGATCGTGATCGGCTGCGGCGGCCTGCTGGAGTCGGGGATCCACCGGGCGGCGCCGCCGCAGCGGCTCGGCGCCGCGCCGATCGTGGTCAGCGGCGACCAGCGCTACCACGGCACGGCCGGTGACGAGGTGTTCTCCGAGCGGGTGCCCGTGGACGCGGGGCTCGCGGGCGAGCTGGCCTCGGTGCCGGGCGTGGCCGGCGTGGCGGCGGACGTGTCGTTCCCGGTCACGCTGACGCGCGGCGGCCGCCGGCTGGCCGGGCACGGCTGGTCGTCGGCCCGGCTCGCCCCGTACACGCTGGTGAAGGGCACGGCGCCGTCCGGACAGGGCGGGATCGTGCTGCCCGACCGGCTCGGGGTGCGGGTCGGCGAGACGGTCGAGGCGCTGGTGCGCGGCGGCGTCGAGAGGTACCGGGTGTCCGGGCTCGTCGGCGGCGCCGGAGACGGCGCCTTCCTCGCGGACGCCGAGGCGCTGCGGGCCGCCGGCCGTCCCGGGAAGGTCGACTCGATCGGCCTGTTCACCGCGCCCGGAGCCGACGCCGCGAAGGTGGCGCGGGACGTCGAGAGGGCGGTGGCCGGCCGCCAGGTCTCGGTGCTGACCGGCGATGAGCGGGGGCTGGCCGAGAACCCGGACGTGATGTCCGAGGGCGAGGACCTCATCCCGCTGGCCGCGGCGTTCGGCGGCCTGTCGGCCATGGTGACGGTGTTCGTGGTGGCCGCCACGCTGGGGCTGTCGATCCGGCGGCGGCGGCCGCAGACGGCGCTGCTGCGGGCGGTCGGCGCCACTCCCGGCCAGATCCGCCGCCTGATCGTCGGCGAGACGATGCTGATGGCGGTGGCCGCCACCGGCCTGGCCTGCCTGCCCGGCCCGCACGTCGGGCGGTGGCTGCTGGCGGCGTTCGCCGAGGCCGGGGTGGTCCCGGACACGCTGGCCTACCGCGCCGGAGTCGTCCCGGTCATCGCCGGCACCTGCACCGCGCTGCTCACCGCGCTCGGCGCGGCCTTCGTCGCCGCCCACGCCGCGGCCCGTACCCGGCCGGTCGAGGCGCTCGCCGACGCGTCCCGGGAGACGCACCGATTCAGCCGGTTCCGCATCGTCCTCGGGCTGGCGTTCCTCGGCGGCGGCGCCGCGCTCGCGTGGGGCACCGCCAAGTCGGACGGACCCGACGCGGCCGGAGTCGCCACCCCCGCCGCGATGGTGTGGACGGCCGGGTTCGCGCTGCTGGGCCCCGTGCTCGCCACGGCCGTCACGGCGGCGCTGCGCCGCCCGCTGCGCGCCGCCACCGGCTGCGCCGGGTTCCTGGCCACCGAGAACGCCCGGGCCCGCACCTCGCGGCTGACGGGCGCGGTGCTGCCGGTCATGCTGGCCGCCGGCCTGGCGCTCGCGCTGACCTACATGCAGACCACCCAGACCGAGGGCGCGCGGGAGGTGTTCCGGGACGGCCTCCGCGCCGACCTGGCGGTCACCTCGCGGGCCGGGGGCCTGCCGCTGGACGCGGTCGACCGGATCGCGCGGCGTCCCGGCGTCGCGGCAGCCTCGGCCCAGGTGACCAGCACCGGCTACATCGAGCCCGCCGAACTGGCCGGGCCGCCGGCCGGCGACGGCGACGCGGGCGAGGGAGCCCCGAAGCCGCCGGCGATGGCGCTGCTGGGGGTCACCGCCTCGGGCGTGACCGGGACGACGGCGTTCCGCGCCACCAGCGGCAGCCTCGACGCGCTCGACGGCGCGTCCGTCGCCCTGCCGGAGCGCTTCGCCGCCCCCTACCGGATCGGCGACACGGTCCCGATGCGGCTGGGCGACGGCGGCCGGGCCGCCCTCAGGCTGGTCGCCACCGTCCGCACGCGGCCCGGCTACGAGACCGCGCTGCTGCCCGCCGCCACCCTCCTGCCGCACACCGGCACGGGGCTCGTCCCGCAGATCATGGTGGCCGTCCGTCCGGGCACCGACCCCGCTCGGCTCGCGGGCACGCTCGCCCGGGGAGAGCCCGGCCTGCGGGTGGCCGACCGGGCGGCGCTGTCCGCGCTGCGCGCCGATCAGGACCGGACGCAGGCGTGGATGTCCTGGCTGGTGCTGGCCGTCGTCGTCGGCTACGCCGCGATCGCGCTGGTCAACGCGCAGATCCTGGCCGTCGGCGAGCGGCGCCGCCAGTTCCGGCTGCTGCGCCTGGTGGGCGCGGCCCGGCGGCAGGTCCTGCGGATGATGGCGGTGGAGGCCGTCCTGGTGACCGCGGCGGGGCTCGCCGCGGGCACGCTGGTCGCCGCGGCGACTCTGGTCCCGCTCAGCCTGAGCGTCCTGGACGCGCCCGTCCCGCACGGCTCCCCGTGGATCCTCGGCACGGTGATCGCCGCCGCGCTCGCCCTGACCCTGGCCGCCACGCTCCTGCCCACCCTGGCCCTGCTGCGCGGCCGTCCAGGCGCCACCGGCGACCGCTTCTAACCGGGGTTCCGAAGTCCCGGCCCACTTCTCAACAGCCCCTGGCCCTCCGGCGGTGCGGTTCTCCGGCGGCGGGTCAGGGGCTCGGGGTGATGGGCGGGGCGGGGGCCAGACCGCTGGGCGCCGGGCCGCTCGGGGCTCCGGAGTCCGGGGCGCCGGGCACCGGTCCCCTGGACGCCGACGCGTCGGGCGCCGGGGCACCGGGGGCCTTGCTCGTGGCGGCCGGGCCGGCGGACGATCCGGCGGGCGGCGGACTGGCCGTGACCTGCGTGGGCGGCGCCGTCCGCTCGCTGTAGGACGTGCCCGGCGCGAGCCGCCGTCCGGTGAACAGCTCCGAGACGGTCACGAACGTGAACCCGCGTTTGCGCAGTCCGTCCACGACCTTGGGGATGGAGTCGACGCTCGGCTTGTGGATGTCGTGGAACAGGACGATGCCGCCGCTCTCCGGCTCCTTGACGCCGACGCGCGTGTCGCGGGCGACGTCGCGGTAGCGCCAGTCGAGCGTGTCGACGCTCCAGAGGACCAGCGGCATCCCGATCGCGTGTTCGACGCGCTTGTTCGTGGACCCGTAGGGCGGCCGCATCAGCGTGGGCGCGACACCGGAGGCGTCCTTGACGGCCTTCTGCGTGCGCTGGATCTGGGATCGCACCTCGGCGGACGACAGGGTGGTCAGGTCAGGGTGCGACCAGCTGTGGTTGGCGACCTCCTGGCCTTCCAGGGCCATCCGGCGCACGATGTCGCGGTGGGCGCCGACGTTCTCGCCGAGCATGAAGAACGTGGCGCGCACGCCGTTCCTCTTGAGCGTGTCGAGCAGCCGCGCCGTGTAGGGGCCGGGGCCGTCGTCGAACGTCAGCGCGACGCACTTCACCCGATCGCAGTCGATCTTCCGGGGCGGGGGCGGCGCCGGTCTCGGTGACCGCGTCGCCTGCGCCCTGCCCTTGATCGCGCCGTGCTCCCCGGCGGTCCGCGCCTGCCGCTCCGCGTGGCTGCATCCGGCCGCGAGCAGGAGTCCGGCGCCGATGACGGCACAATTCCTGATCCGCACCAGGCACCCCCGTAACGTGTTACCTCGGGCGGCTTAATACCCTCCGTAACCGATGCAACACGCTTCCCGATGGTCCGGAAAATCAAGATCGTCCTTGGGACGCACCGGGGGATTTCCCCTCCATCATGCGACGGCCCGCTCCCCCGCATGTCACCGGGGTCGCCTCATGCCCGGACGCCCTCCCGGCGTCTGCGGGACGGGCCTTCGGTGGCCGAAGGCGGCCATCGGCCGGAGGCGCGGACGAGCACCCTCGGTCACATTCGCCCCGCCCGTGGCGGCCGTCCACGCTGACGGCCCGCCCGGGGCGGCGAGGCTCAGCGGACGGGCCAGTCGGGGACTTCGGGCGGGAGGTCCTTGCTGACGCGCAGCGGGAAGGCGGGGTCGCGCTTCTCCAGGAAGGACGAGACGCCCTCGACGGCGTCGGCGCCGCCGCCGAGCGAGGCCATCAGGCGAGAGTCGGCGATGTGCGAGTCCCACGGGGACGGCGCGGACAGCCCCGACCACATGAGGCGCCGGATCGCGGCGACCGAGACGGCGGAGGTGTTGCCGGCGATCTCGCGCGCCAGCGCGTACGCGGCCGGAAGGAGCTCGTCGGGCGCGTACACGCGGGAGACGAGACGACCCGCGAGGGCCTCCTGCGCGTCGAAGATCCGGCCGGTGGCGGCCCACTCCATGGCCTGCGCGATGCCGACCAGGCGCGGCAGGAACCAACTGGAGGCGGCCTCGGTGACGATCCCGCGCCGCGCGAACACGAAGCCGAACCTGGCCTTCTCGCTGGCGAGCCGCACGTCCATCGGGAGGGTCATGGTCACGCCCACGCCGACCGCCGCGCCGTTGAACGCGCCGATGACGGGCTTGAGGCAGCGGGCGATGCGGAGCGCGACCGTCCCGCCGCCGTCGCGCGGCGTGCCGTCCTCCAGGACGTCGTCCTCCCCCGCGAACATGTCCTTGGACTTGTCCTTGTCGAAGGTGTCGCCGCCGCCGCTCAGGTCGGCGCCCGCGCAGAACGCGCGTCCGGCTCCGGTCACCACGACGGCGCGCACGTCGTCGTCGGCGTCGATCCGGTCGAAGACGTCGAGCATCTCGTTGCGCATGACGAACGTGTAGGCGTTCATCTTCTGCGGCCGGTTGAGCGTGACGGTGGCGACCCCGTCCCGAACCTCGTACTCGATCTCTGCGTACGGCACCCTGCGCACCCTTCTCCAGCCCGGCTGTCAGAATCCGATTCTAGGAAGGGGTCCGTCAGGCGCGGGCTTCGGGGAACATCCGCAGCAGGACGTCCCGGCGCCACTCGGCGAGGTCGCGTCCGGACGGCGGGACGGGGGCCAGCGTGCCGTCGTCCGCCGGCGCGAGGCGGATCTCGACGCCGGGCGCGAGTTCCTCCGGGATCTCCCCGGTGGCGGCGAGGCGCCGCGCGAGCGCGGCGAGGACGCGCGCCCAGCCCTGCCCCAGGTAGGGCGGAAGCCCGTCGGCGCGCAGTTCCGGGAGGCCCCTCGCGGCCAGTCCGCGGGTGCGCAGGGTCAGGCCGTCCGGGCCCTCGGCCCCGACGACGCGGATCTCGGACGTGACGTCCGCCACGGCATCCCCACCTCACCATCGGTCGGTGTCCGATAAATTGTGACAGTGAACTGGGCCGTGACGACGTACGACTCCGCCTTCGGGTACGTGTCCGCGCACGGTGCGCCCCTCGTCGACCTGCTCGATCCGCAGCCCGGAGAGAGGATCATCGATCTCGGGTGCGGCACCGGCTCGTTCAGCGCGGAGATCGCCGAGCGGGGCGCCGAGGTGCTGGGCATCGACGGCAGCCCCGAGATGGTCGCGCAGGCGACCGCCATGCACGCGGGGCTGTCGTTCATCGTCGGCGACGCCCACGACTTCACCGTGGGCGAGTCCTTCGACGCGGTCGCCTCCAACGCGGCCCTGCACTGGATGACCCGCGACCCCGACGCGGTGATCGGCCGCGTGCACGCGGCGCTGCGCCCCGGCGGCCGGTTCGTCGGCGAACTCGGCGGCGCGGGCAACTGCGCGGAGCTGATCGTCGCGATGCAGACGGCGTGGCGGGTGTTCGGCCTCGGCGAGCCCGAGCTGCCCTGGTACTTCCCGTCGCCGGCCGCGTACGCGACCAAGCTGGAGGAGGCCGGGTTCACGCTGCGGCTGCTGGAGCACGCCGACCGCCCGACCCGGATGACCGAGGGCCCGGACGGCGCCGCCGACTGGGTCCGCGCCTACGCCTCCCGCGCGCTGGCCGACGTCCCGCCGGAGCTGGTCGATCCGCTGCTCGAACGGGTGAACGACCTGGCCGCGCCCGCGCTGCGCCGCGAGTCGGGGTGGGTCGCCGACTACGTGCGGCTGCGGTTCGCGGCCGTCCGCCGGTCGGACGGCCCCGCGCCGACGCCCTTCGGGCCGATGGCCGCCGACCACCCGCTGTAGGCGCCGCCCTAGGGTGGGAGGCATGCTGCGGCTCCACGATCATCGGACGAGACGGCCGGAGGCACTGCCCGCCGGGCGCGGGCTGCGCGTCCAGGTCGTGGACGGCGCGTACCGCCGCGCGGTCGTCGCCGACCTGCTGAGGCGGGTCGCCGAACGGTCGGGGCGTCGCGTCCGGGTCGTGAGCACGCCGGGCGTCGCGACGGGCCTGGACGACTACAACGTCCAGCCGTTCGAGGTGCTGGACGACGTCCTCCCGGACGCCGACGTCTACGTGTCCGGCACCGCCGACAGGGACGCGTTGTGCCTGGCCGTCCCGCAGGAGGACGGGACGTCGCAGGACCCGTTGACCGCCCGCCTGGCGATGCTGGAAGTCCCCTACCGGGAGCCTCTGGAGCTGTCGGAGCGGAGGCTGTCGGCGGCCGCGGAGCGGCTGGACGCGTGGCGCGGCAAGGTCGCCGAGTGGGCGACGTCCCCGGGTCGCCCGATCGACCGCGCGTACGCGAACGAGGCGGAGGCCGCGCTGGCCGACGACCTCGGCAGCCCCGCCGCGCTCGCCGTCCTGGACAGGCTCGCCGCCGACCCGGACGTGCCGCCGGGCGCGAAGCTGGAGACGTTCATCCACCTCGACCTGGTGCTGGCGCTCGGGCTGGTCTCGGCGATCGGCCAGGCCTGAGCCGGGAAACGGTCAGGCGTCCGGAACCTCGACGAGACTGCCGTCGGCGACCAGGTCGGCCATCGACCTCCGGAACACGTGCGCCGTCCCGCCGCCCGGCTGCCCGAACCACGGGACGGCCGTTCCCGTCAGGGTCTCCATGGGCCGCTGCAACCGGTAGAGGCGGTACGGGCGTTCCCGCCACTCCGGCGGCAGCGACCGCTGCGGATACGGCGTGCGCGCCGCATACGTCACGTTGCCGTCCGGGCCGCCGTAGCGGTCCACTTCCATTCCCTCGGCCAGTTCCATGACGTGGCGGTCGCGCAGGAGCGAGAGCGGCGGCTCGCCCTTGAGCGGCGTGAACGGCCCGTCCCCCACGGTGTGGCGCGGGTCGAGCAGCAGCCGTCCGAGCAGGTGCGCCGACGCCTGCTCGGCGTCGTCGAAGACGGCCTCCTTGCGGCGCTCACCGTCGCGCATCTGGAACACCGACCAGCGGCCCGGCCGCGATGTCAGGCACCAGACGCCCTCGGCCGCGTCGTTGATGCGGTAGGCGGCGCGGTCGACGCGGAGCTGGTCGAGGCGGTGCTGGAGCGCCCCCGCCCAGTCGGGCCCTGACCCGGTCGGGGCGCCTTCGGGCGCGGCGCGTCCGGTCACGGCCGCGTTCGCGGCGTCCATGGTCTCCTCGTCCACCTCGGGGACGCGGAACCCGCCGGCCCTGATGTGCGCGACGAGATCGGGCTCCGGCGGGACGCCGTGCTCGGTCAGGTAGTAGGCCACGGCGCCCGACCACACCCACGTCCCGTCGGTGTGGAAGGTCAGCGGCACGGCCGCGCCGCGCGACGGGTCGAGCCGGTCGGGGGCGTTCGAGCGCGCCGCCATGACGGTCGGGGCCTGCCGCAGGTACCCGGCCACGCGGCCGGCCTCGTCCGGCGGGACGGGCGGCCGCGACACGGCGGGACGGCTCCCGTCCGGGCCCGCGTGGTCGAAGATCCTGGCCCGGCGCAGACCGGACCGCGGCGGGCGCGGCTCGTCGTCGTGGGCGAAGCTCGCGCGGCAGCGCACGGCCCCGTCCTCGTACCGGACCTCGAAGTCGATCCGGGACCATGTGGAGCCCTGGAACGCCCGCGTCCCGGCGCGGAGCCGGTCGAGCAGCGCCGCGGCCGCGGCGGGCGCCGTCCAGGACGTCCGGGCGCCGTCGGCGGAGTGGCACGTCATCGCGGGCATCCCGGCGCCCGCCTGGTAGTGCCCGTAGACCCGCTCCCAGAGCGCGGGGGCCTGGTCGGCGATCAGGAGCGCGAACCGGTCCGACAGCAGCTCCATCTGCTCGGCCGGGTCCAACGGCCCGGCGTCGGGCGCGGGCGGCGCGGCGTCGGGCGGCGCGGCGGGCTCGCGGCCCTCCAGCCGGTCGCGGAGCCACCCCGGCACGTTCTCGCCGTCCCGCGGCATCACGATCTGGTCGCGCCGCCAGCACTCCACCGGGATCGGCGGGTCCCACAGCGGATCGAAGTCGCGGTTGTAGAGGCACAGCACCGGCCCCGGCTCGATGATCATGGTCATCGAGAACCAGCTGCCCCGCTCGGACACGTACAGCGCGCGGCGCAGATCCATCAGCAGGCCGGTCAGCTCCTCCGGGACGCCCTCGGCCGCCACGATCCGGCCCTCGCCCGTCAGCACCGCCAGCGCGACGTCGCTCACGGCGACGGTAGCGGCGCAGCGCAGGTCGAGCCGCCGCCACCCGGGCGGGGCCAGCCGCCGCGCGCACTCGGCGATCCGGCTCTCGAACTCCGCGACGCGGTCGTCCTGGCCCGTCACCGCGCGTCCCTCCGTCCCGATGGCTCCCCCTATGGCACCTGATCGGCAGGTTAACCGCACTGATCAATGTATTGCGCGCCGCCCCGGGCACTGGCGACGCTCGCGGGAGGCTACTTTCGTATGTCGTGTCCACCGCTGCACCAGCATCATCCGTCCCGGCGTCCCCCGGCCCGCCGCACCGCCGGCGCCGCCGCCGTGCCCGCCCGCTGATGTCGGCGGTCGTCACGATCACCGCGCTGCTGTGCGCGCTCGTCGGCGGGATCGGCTGGTACTTCGCCGGCGTCGCCATCGAGGTCGACCACTCCGCCGAGTACCCGCTGACCATCGAGGACGCGGGCAACGGCACCGTCACGCTGCCCCGCGAGCCGGGGACGGAGCGCCCCGGCGCCTGGGCCCTCGTCTGGAAGGGCGGGCGCGCTCTGCTCGGGCCCGTCGTCGGCGGGAACGACGAGCACGTCGTCCGGAAGGTGTCGCCCGTGGAGGGCGCCCTCGTGAAGGACGCCCCGGCGATGATCGACCACTGGATGTACGACGGCGACCCGAAGACGGCGCTCGGGCTGCCGTTCCAGGACGTCACCTATCCGTCCGAGGTCGGGCCCATGCCGGCGTGGCTCGTCCCAGGGACGTCCGACAAGGGCACCTGGGTCATCGGCGTCCACGGGCGCAACGCCGACAAGGCCGAGACGTTCCGCGTCATGCGCACCGTCCACTCGCTGGGCATGCCGATGCTGTCCATCGCCTACCGCAACGACGTGGGCGCGCCCCCTTCGCAGGACCGCCGCAACCATCTGGGCGACAAGGAATGGCACGACGTCGTCTCCGCCATGGGCTACGCACGCGCACACGGCGCGACGGGCGTCGTCCTGTACGGGTGGTCGATGGGCGGCGCGATGGCGATGACGACGTTGCAGCGGGACCCGTCGTTCGTGCGCGGCGTCGTGCTCGACTCCCCCGTACTGGACTGGAGCGCCACCCTGGACAAGCAGGGCGACGCCCGCCACCTGCCCGCCTTCATGACCGGCATCGCCAAGCGCGTCCTGCAGTGGCGCATCGGCATCGACCTGGCCGACTTCGACATGCGCCGGTACGCGCCCCACCTGCGGACGCCGGTCCTGTTGTTCACCACCGAGGACGACGCGACCGTCGCCAACGGCCCCGCCTTCGCCTTCGCCAGGAAGGCGCCGCCCGGCACGGTCACCCACATCCCCACGCCGGGCGACCACACCGAGTCCTGGAACGTCGACCCCGCCGCCTACGAGCGTTCGCTGGTCGCGTTCCTCAAGAGGGTCGGCTGACCTCCAGCAGGGTCTTGCCGACGGTCTCGCGCGCCTCGATCGCGGCGTGGGCGTCCGCCGCGCCGTCGAGCGGGAACCGCTGCCCGATCACCGGCGTGAGCCGTCCGGCCGCCGCCTCGCGCAGCGCGTGCTCCGTGAACTCCCGCAGTTCCTCCGGCGTGGCCTTGGGCCAGACCAGCGTCACTCCCCGCTCCCGGGCGTCCTCCTCGGGGATGTTCGCCGGCTCCCCGCTCGCCAGCCCGAAACTGACCATCCGCCCGCCCGTCCTGAGCAGGCCGAACGCCTCGCGGGCCACATGCCCGCCCACCCCGTCCAACACGACGTCCACCGGCCCGGTCTTCCCCGCCCAGCCCGGCTCGCCGTAGTCGACGGCCTCGTCCGCCCCCAGCCGCATGGCCGACTCGGTCTTGCGCGCGCCTCCCGCAGCCGCGACGACCGTCGCTCCCCGCGCCTTCGCGAGCTGGACGAGGAGCGACCCGACCCCGCCGGCCGCCGCCTCCACCAGGACGCGTTCGCCTTCACGGATCTGGGCCGCGCGCGTCATCATCACCGCCGTGCGCCCGTCGGCGAGCAACGCGATCGCGTCGTCCAGCGCCAGGCCGTCCGGCACCTCGAACAGGCCCTTCGCGTCCACGGCGGCCTTCTGCGCGTAGCCGCCGGTACCGCCGGTGCTGGTGACGACCCGCCGGCCGACGAGCGCGGCGTCCACCCCGTCTCCGACCGCCGTGACCACCCCGCCGACCCCGTTGCCCGGAATCATCGGCGGCTCCCACCGCACCGGCATCGGACCGGTGCCCGACCGCATCTGCGTCTCCACGAACGTGATGTTGGCGAACTCGACCTCGACCAGCGCCCGGCCCTCACCCGGCACCGGATCGGGCGCGTCCCCCGCCACCAGCGCCTCGGGCCCGCCGAACTCCCTCAACCACACAGCACGCATATCGGCTCCTCCATCAGCTCGTTCACCCAGAGCCTGGTACCTCAAGCAAGGTCGAGGTCAAGCGGGACGCAACGAATCCCTTTTCTCGCCCCACGCATCTCTGTAAGCTTTCGCGCGTATTCGGCCCGTTGTCTGCTGCCGCTCAGGGATGGCGATGCGCATACGTTCCTCCCCTCTGGGGCCTCGCCGCGCCGCCTGCCTGACGGCCGTCCTAGCCGTGTGCGCGGCCGCCGGATGCGGCTCGTCCGGGTCGTCCGCCAGCGGCGAACTCTCCCCCAACGGCCGGTTCGACACCGGCGGCACCCCCGCCGCCTCTCCCACCGCGGTCCCGACGGACCAGCTCTTCAAGACGGTCCTCGCCCGCTACCGCGCCTACCAGGCCGCCTACCAGGCCGCCTACGAGAAGAACGACCCCGCCGGCCTCACCGAGGTCGCGATGGACCCCCTTCTCACCGAGGTCACCGACGACGTCGAGGCCACCAAGGCCAAGGGACAGATCTGGCGCTTCGCGAAGACCCTGAACCCCCGGGTCTACGCGGCCTCCAAGGACCGCACGAAGGTCTACCTCATCGACTGCGTCAACACCGTCGCGGGCTACCGCTTCTCCGCCAAGACGGGCAAGCGGACGGGAGGCGGCAAGGGCGGCGCCTACCTCTACCGGTACACCGTCCAGTACGACGGTGATTCCTGGAAGGTCGCCGCTTCCGTCCGGGACCGCACATGCTGACATCCCCCAGAGGACACGCGATGTCTCACACCCCCACCCGGCGCCGCGTCGCGTCCGGCATCACCGTGGCGGCCGCCCTCCTCTCCACCTTCGCGGCCCCGGCCGAAGCCCTCGCCGATGGATGCGGCGTCGCGAACAAGGGCCTCGACTGCAACCTGTCCGGCGTGACCGGCGGGCGCGGCGGCGGAGGCGGCGGAGGCAACGGCGGAGGCGGATCGGGCGGCGTCAGCGGCCCGGTGGCCCCGCCCGCCCCCGTGGGCCTGACCGACAACCAGGGCGTGGACGGCGTCGACGGCCCCGGCGGCAACGCGCCGCCCGCGGCCCAGCCGCCCGACGTCTGGACGATGATGCAGCGCGCCAGGGCCTCTGCCCCGTTCCCCGTGCCGACCGCCTACACGGCCCCCAAGGACAAGACCTTCGTCCGGCTGCGGACGAACCTCTGGGTGGACGGCTTCACCGTCGTCAAGACCGACCCGATCTCGGAGGGCGGCGTGACCGTCCAGGCGACGGCGACCCCCGCGTCCGTCAACTGGAACCTCGGCGAGACCCAGATCGTCTGCAACGACGCGGGCAGCAAGAACGGGAAGACCTGCGGCTACACCTACAGGCGCTCCTCGACGGGCCAGCCGGGCGGCGCCTGGCAGATCACCGCCACGATCACCTGGCGGCTCGCCTGGACCTGCACCGGCGCCCCCTGCGGCGGCGGCCTCGACGACTACACCATGACCTCCGAACCCACCCCCCTCGCCGTCAGCGAAATCCAAACCAACACCCACGACTGACCCCATCCCACCCGACCAGCCCGTCAGCGCTTCCGTCTCAGTCGCCTCAGCGGGGTGCGGTGTACAAAGTGCACACTCAGATCACTGTGTGCACTATGGTTGCACGATGGAGTCCTACCCGATCAAAGAAGCTCGTGTGCGGCTCGGCGATCTCCACGCAGCCGTCGTGCACCGGGCCGCGCATCCCCGTATCACCAAGAACGGCAAGGACCCGGTCGTACTGGTCACCGAGCAGGAGTGGCGGGAACTCCAGGAACTCCGCCTTGAGCGGGCGGCTCGAGAAGCCGATCGAGAGGCCACGCGAATCAGGCCTTACTTGGAAGCCGGCAAGACCCCGCCGGGTTACGAGGTCTACACCCGTGAGCAGATCGCCTCAGGGGACTGGCTTGCCTGACCACCTCACGATGACCAGGTCCATTCGGCTGCAGATCGCCGCGATGGCACCGCACTACCGCACCGCAGTCCAACTGGTGATCATGTCCTTGCTCACTGACCCGGTGCCGCCCGACGCCAAACCTCTCGGCATCGAGGAGCTCGATCACGCCCACTATGTGGTCACCCGAGACGACATGACGGTGTACTACCTGGTCATGGGCGAGACCATCGTGATCAACAACGTTCATCCCGACAGCTGAGCCTGTCGAAGTCCTCCTGTCGCTGGACCGCGGCGGAGGAACGGCGCAGGCGGATCGGGCGGCGTCACCCACGACTGACCCGCATCCGGCCTCCGGGACCACAGCCTTCCGTAGCGACGACGCGGACGGCTGCTGGCTGCCCGAAGCCGTATCTCGCTCCTCCGGACTTCGTCGGCAGCCGCTGACCCGCAACGCCACGCGCGACGGCCGGCCTCTTGGCGCTCGAACTCTTGCCGTCCGGCGGGCCCCCCGTCCTTTCGGCAGTCTCGTCCAGACGTCCACGAGGACGCACCGAGATCTCACCACCGGGTAACTGTTCACCGGGATATCCCATCTGCCCACCGTGACGCGTCTCACTGGACATTCGCGACCCACCCCGGACGATTATCGGTGTCGGCACTTAGCGCCGACCGTAGGAAGCGAACAAGAGGAGGAAGAGACGATGGCGAATCTTTTCAACTTCGACCCGCCGGACCTCGGCGACGACGAGGAGCGCAGCCAGCAGCGGCCGGGCACGCGGCAGCCGGAAACCGACCAGCAGGCGGCGGAGCGTCAGCAACGCGCCTTCGAGCAGAAGACGACCATGCCCGACCAGGGGTGACGGCAGGGTGAACCTGCCCTAGCCCTGGCGGCTGTGGAACCACATTTCGAGGGGCGACCGGTGCTCACCGCACCGGCCGCCCTTCTTTCGCGTCACGGCATAGACCCGCTGCAAAAACCTCACTCCCTTGATCTCGACACCCGTCGCCCCAAGACTGGGTTGGCGAGGGCGTCGATCTGATCAGCGGCCTGCCCTCCGCAGAGGACCTCGTCCACACCATGGCCGCCCAGGCCGAGCACGCCCTGACCCACGCAGGACGCCGCTGACCGCCCCTTCAGGCAGTGACACCAAGGTGCCTTCCCCGCCGCTTCCGGACGGCTGCACGCACTACCCGCAGAGCGCCGCGCCACCATCGACCGCATCCTGGTTCAGGCGCTCCGTATGGCGCCTCCGGTTGCGGCGTTGAGGATCCGTTCGCCGCTACCCGGACTCGGTCCTTCGCAAGGCGTGACGGAAATGGAGGCTCGCCGTCCATCGCCGCTTGCAAGAGGCTCGGGGAAGACGAACGGATGAGAACGCGCCCCCTGGCCTGCCACATGCCATGGTTCAGGGAGATTTCCCAGGACGAGTAACGCTCGCGTAGGGAAACCAGTGCGTCGGCGTCGTTCACGACGTGCTTTCAGGGAGCAGCGCCCATACGGCCTTTCCACCGCCGCCGAGTGGTTGCGTACCCCATTCCTTGACGAGGACGTCCAGCATCGCCAGCCCACGTCCACCCTCGCTCAGAAGGTGCGCCGAGCCCGCCATCGGCAGGGCGTTGGAGGAGTCGAAGACTTCCACGACCGTTCCCTTGTCCGCCTGGACGACCCGTACGGTCGTGGTCGCGCTTCTGGTGTGCTGCAAGACGTTCGTGACCAGTTCGGACACCACGACTTTCGCCACATAGGCGTCCTGGCCCCACGTCCCCAGGACGGCCTCGACCCAATCCCGGGCCACCTTTACCGACTCGGCCCGAACCGGCACCACGATCTCCGCGGGGCACTCCATGAACGATCACCTCCGACTTCCGGTAACTCCCCGCACAGAATCCACTCCAAGGCGTAATGTGAAGACGGAAGCCCCGAGACGCACACCGAGGACTCAAAATCACTTAATTCCAGTTCAGAGCCACTGGAGGTCTCGTCATGGCCAAGCGCAAGCCGTCCCCCGCGCTGAGGGCTTTCGGCGCGGAAGTCAGACGCCTGCGGGAGGACGTCGGCATCACCCGGACAGAACTCGCCAACCGTCTATCGGTGACGCCCTCGTACGTCTCGCAGGTCGAAAGCGGCAACACCCGCTGCCGCAAAGACTTCGCTCAGCGCCTAGACCAGGCGTTAGGCACCGGCGAGCAACTCACGACGGTCTGGACCAAGCATCTGCGCGCGGCGGCCTACCCTAAGTTCTTCGCCAACTACTCCGAGGCCGAAGCAACAGCCGACCTCCTCCGCGCCTACGAGGCAACCTTCGTGCCTGGGCTCTTTCAGACGAAGGAGTACGCTCAGGCCCTCCTCCCGAGCGAGGCCGCCGTCGAGCGGCGTCTCCTCAGGCAACAGATCCTCTCCCGCGAGACCCCACCCAGGCTTATAGTCGTTATGGATGAGAGTGTCCTCGTGCGCGATGTCGGCGGCCCTGAGGTGATGCGTGGACAGTGTGAGCACTTGCTGAAGGTGTCGCAACAGAAGAACGTCACCCTCCAGATTGCGCCGATCGCTTACTACCGCGGCATCTCCGGATCTTTCAACATCGCCACGCAGCCCACCCGCGAAGAACTCGTCTATCTGGAGACTTCGCCCGGAGGGATCACATCCGACGAACCACAGGATATCTTGCACGTCATCGGTGCGTTTGCGGAGTTGCAGGCGCGTTCCATGAGTGTCGGCGACACTAGCGAATTCATACGAAAGGCGATTGACCGGTGGACGATGTGACCTGGCGCAAGTCGCGGCGGAGCAACGACCAAGAGGGAGCGTGCGTGGAGTTGGCGACTCTCGTCGAAGGGATTGGGGTGCGAGACTCCAAAGACCCGGACGGGCCGAAGCTCCTGCTCGCCCCGGTCGCGTTCCGCGCGCTGCTCACGGACCTTAAGCAGCAGTAAGGCCAGGCGGGAGCCCTAGGCCCTGTCCGGTGAGTCCCGGTGGCCGGCCCCCTGCCCCCGCTCGGGGCCTCATCAGCAAGATCACGGTTTACGGCTGGAGTATCAGAGCGCGATCAGACCCGCCATCGTCGGTTCGAAGCCACAAGCGTCGAAGTAGAAGGCCTTCAAGTCGTCGTCGAAGTCGACGTGCAGCCACTCGCAGTCGGCCGCACGGGCCTGCCGGGCGGCCTCAGCGACGAGTCCCGCTCCGATACCCGAGCGGCGGTGGCCCCCATCGACCATCGTGTCCAAGATGAAAGCGTGGACACCGCCGTCCCACGCGACGTTGACGAAGCCGACGAGTTCACCGTCGCGGCGCGCACAGACCCAGCCCAGGCTGTGCCGCTGTACTTGAGTGAGCCAGTCGACATCCATGACCCGGTGGCCGAAACCCTCGGCATGCAGCGCATTGACCGCTGCGTTCTCAAAGTCGCCTCGCCATTCGTAGGTGATCGTCATCGCGGAAGTATGACGGGGGCGAGGGGCATCGGCAGTGACGCCCCTCAGAAGCACCACGACCCTCGCGGGGGCGTCATGACCGTCCGATGGTCCGGGAAGAGCTTGGTTGTCGCGCCGTCGGCTCTCGCGTCCAGAATGGGACGGAGGTGGGGATTTGGTTGCGAGGCGGGGGCGGGAACCGTTTGACTGACCTGCCGTGGGCTGGATCAGACGTTCTCCACGCAGCGCCCGGACCGACACGGCTGGGAGGCGTGCTCCTTGGTAGCGTCGCTGATCGCCTTCGCCCTGCTGGTCGCGGTCATCGTCTCACTCGTCTGGCTCGGTGGGAGGGCACTGCGCGGCCACTCGGCGCGGCAGGCCGAGCGCCTGGCCCTTCGGCAGCAGGCCGTCCAGGAACTCCGCTTTCGAGATGGGCGAGACGGCCATCTCGCCTTTGTCGAGCACGTCTACCAGCGTGCCAGGACGGGCGCCAAGGCAATCATCGTCTGGGACGCCACCGGCAACCGCCAGGACGCGTGGTTTCACGACTGGCCCAGCATCCCCGCCGGAACCTACCTTCTCCTCGTCGGAACCACCGGTTACGGCCCCCATAACCACAACCCACGCGTTTACTACGTCCGCCGCCACCAGGTACTCACCATGATCTGAGCGGCCGCGTCAGGCGAGCGGGTCCGGGGGGCGGAAAACGGTTGCCCGTTAATCACTGGAGCTGAGTCTCCGTGCACGGCACCCGCGCTCTGGCCGAATCCGTCCGGGGACGGGGCGAGCAGGCGTGATCGGTCCGCTTCAGGGCGGAGGGATGGACCACTCCTGAACGGACGGTACGTGAGGAGGTACGTGTCCCACCCGCGCTCTCGTTGAATGGTGAGCCTGTGCGGCGCAATGCGGAGGGCACCGTGCTGCTGCTTCAGGCGTTTCAGGCTGAGGGCCCGTCCGCTCTCCCGGAACTCCAGCGCGTCCAGTCATACGGCCACCTGGTGGCCGGCGCGGCGAAGTACGGTGCCGGCTTCCTCAAGGCGGTCGGAGGGGACGAGCACCAGGTCGCCGTCGTAGGTCGCGGCGGTCCAGACGGGGAGCTCGCCGGCGGCGAGGGGTGCGACGATGGCGCTGAGCATCCCCGTCGCTTCCGGGTCGTGCGCGTCATCGCCGTTCCACAGCGCCGCCCATCCGTCCTCGGCCGTGTCGGTCGCTGGGAGTAGGTCTCGCGCCCCATGTGCGCTTTGAATCTGCTGGCTAGGGTCGGCGCTCATGGAAGTTGTTCGCCGCCAGGTGGCGGAGCGTAGGCGCCACACCCTGGAACGGCTTGTCGGCGAACGGGATGTGTGGGTGTCGACAGCGCATCCTGATCACGGCCCGCATCAGGTGCCGCTGTGGTTCTTGTGGGACGGGCGAGCGGTGTGGGTGTGCACCGGCGCCGATTCCGCGACCGTGCGGAACGCCCGCGATGAGCCGCGCGTGCGCCTGGCACTGCCGGACACCTTCGACGTGGTGCTCCTCCAAGGCAAGGCGGAGTGCTTCCCGGACCAGGAGGTGCCCGATGACGCGGCAGAGGCCTTCGCCGCCAAGTTCGGATGGGACCCACGTACGGAGGTCGACCCCTTCGTCTACGTGCGCGTAGTGCCGGAGACCGTGCGCGCCTGGCGCGGCGAGCCGGAACTACGCGGCAGGGTCATCATGCGCGCCGGGACATGGCTCGACTAGCCACCGCTCCGGCAGGCGGCGTGTGCGGCGGCTGCGGGGCCCGTTAGCGGATGTCGTGGTCGGGGTTGGTCTGGTCGTATCGGTGCCGGGCCTCGGCGATGGCGTCGCGATGGGTGAGAGACCAGTCGGCGAGTGCTTTGACCAGGTGGGTGAGGCTGTCGCCGGTCTCGGTCAGGCGGTAGTCGACCTGGGCCGGGACGGCCGGATACACGGTGCGGAGGACGAGTCCGTCGCGTTCCAGCCTGCGCACGGTGAGGGTGAGCATGCGCTGGGAGATACCGTCGATCGCGCGCTGCAGTTCCCGGAAGCGGCGCGGCCCGCCGGCGAGTTCGACGACCACGAGTACCGACCACTTGTCGCCGATGCGGTCCAGGACTTCGCGGATCCCGCAGTCCGGGTGGTCCGCGCGCCCGCAGGGATCGAGGGCGGCTGGTGCGGCGGTTACCCCGGTGTGCGTGGGTGACATGAAACTGCCTCCTTGTGGCCGGCGCGCGGGCGAATCAAGATCAAGCGTAGTTACCGAAGAGAACCACTACGGAAGACCGTGACACACATGATCTTGGTGACCGGAGCGAACGGGAGCCTCGGCTCGGCGACTCTCGCGGCGCTGCACGCCCGCGGCGCGAGCGCGACAGGCGGCAGCCGCACGCCCAAGGACGGGATGCGGCGCCTCGATTTCGACGACCCCGGCGGCATCGACCTCGCCGGGGTGTCGACCCTGGTGCTGGTCTCCGCCGGCTACGCCGAGGACGACCAGGTCGTCCAGCGGCACGCGGCCGTCCTGGACGCCGCCGCCCGTGATGGCGTCCGCCATGTCATCTACACGAGCCTGTCCGGCGGGGGCGACCATCTCGGCTTCGCACTCGCGCATCGCGCGACCGAACGGCTCGTGCGCGCCTGCGGCATGCGGTGGACGATCCTGCGCAACGGCCTGTACGCCGAACTGTTCGGCGGTCTGCTGATGTGGACCGGCGACGGCGTGGAGTCCGCGTTCGGCGACGGCGCCCTGGCCGCGGTCGCCCGTGCGGACCTCGCCGAGGCCGCGGCGATCATCGCGGAGGATCCGGCACGGCACGGCGGGCGCACCTACGAGCTGACCGGCACGCCGATCACGGCGGCGCAGGTGGCCGGACGGCTCGGAGTCCCCCACCGCACGATCGGCCTGGGCGAGTACCGGCACCGGCTCCTGAACGTGCCGGAACTGCTGCCGTTCCAGCCGCCCATGCTCATCTCGATCGCGACGGGCGTCCGGCACGGCTTCCTCGACGGCACCGGCCCTGACCTCGCCGACGTCCTCGGCCGCCCCGCGAGCGATCCTCTGGCCACGGCCGTCGCGGCCGCCTCCGCCGTGAGACCGGGAGCAGCCGGATAACGACGGCGAGCATGTCCTCCGCGCCGGCACGAGTCCTCCCGGGGCCCTCCTGGGAGGACTCATGTGCGTCGTCGCGCTTCATCTCCCGGCCCGGGACGTCGACCGGTGACCCGCCGTCGACGTCGCGGGCGGTGGCGATGCTCCGGTGGCCGATGTCGGTCATCGTGCGTACGCTGGCGCGTCAAGATCGAGATGGGGGGCCGCGGGGCTTATGGGGTGGCGGATCGAGGCCGACGGGTACACGGCGGAGTTCACGGACGATCTGGAGGTCGTCTACCGCAATCCCCGGGGGCGGAGGCTCCAGCAGGCTCCCGAGCAGCTGGGAGGCACGCCCGGTCTGTCCGCGATGTTCGTGGTGCGGCGGTACCTGAAGCGCCATGAGGAGCAGTGCGGCGAGGCGGCGCGCTCGTGGGCGGCCGACGGGGTGAGCGTCCCCCGCGCGCTGGCGGACGCCGACCCGTTCTGGGCGGAGGCGCTCGACGAGGCGGGGGTCACGCTCACCACCGGGCCGGTCGAAGGCGGGCTGTGCGCGCGGACCTACGTGGGCCCTGACGACCGCAGGTTCACGCAGGTGCTCGGGGAGTCGGCCGTCCGCTACCGCGACATGCTGATGGCGGTGGACGGGTGGGAGCCGGAGTGCCTGTTCGAGACCGGCGTGCCCGCCCCCTACGCCGGCGTGGTGCCCTTCCCCGAGCGCATCATCGAGGCGCATCCCGAAGCGGAGCGGCTCGCGGTGGAGAAGATCCACACCTTGGAGGTCCGGACCGGGCGCTGGCGCTCCTTCTACAAGCCGGCCGTGGAGGAGACCCTGTCGGGCCTGGAGGAGTCGGCGCCCGCCCTCCTGATCACTCTCCTGGACGAGGTGGCCGATGCCGCCCTCACCCCCGAGCCGAACCTGGCCGCGGCCTGGTTCGGCCGCGCGCGCAAGCTGGAGCGGACGCTGGCGCGTCATCCCGATCCGGAGTGGCTGGCCGACCGCTACGAGGAGCACGCGGAGGTGGTGTCGGCGACGATCCTGCGGGCGTGGGCGCGCGACCTGGGCGCCAAGGGCGCGGCCACGCCGGAGGGCCTCGCCCGCTTCCGCGAGGTGATGGTGTGGCGGGTCGAGGCCGGCGGCGACGTCTACCCGCAGCTCGCCTCCGACCTCCGGAAGATCGCCAAGGCCGCGGGGCTGGATCCCGAGGAGGAGCTCGCGGAGTTCCTGCGGTCCCTCTTCGACGCGGACGAGGTGTCGCTGAGCGACGACGCGTTCTGGAACGACGCGCTGAAGGGCCGCGCCATGGACCTGGTGTCCGGGCCGGAGGCGGCGCGGCGGGCGCTGGAGCTGCGTCCGGGATATCCGGCCCAGGGGCCGCTGTGGCTGAAGCTGCTCGACCGCAGCGGCGCCCTGGCGATGCTGGCCGGGGAGACACCCGGCCTCCAGCGCGGGGACGCCGCCGCCTGGCTGGTCGCCTGCGTGCAGCGACGTCAGTGGAGGGACCCGTTCGGCGAGCTGTACGAGGTGGCCGAGCGGATCGCCCCGCGGCTCGCGTCCGACGGGGTGCCGGTGGCGTTCCGTTTCTGGCGGCTCGACGAGACCGGCCGCAGCCGGACGCCCCTGGACATGATCGACATGCTGCTGGAGCACGGCGTCCCCGTCGCCGACCCGCCGGAGCGGCTCGGCCCCGCGTTCCTGCCCGACCTGGTGATCGACCGCCGCCCCGGGCTGCGGCACGTGCTGGCGGACGAGCGGTTCGCGCGGGAGCTGCGCGCCCGGGCGCGGGGCGACCTCGACATGACCGTCGGGGACAGCGCGTCCAACACCTGGTACGAGCCGCACGAGACCAAGGGCTGGGGCAAGATCCCGGTGCTGTTCGACAACCCGATCGGGCACGAGGAGGTGCGCGCGTGGTGCGCCCGCGAGCGCGCCCTGCTGCGCGAGGGCGTCGACCTATACGGGCTGCGGATGCTGCTGGCCCGGTTCGTGCACGTGGGCGTGGCCGTGGATCTGCTGCTCAAGGACGCCGAGACGGCGCGGGAGTTCGCGGCGGTGGACGTCATGGCGCTGCTCATGGCCGACCTGCCGGAGAAGTTCACCCGCGAGCGGGTCGAGGAGCTGATGAAGCTCCTGGTGCCCCACTACATCAGCCGCTCGGTGGCGGGGCCGAACTTCATCGCCCTCTCCGAGGCGCTGCCGGAGCTGAAGGAGCAGGACAGGGAGACCTTCGACAGGGTCGCGTTCTCGCTGGTCACGGCGGTCAACTGCCGGGTGGGGCTGGAACGCCTCGTCCGCCGCTTCACCCCCGGAGAGGAGGCGAAGGAGGCCCCGAAGGAGAAGGCCGACCCGGTCGTGCGGCAGTGCGGCTGGCTCATGGACCTGGCGGGCTCCGGCGCGCCCGTCTGGGACGGCGACATGGGCACGCCGAGCGGCAAGTTCGACGGCAACCTGATCGGACTGGAACTCCGGCCGAACCACATCAACACCGCCGTGCACACCGGCGTCCCCTCAAGGTCGAGGGCGCGTTCGTACCGGAGGCCGGCCGCCTACGCGTCCTACCCCTTCGTGTCGGGCGAGCCCGGCCGCTGGCGGGTGGTGCGCTGCGAACTGCCCGAGGACACGAAGGGCGGCATGGCCATGCCAGGGATGGCGTTCCGCACGCCCACGTCCGTCGCCCTGGTGGTGAGCGCCAAGTACGGGGTGCCCCCGGAACGGCTGCTCCTGGAGTACGCGCCCGAGGGGAAGTTCGCCGAGGAGGGCCCGCTGGCGGCGGCCGGTGCGCGCCTGCTCGACGCCTGCGTGCTGGAGCCGGTGCGCTCCCGCGACTGGTTCGCGCGTTTCAGTGAGCTCTGGCGCGAACGGGACCGTCCTCAGATCAGCCCTGAACTGACGGCCGCGTTCGCGGAGAAGACGGGCCTGTCGGAGACCGAGGCGGCCGTCGTGCTCCAGGGGGCGGTCTCGTCCGCGCCGTACCAGCTGGGTGAGGACGACCCCGTCCGGCTGGTCCACTTCGGTTCGGGGTGGAACTCGGAGACGGACCAGGTGAGGGAGGGCCTCAGGGCGCTGCGGCCGCCCGAGTTCTACACCAGGCTCTACGAGCGGCTCCTGCCGGACGACCCGGAGGAGCTGTGGACGTCGGGCCCGGCGGTCGACCGCGCGCTCGCGTGGTGCTCGGAGCGGTCGGGGGCCCCGTTCCCCGTGCCCGCCGGGCTGCTGCCCCGCGCGCTCAAGGAGATCACGCAGCCCAAGGGCGAGGTTCCGGTGCCGCGCGCGGGCCTGAACGCCCCGTGGCCGTGGCGGAGCGGCCGGGCACCGCTGCGGCCGTGGGTGCTCATCGGCCGTGTCGCCGCCGGCGCGGACTGCCTCGCGGACGGCTCGGCCTTCGCCGGAGAGCCGGACCCGCTCGCCCTGCCGCGCGTCGCCGCCTGGCTCGCCTACCGGACCCCGGCCGGCGATCCGCTGCGGCCCGCGGTCGGAGCCGCGATCTCCCGGCTGCGCGAGGCCTCCGGTCCGCGCACCCTGTTCTCGCTGCAGAGCAACCACCTCATGGGCGACCCGCCGCCCACCGACGTGCTCACCGCCCATCCGGCGGTGACGCTCGTCGAGGACGACGTCCTGCGCCTCCGCCATCTGCGGGTGGATCCGGCCGCGGTGAAGGGGCCGGACGACCCGCTCCTCGACATCCTCGACGACTACTACGACGCGACCCTGCCGTCCCAGGTGGTGCCCGGCGGTTCCGGGCTTCCCGCACTGGCCGACCTGCGTCTCCTGCTCAGCGACGACTTCGCCGCGCTCGGCGCGCACCTGGCCGGCGACGCGGACCTGGCGCCGGGCTGGGAGCAGCACCCGGCACGCTCGGTGCCGCAGCTGGTGGAGGAATGCGCGGAGACCCACCGGCTGGGCGAGGACGCGGCGGCCCTGTACCTGATGCTGCTCGCCCTGCCCGACCCGTCCGACCGCAACGTGAAGGAGTGGACCGGCTGGAAGCCCGCCCGGTTCAAGGCGGCGGCCGCCGAACTCGGCGGTACGGGCCTCGTGCTGAGCACCACCAGGGCGCGTGCCGGACGCTCGCTGTTCGTGCACGGCGCCTGGCGGGAGCACAAGGCGCCGCGCCTTCCCATCGAGGTGCCGAAGATCCGCCTGCTGCCGATGGCGGACGAGCGCCGCTCCCTGGCGAACATGGCCGCCGTCCCGTCCGGGCCCGTCCCCGTCCTGTTCGACCGCGCGTGGAGGGACGCGCAGCCCCGCGGGCTGCGGTAGGCCGGTCAGCCGCCTGAGCCGGGGTCCGGTTCGGCGCCGGTGACGGCCTTCATCTCCTGGCCCATGATGTCGACCAGCGACCCGCCGTCGACGTCGCGGTTGGTGAGGATGACGCCGACCCAGCCGGTGTCCGGGTAGATGCTCCAGTTGGCGCCGACACCGGGATTGCCGCCGGCGCGCTGGTACATCCACTGGCCGTTGACGATGCTGATCGGGATCCCGTACGCGCCGAACGACGCCGGTCCGTGGGGGATCTTGGCCGAGGTGAGCACGTCGGCCCAGGGGCGGTCGAGCACCGTGCCGTCGCCCAGGGCGTGCGCGAACCGGGCCAGGTCCGGCGCGGTGGCGAAGCCGCCGTCACCGGGGGCGTCGATGAAGGCGCGGCCCGGGTTCTTGCCGAGCACGTACGGGTTCGAGCTGCCCTTGTCCAGGTTGTGGAGGGCGTCCACCACGCTGCCGCCGTCCACCTTCATGTACGGGTGCGCGATGTGCTCGTCGGTCAGCCACTGCGGCCGGGTGAAGAAACCGGAGCCGGTCATGCCGCAGCGCTTGAAGACGTTCTCCTGGACGTAGTCCCAGTACGTCGTGCCGGCGACGGCCTCCACGATCAGCGCGGAGATGGTGACCTCCGGTTCGGCGTGGGCGGTGTTCGGAGTGCCCGGGACGCCCACCAGTCTCGCCTGCCGGGCCCGCCGCTCGTAGTACTCGTGCACCTCGTCGCGGCTCTTGAAGACACGTCGCACGTCCTCGTCCGGCGCGTCCAGGCCGGAGGTGCCGGACAGGAGATGGTGGATGTTCACCCGCTCGGCGACGTCGTCGGCGAAGCCGGTCAGGTGGGCGCCCACCGTGTCCGTCAGCCGCAGCCTGCCCTGCTGGGCCAGTTGCAGCATGGCCACCGCGAAGAACGGTTTGCCCGCCGAACTGAGGGTGAACGCCGTGCCCTCCTGGTTGCGGATCCCTTTCTTCTCGTCGGCCATGCCGTAGCTGCGGGACAACACCGTCCGGCCCCGGTGCGAGAGCAGGATCGCGCCGGAGAACTTGCCCTCGGCAGCCAGCTTCGCCACGTACCGGTCATAGGCTCCGCCGGGGAGGGTGTCCGGTGGGATCCGGTCGTTCTCGGACGGACCGGTCGGGGGCGAGGCGGCGTGGCCGGTCGCGGCGCTCATCGACGGCACGCCGGCCGCCACCAGGCCGGCGGCGGTCAACCCGCTCCACTTGACCAGCCGTCTCCGCCCGATTCCACGCACCGAATCCGAGTCCATGCCCACGGTCCTTTCCGGTCGAATATCCGGCGCCGACAGTGCCGCGCCGCGGTTCGTTCTTTCGCTGGAGGCCGGAGCGTCGCTCCGGCGCGGTGTTCACCCGCTGATCCGGGCCGCCACCGGCAGGTGGTCGCTGCCGGTGGCCGGCAGAACCCACGAGCTCCGCGGCTTCACGCCGCGGACCAGGATCTGGTCGATCCGCGCCATCGGGAACGCCGCCGGCCAGCTGAACCCGAAGCCGTCCCCGGCCTCGCGCTGCGCCGAGCGGAGCCGCGCGGTGATACCGGCGAATGCGCGGTCGTCGCCGGTGCCGTTCAGGTCGCCGAGCAGCACCACCCGCTCGTTCTTCTCGGCGGCGACGGCCTCGGCGAGCGCCTGCGCGCCCCTGTCCCGGTGAGTCGTCCAGAAGCCCGCTCTGGGATTCACGCGGACGGAGCCCAGGTGGGCCACGTACACCGCCAGCGGTCCGCGTTCCGTGGCGACCGTGGCGCGCAGCGCCCGGTTGTCGTGCAGCTTGACGTCGGCCGGCTTGGTGGCCCCCAGCGGCCCGACGTCCGTCTTGATGTCGACCGGCCGGACGTCCGACAGCGGCAGCCTGCTCCACAGCCCGACCGTGCCCTGCACCGTGTGGTGCGGGTACGCCCCGGCCAGCTCCCTCTCGTACGTGCCCCTGGCCTGCTCGGACAGCTCCTCCAGCGCCAGCACGTCCGCGCCGGAGGCGATGAGGTCGCGGACGGTGCCGGAGGGGTCGGGGTTCTCGGCGCCGACGTTGTGGCTGACCACGGTGAGGTCGCCGCCCGGGTGGGACCTGTCGCCGAGCAGCCCGCCGAAGAGGTTCAGCCACACCAGGACCGGCAGCAGCAGCGCGGCCACCCCGGAGGCGGAGCGGCGCCACAGCGCCCCGGCCAGCAGGACGGGGACGAACAGGCCGAACCACGGCAGGAACGTCTCCACCAGGCTGCCGAGGTTCCCGATCCGGTTCGGGATCTCCGCGTGCAGCAGCATGAGGAGGCCGAGCAGCAGCGCCAGCGCCGCGAGCACCGGGCCGCGCTTCCAGGGCCCCGGCCGGGAGACGATGCGGATCGCCCGCCGGATCCCCGCGCGCCAGGAGGGCCCGGGGTCGGCCTCCCCGCTCTCCACCGTGTCCACCGGCGTCATCGTCTGCCCCTGCTCACTGATGGTCACGGCTGCGTCACCGGGGCCTGGTCGTGGTGGTCGGCTTTCAGGCCGACGGCGAGGAGCCGGCGATTCCGGTGGGACGTCGTTCGTGCCGATGGTGGGGTTCGAGCCATGCCGCCAGTCAAGGCGGCACGGTGTTGCCAGCGCGTATGCGGTTTTCGATATGCCGACGATATGCACCGGCTCGTAGCATCGCGAGCATGGGTGTGTCGACCGTCGAGGACGAACCCGCACTGGCAGAGCTCCTGGACAGGCGCCCGGGGCTCAGCGCCCGGCTCAAGCTCACCATCAGCTATGCCGGGTTCCTTCTGCTGGGCGGCGCTCTCCTGCTGGCCGTGGTCTGGGTGTTCGTGCTGCGCTGGATGCGCGATGTCGACGCCGGAGCCATCCAGAGGAGGGCCGGCATCGTGATCGTGCTCGGGCCCGACCGCTCCCAACTCCTGAGCGGCTTCTACCCCGCCGCGGCCGCGGCGATGGGCTTCCTCCTGGTGTTCGGCCTTCTCGGCGGGTGGTTCCTCTCCGGCCGGATGCTCGCGCCCCTCACGCGGATCGCGGACGCGGCACGGATGGCCTCGGACGGGTCACTGTCGCACCGGATCCGGTTGCAGGGCCGCAAGGACGAGTTCCGCGAACTCGCCGACGTGTTCGACAACATGCTCGAACAACTCGAATCGCATGTCGCCGAGCACCAGAGGTTCGCCGCGAACGCGTCCCACGAGCTGCGCACCCCGCTGGCCATCTCCCAGACGCTCCTCGACGCCGCCCGCGACGATCCCGCGCGGGACCAGGGCGAGTTCATCGAACGCCTCCAGTCCGTCAACACGCGGGCGATCAACCTCACCGAGGCGCTCCTGCTGCTCAGCCGCGCCGACCGCAAGAGCTTCACCCGCGAGGCGGTCGACCTGTCCCTCGTCGCCGAAGAGGCCGCCGAGACGCTGCTCCCCCTCGCCGAGCAGCGCCGGATCACGCTCGACGTCACCGGCGAGAAGGCCCAGGCCCTCGGCTCCGGGGAGCTGATCCTGCGGCTGGTGACCAACCTCGTCCAGAACGCCGTCGTCCACAACCTCCCGGACGGGGGCACGGTCACGGTCCACACCGAAGCGCTGCACGACGCGAGCGTGCTGCGGGTCGAGAACACGGGCCGGCCGGTCCCGCCGGACCTGCTGCCGACCATCACCGAACCCTTCCAGCGCGGAACGCAGCGCACGCGCGCCGACGGGCACGCGGGCGTCGGCCTCGGGCTGGCGATCGTGCACAGCATCGTCCGGGCCCACGACGGGACCCTCGACCTCACCCCCCGCCCCACCGGCGGCCTCCTCGTGACGGTCCGGCTTCCTGGGGGGCACGCGGGGGCGTCCCACCAGGCGCCGTCCGCGAACGGGGCCGGCAAGATCCGTTGAGGATCGCCTACGGGGGCCCGGTGAAGGCGCCGGCGGCGGCGGCCAGGGCGGCGGCTCTGGCCGCCTGGCCGGGCAGGCGCGGGTCGGGCGGCGTGCGCAGGAGCACCAGCTCGTGGTACAGCGGCGCGGTGGCGGCGACGAGCAGGCGCCGGGCGTCGGTGCGCGGTGGCAGCTCGCCGCGCTGGACGGCCCGGCCGACGACGATCTCGCAGCGGGTGTAGCGGTCCTCCCAGAGCCGCCGCTGGGCCCGGGCGGCCTTCCCGGAGCGGAACGAGGCGGCGATCAGGGCCGCCATGACCGGCGGCTCCGCGGCCATGGCCGTCTGGATCTCCTCGTTCAGCGCCGCCAGATCGCCTTCCAGCGAGCCGGTGTCCGGGGGGCGCCAGTCGTCGTCGCCGGCCGCGTCGAGGACGTCGGCGAGCAGGCCGCCGACGTCGCCCCAGCGCCGGTAGACCGTGGCGCGGTGCACGCCCGCGCGGGCGGCGACGGCCTCCATGGTGAGCCCGTCATAACCGTGTTCGCCCAGTTCGGCGCGAACCGCGTCGAGCACCTGCGCGCGGGTGCGGGCGGTCCGGCCGCCGGGGCGGGCCCGCGGCACGGGTCCGGCGTCCTCCGGCGGCGCGTCTCCGGAAGTCATCGCAGGTGGTCCGGTTGCTCGGTCGGGCGACGTCATGACAGGATCCTAATGTAACACTTGTCGCATTAGTGGAGACAGACCTCTCCGGTAAGGAGGCGAATCGCCGTGCCACTCGTCCCCGCGGACCCGACCGTGGTGCATCCGATGCCCGAGCAGCCGCGGGTGGTGCTGCTGAAACCGCTGGTCACCTCGCCGCTGATCGAGGTCGGGGAGTTCTCCTACTACGACGACCCGGACGATCCGACCGCTTTCGAGACCCGCAACGTGCTGTACCACTACGGCCCGGAACGGCTGGTGATCGGGAGGTTCTGCGCCCTGGGCGAGGGCGTCCGGTTCATCATGAACGGCGCCAACCACCGCATGGACGGGCCGTCGACCTTCCCCTTCCCGATCATGGGGGGCTCCTGGTCCGAGCACTTCGACCTCATCACCGGCCTGCCCGGACGCGGCGACACCGTGATCGGCCACGACGTCTGGTTCGGCTACCGGGCCACGGTGATGCCCGGCGTCCGCATCGGCCATGGGGCGATCGTCGCGTCCGGCTCCGTCGTCGTCGACGACGTCCCCGACTACGGCATCGTCGGCGGCAACCCGGCCAGGCTCATCCGCCGCCGCTACAGCGACGCCGACGTCGACCGCCTGCTGGCGCTGGCCTGGTGGGACTGGCCCCTGGACCACATCACCGAGCACGTCCGTACGATCATGTCCGGCGGCATCGACGCCCTGGAGGCGGCAGCACCCCAGATGAAGTGAGCCCGCCGTCCCTCCACCTTCCGACCCGGAATCGAGCCGCCAGGATGCCTGCTCCGTCCTCTCCCGCCTCGTTCGCCGACTGGCTCGGCGGCGACGCAGTCCCGCTCACCCACCTCGATCCCGAGGCCCCGTTGGACGACCTGGAGCCGCTGCGCGGCATCGTCGGCGACGCGCGCGTGGTCGCGGTCGGTGAGAACTCCCACTTCATCACCGAGTTCTCGCTCATGCGCCAGCGGATCCTGCGGTTCCTCGCCGAACGCTGCGGATTCACCGTCCTGGCCTTCGAGTACGGCTTCAGCGAAGGCTTCCCGCTGGACGACTGGGCGCAGGGGAAGGGCACGGACGATGATCTGTCCGCCCTTCTGGCCGAAGCGATCCCCGTAGGGGTGGGAGAGCCCCTGCGCTGGATGCGCCGGCACAACGCCACGGCCGAGGCGCCGGTGCGTTTCGCCGGGATCGACATCCCGGCGGCAGGAGGATCCCTGCTGCCCGCCCTGACGCCGGTCGCCGACTACCTGCGCCAGGTCGACCCCGAGATGCTTCCGGTGATCCAGGAGGCCATGCGGATCGCCGGGTCGTTCGCCGGCGCCTCGGCGGCCGCGGCCGCACCGGCCTGGACGCGCCTGGACGCGGCCGAGCAGGACGCTCTCAGCGCGCTCCTGATGCGCGTGCTCATCCGGTTCCGTGCCGTCGCGCCGCTGTACCTGTCCCGTGGTGACCAGCACAGTTACGACGTCGCCCTGCGTCGCGTCGAGGCGGCCTGCCACGCCGACTACGGCTTCCGCGCCATGGCCGGCCTGTACGCGGGCAGCGGCCTGACCGCCGACACTTCGGCCCGTGACGTCTACATGGCCGGGTCGGTCCGGTGGCACCTGGAGCGCTTCGGGCCCGGGACGCGCATCGTGCTGGCGGCCCACAACGCCCACATCCAGAAGACGCCGGTCTCCTTCAACGGCCAACTCACGGGCCTCCCCATGGGGCAGCATCTGCACGACGCCATGGGCGATGACTACGTCGCCCTCGCCCTGACCAGCGTCACCGGACACACCGCCGACATGCGCCCGGACGAGAACGCCCGCTTCGGTTTCGCCGTCGACGCGACCGCGCTGCAGCCCCCCGAGCCGGGCAGTGTCGAGGCCGCCTTCGCCGAGGCCGGGCTGGGGCTGAGCATCGCCGACCTCGGACAGATACGTGCACAGGAGTCCGGTGGCCCCGGCCCCGACCGCATCCGTATTCAGAGCGCCTACCTGGAAACCCCCGTCCTCGACGCGTTCGACGCTGTCATCAGCATCCCGACCTCCACCGTCACCGACCTCGGAACCACGTGAAGGACACCGACTTCGTGTTCGGCGTCAGCACTGCTGCAGGGCGGAGTCCATGGTCCGGGTCTTTCCGCGCTCCAGGACGAGCCACCGGCCGGGCTCAGGCAGTTCGACTCCGTGTTCGGCCAGGCACGCCTGGAAACGATCCCCCTTGGTCACCGGTATCCGGACGGGCCGTCGCACGTCCAGGACGGATGCGCAGTTCTCAACGCCCCGAAGCATGCGCTGCTCGTCGCCGCCAGGACGCTCGTCCTCGGGCAGCCGGACACCGTTCCGGCGCAGGCAGGCGAAGAAGGGAGACTCCTCGGCGACCGACGGCGGAGGCGTCGCAGACACCGGGGGTGCACTGGCCACGGGAGGAGCCGAGGCCTTGCCCGTGGCGTCAGAGCATCCCGCCATGGCGAGGAGTAACACCACGATGCCGACAGCCGGGAAAGCACCACGCATGGCCGTTCCTTCCTGGAAGGGAGACTTGCACCCCCCGCGCCCGACACTAACGCGCCAGTAGAAGGTGGCACAATTCCCCGGCCGCGACGGCGACGGCGGGAAGCGGCCCGATGACGTCGCCACCTGGCCATCTGCGGCGGAGTGCACGGAGGGGCGAGGGGGGCGCTGGTAGGCTCTCGGCCGATACGTGGGCGGTAGTGAGTGACATGGTGGCCCGCCCCGGCGTGACGCCGCCGGTACCGGAGCGGCGCAGGATTCCGTCCGCCCGCACGTCCCACAGTTAGGTTCCCGGTGTCGCTCTCTCTTTCGGCCGTCCGCCGCAACTGGCTGTTCTGCGCGGCGCTGCTCGTGGGCGTCGTGCTGCGGGTGCTCGCCATGGTGGGTTTCCGGAGCGTGCTGTGGTTCAACGACAGCTACGACTTCGTCCGGATCGCGGACGGACCGTTCCCCCACCCGCTGAGGCCGTCCGGGTACGGGCTGTTCCTGTGGGCGCTGAAGCCGTTCCACAGCCTGGCGCTGGTGACGGTTCTGCAGCACGCGGCGATCCTCGGGCTGGCGGCGCTCGGGTACCGGATGCTCGTCCGCGACTTCGAGGTGCGGCGCACGTGGGCGGCGCTGGCGGTCGCGCCGGTGCTGCTCGACTCCTTCCAGGTCGAACTCGAACATCTGCTGCTGTCGGACACCCTGTTCACCGTCCTGGTGTTCGGCGCGATGCTGCTGCTGGCCAAGCCGGGTGAGGCCGGGTGGCGGCGGGCCGCGCTGGTCGGGGCGCTGCTCGGCGTGGCGGCCGTCACGCGGACCGTGGGGGTGCCGCTTTTCCTGATCGCCGTCCTCTACCTGCTGCTCAGGCGGACGCGGTGGCCGGTGTACGCGGCGCTCGCCGTGACGTTCGCGCTGCCCGTCGGGGCGTACGCGACGTGGTTCCAGCAGGAGCACGGCCGGTTCCAGATGACGGGCGTGGACGGCATCTTCCTGTGGGGGCGGACGGCGGCGTTCGCCGACTGCGACGCGTTCACGCCCCCTCCGGATCTGGCGCGGCTGTGCCCCTACGGCGCCAAGGACGACCGGCCCGCCTCGTCCCACCAGATCTGGGAGGACAACTCGCCGACCGGCTGGTCCAACGGGCAGGCGTTCGACGAGGAGACGAACGCGAAGGCGCAGCGGTTCGCGCTGTGGGCGATCAAGAACCAGCCGCTCGACTACCTGCGCGTGGTCTCCTACGACTTCTTCGTCCGGACGTTCTCGTGGCACCGGACGCGTTACCCGACCGTGGGCACCGAGGCCAGGTACCACTTCCCCACGCGGCCGACGGCGCGCAAGCCGGAGCTGCCCGTCTACGGGGGCGGCGACCGGGGGACGGTCGTGGACGAGTACTCGCACGGAACGGGCCGCACGCACGTCGTCGAGCCGTACGCCGGTGTGCTGCGCGGCTACCAGAGGCATGTGAGCGTGCCCGGGACGGTGCTCGGCGCGGTGCTGCTCGCGGGCGCGGCCGGGATCGTGTGGCGGCGGGCGCGGGCGCGGACGGCGCTGTTCTGGACGTCCGGTGTCGCCCTCCTGGCCATCCCTCCGATCACGGTCGACTTCGACTACCGCTACATGCTGCCCGCCCTGCCGTTCGCGTGTTTCGCGGCCGCGCTGGCGTGGGGCCGCCGTCCGGTCCCGGCCGCGGCCGCGCCGGAGGCCGGCCCGGTCGAGGCGGCGCCCGAGGTACAGCCGGCGGACGCTTGACCTGGGATGAGTACGAGAGCGGATACCGGCGGACGTCGCCCGCCGGAATCATGGGGGGCATGCGCCGTTTCGTGATCCCGCTGGTCGTCCTGCTCGCCGCCGGCTGCGGACAGGTGGGCCGGAGCTCCGAGGACGTGGCCGCCGACGACGCGCGCAAGGCCGCCGAGCGGGCCGGGGACCGCGTCTACGACTCCCGGGTGCGGCCCGCGCGGGACATGGGGCACCGAGCGGCGGACCTCGACGGCGTGGAGGTCATGCGGGTGACCGGCGTCTCGACCGCCGGGGACGGGGTGCGGCTCGTGCTCCGGACGTCCGGGACGGCGCCCGACGGCGGCTGGTTCGCGACCTCGACGATCACCGTGCGGCGCTGCTTCGAGCTGCGGTTCTCGACCAGCACCGAATGGCAGCGGTACGGGACCCGGCAGGTGGCGTGCCCGGCCGGGGGGCCGCTCGCGTTCGGGCCGTGGCCGAAGACACCGGAGATCCCGTCCGAGCGGCTGCGCGAGGCCCTGCCCCGCGTCCCGAAGGGAGGCAGGGCGGACGAGGCGAAGGTCCGCGCGGCGGTCGGGTCGTTGCGTCTCGACCCGGCGATCCGGCGCGAGTTCGGGACCCAGGGCGACGTGGTCGGCGTGGTCCTCAGCGTGAAGCCCTACGGGTCGGACGTGTTCGACTGCGTCCTGGCCCGCGTCGCGCCCGGCCGGACCAGCGTGTGGACGCCGCCCCGCGTGCAGCGGACGGCGGGTGAGGCCGGTTGCAGCGCCGGCAACGCCATCGACCCCCTTCCGCCGCCGCACTGAGTCCGCGGCGTCATCCGTCCTGGGGGCCGAGGCGGGCGGCGGCGACCTTCTTCGGGACGACCATGCGCCATGCGTCGATGACGAGTTCCTCCATCTCGGCCTCGTCGAGCGCCGCCGTCCACGCGTGCACCCAGTTGAAACGCATGTCGGATTCACCTGGCAGGTGGAACTTGTCCGGCTCGGATTCGACGAGGGCGAGCCGCTCCTCCTTGGGGAACGCGAAGCCCATGACCGTCTCGTCGCGCGAGAAGGCGATGTAGACGATGGAGCCGACGCGGAACTTCACCCGGTCCCTGATCAGGTGCTCGGACGTGCGGGGCAGCGTCGCCGCGAGGGCCCGCACCTGCTCGACGGTGATCATCCTGTCCTCCTGTGGCCGCGGTCCTCCCAGCAAAGCACCCCGGAACGGGTGATCTTGTTAGATTTGCCGGGTGAACGAACTGGTGCGCTGGCAGACCGAGAACGGGACCATCGTCGTGGAGACCGACGACCTGGAGCCGGGGTTCCAGTCGGTGTCCCGCGCCGGCGACCTGATCCACGATGCGGCGGGCAAGCTGGAGGACGCGTTCCAGAACGTCCGGGACGCGGCGCAGACGGCGCTCTCGTCGCTGCGCGGAGGCGACCTGAACCCCGACGCGATCGAGCTGGAGTTCGGCGTCAAGCTCAACGCGGCGGCCGGGGCCGTCATCGCGAAGACGACCGCCGAGGCCCACCTGAAGGTCAAGATGACGTGGGGGCGGCCGCGGACCGAGGAGGAGGCGTAGCCGCATCGTGGACGACTGGCAGTGGCGCGCCTGGGTCGGCCCGCCGTCCGGCGGCAAGCTCGGCGCGGCGTTCCTCGTCACCGCGACGCGGCTGCTGACCTGCGCCCACACCGTCCACGGCCTGGCGGAGGCGCGCGTCGGGTTCCCCGGCCTGCTGGAGGACCTGCCCGCCAGGGTCGTGCGGCGCGGCGGCTGGGAGCAGCCGGGCGACCCCGGCGACGTCGCCGTCCTGGAACTGCGCGAGCCCGTCGCGCTGACCCCCGCCACGCTGGCCGCGCCGGACGGCCTGGACGAGGGGAGCCTCGGCGGGCGGACGTTCGGGGTGTGCGGTTTCCCCCGCCGTCCCGACCAGAACGAGCGGCACGCGTCCGTGACGACGTTCCCGCATCGCCGGATGCGGCGCGAGTGGTGGGAGCTGAAGACCGGCCAGGGCGACTGGCTGGAGGAGGGCTACAGCGGGTCCGCCGTCTACGACCCCGCGACGGGCGAGGTCATCGGCATGGTGACGAACGCCGAGCTGCGGCAGGGGGGCCGGGCCGACCTCGGCTGGATGCTGCCCATCGGACAAATCCGTACCTACTGGGAGGAACTGGACGACCTGCTGCCGCTCCGGTGGCTCACCCCCGAGGCCCGCCGCGAGCTGCGGGAACTCCTGGACGGCGTCCGCTACACCGACCCGCTCGCCGCCGACCTCGAACGGATCACCGGCCGGTGCGCGTTCGGCGGTTTCCGGTCGGCCTGGGGGTCGGTGCGCTACGTGGCCGAGGGCTGGACGCAGGACCGGCTCGTCCGGTACGTGGCGGCGCTCGGGCGGCACCTGCCCGCCCCCGCCCGCCCGCGGCTCGCCGCGTGGTCCGCGCGGCACCTGCCCGGCGCCGCGCCCGCCGCCCCGCGCCAGGGACCCGCGTCGGTGATCGTCCGGCTGGAGCGGGCCACGTTCGACAACGCCTTCGACGTGACCGTGCACACCTGGATCGACGGCGCCGAGGGGCCCGGGCGGCCGACCGAACGCGTCCCGGACCGGCGGGTGCGGCCGGCGGTCGAGGCGGGCGTGGCGGCGCTCGCGCCCGCGCTGTTCGGCCGCGACTGGATGATCGAGTTCGCGGTGCCGGAGGGCTGGCTCGGCAAGCCGTTCGAGCAGTGGCACGTCGACCCGCGCAACAAGATCCCCATGCGCAGGTACCCGGTGGTGGTGCGGGACGTGGAGCGGCTGCGGCCCGACTCGTTCCGCCGCGACCAGGCCCACCACCGCTGGCGGCTGCTGAACGAGCGCGGCCGCAGCGACCCGCGTCCCATCGCGTGCGACGCGCCGCGCAAGGGCAGCGACTTCCAGGACTGGCTGGAGGCCAACATCGACTTCTGCGTCCTGGTGTACGGATCGCGGCCGGTGAAGAGCTGGCTGACGGCCGCGCTCAACAACGGCATCCCCGTCATGATGTGGACGCGCACCCCGTGCGACGCGTCGTCGCACGGGGACTGCCGTGGGCACCGCGTCCTCGACGAGCTGACCGCGGCGGTCGGGGACCGGCACCCCGGCGACCTTCCCCAGCTGGCGCTCGCGCTGCGCAAGGCCGCGCTCGTCGCCCCCAAGGGCGCGCCGCACTGCGGGCGCGAGCTGACGCTGCTCTGGGACGATCCGTCCCGGCTCCCCGACCCCCCGCTCGCGATGGAGGTATAGGTGCCCGACTGGCTGCTCTACACAGGGAGCCGGCGCACGCACGACGGCGTCGACCGGCTGCCCCCGCCGCCGCCCTGGCGCGCGTTCGACGGCGGGCCCGCCCTGGAGCCCCCGTCCGGCGGCTCCGGCAGCGAGCACCTCGCGACCACGTACCGTCCGTCCGACGACGCCGTGCAGCAGGTCAACGCCGCCCTGTACCTGCGCCGCCCGCTGCTGGTGACCGGGCCGCCCGGCACCGGGAAGTCGACGCTCGCGTACGCCGTCGCCCACGAACTGGGACTCGGCCCCGTCCTGCACTGGCCC
Organism: Actinomadura sp. NPDC048955; assembly: GCF_040649435.1. NCBI lineage: Bacteria > Bacillati > Actinomycetota > Actinomycetes > Streptosporangiales > Thermomonosporaceae > Actinomadura > Actinomadura sp. NPDC048955. Next base: position 78,893 of record NZ_JBEZJI010000018.1, read on the forward strand.
ATCACCAGCCGGACCACGCTCCGCGACGGCCTCTACCAGTACGACCCGCTCACCCGCCTGTACGCGGCCGGACGGCACGACGCGGCCGGACGGGACGCGGCGCGCGAGGAGGACATCGGCCGCTACATCCGCCTCGGCCCCCTCGGCACGGCGCTGCTGCCCTACCGGCGGCCGCGCGTCCTGCTGGTCGACGAGATCGACAAGAGCGACATCGACCTGCCCAACGACCTGCTCACCATCTTCGAGAAGGGCGAGTACGAGCTGCCCGAACTGACCCGGCGGGCCGATCCGGTCGCCGAGGTCATGACCGCCGACGGGCCGGGCGCGCGGGTCGCCGTCACCGACGGGACCGTCCGCTGCCGCGCGTTCCCGCTGGTCGTGATGACCAGCAACGGCGAGCGCGAGTTCCCGCCCGCCTTCCTGCGGCGCTGCGTGACCGTGGAGCTGCGGCAGCCGACGGGCGAGGCCGAGCTGGCGGCGATCGTCCGCGAGCACCTCGGGCCGCTCGCCGACCAGAGCGACGACCTCGTCCGCCGCTTCTTCGAGCGCTCCGCGTCCGGCACGCTGGCGACCGACCAGCTCCTCAACGCCGTCTACCTGTGCCGCCACGCCGACACCGAGGACCGCCGCGCCCTGGCCGACCGCATCATGCCCTACCTGACCGGACCCGTCGATGACGATTAACCGGCTCCGGGACGTGCTGTCCGCGATCGGGCCGCCGCCGGACGCCCGCGAACTGAGCGAGATGCTGTGGCTCGCCTGCCACATCTCCCCGTCCGGGGAACAACCCCCCGCCGTTCCGCCGGTCCCGTCACCGGCCGTGGACGAACCCGTGGACTCCCCCGGCCCGCTCAAGCCGCCGGAACCCGCCGCCCCGCGCCCGCACGAACCGCTGACCGAACTCCACCCGCGCCCGGCCCCCGGAGCGGAACCGGTGGGCCGCGCGTCCGAGGTGCTCGTCCCGACCGCGCCGATGCTGGCCGACCCCCTCGGCGTCCAGCGGGCGCTGCGCCCGTTGAAGCGGCGCGTCCCGTCCCGGCACCGCGCCGAGCTGGACGAGGACGCCACCGCCGCGCGCATCGCCGACACCCGCCTGTGGGCGCCCGTCCTCGTCCCGTCGCCCGAGCGCTGGCTCGGCCTCAGCCTGGTCGTCGACACCGGCCCCACCATGCGGCTGTGGCGTCCCCTCGCCCGCGAACTGGCCGAGACGCTGCTCCGCCAGGGCGCCTTCCAGGACGTCCACCTCAGCTACCTCGGCGAGAAAGGCCACATCGCCTCCACGCCCGACGCGCCACCCCAGGACCCGGGGACACTCCTGGACGCCTCCGGGCGGCGGGCCGTCCTCGTCCTCAGCGACTGCTCGGGCCCCCACTGGTGGAACGGACGCGCCGTGCGGGCCGTGCGCCGCTGGGCACAGACCGGGCCGACCGCGATCGTCCAGCCGCTCGCCGAACGCCTCTGGCGCCGCACCGCCGCCCCGACCTCGCCCGGCCTCGCCGCCCTCCCCCGCCCCGGCGCCCCGAACACCGACCTGCGCTTCGCCCCCTACGACGGCGCCGCAGGGCCCGGCGTGCCCGTCCCCGTCCTGGAGATCGCGCCGCGCTGGTTCGGCGCGTGGGCCCGGCTGGTCTCCGGCTCCGACCCGCAACCCGCCGCCGTCGCGATGCTGCCGGACCGCCCGTCCGGCGCGGCGCCGGTGCGGCGCGAGCGGGAACTCCCGATCGCCGAGCGCGTCCGCCGCTTCCTCGCCACCGCGTCCCCCGACGCCGCCGAACTCGCCGCCCACGTCGCGGTGTCCGTCCCGTCGCTGCCGGTGATGCGCCTGATCCAGCACCGGATCCTCGGCGGCTCCGGCCCCGGCCAGCTCGCCGAGGTGCTGCTGAGCGGCCTGCTCCGCCCCGCCGGCGGCGTGCGCTACGAGTTCGTCCCAGGCGCCCGCGAGGCCCTCCTCGACACCCTCCCGCGCCCCGAGGCCCTGCACACCCGCCACGTCCTGGAAGCCGTCTCCGCCGAGATCGAGCGCCGCGCCGGAACGTCCGCCGAAACGTTCCGCGCCCTCCTCCCGGCCGACGGCGGCCCCGTCGTCCTCACCGCCGAAACCGACCACTTCGCCCTCCTCACCCCCCAGGCCCGCTCCCACCTCGCCCCCGGCCCCCCGGTCCCGGACGTGCAGACGGGCCCGGACCTGCTGGAGCTTCTCGGCGCCCCGGCCGAGGAACTGATCGGCGACGGCTGGGACCGCGGCGCCCGCCCCACGGTGATCGGCGTGGACGGCGACGACCTCGTGTCGGTGGACGTCCTGCACGGCAACCCCGACCTGCCGCACGGCCTGATCAACGGCCCCCGGGCGTCCCGGGACGCGCTGCTGCGAACCCTCGTCATGGGCCTGGCGCTCACCCACTCGCCGAACATGCTCAACTTCGTGTTCGCCGACCACAGCCGGGGCGCGTCCTTCGTCAACCTGAACCTCCCCCACCTCGCGGCGAGCCTCAACGCCGCGTCGGCGGACGCGCCGCTGCTGGGCGGGCTCCCAGAGGTCCTGGAAACCGAGCGGCGGCGGCGCGAAACCGTACTCCAGGCCGCCGGGGCCACCACCTGGGACGAGTACCAGGCGGCCATCGCCGCAGGCCGGCCGCTCGACCCCCTGCCCGCCCTCGTCGTGATCATCGACGACGCCGGACCGTTGCTGCATGCGCGGCCCGAACTCCTCAATCCTCTGGCGGAGCTCTGCGAGGCGGGACCGGCTCAGGGGCTCAGATTCCTCTTCTGCTCCCCGAACGACGCGCCCACGCCACCGGGCGTGTCCGGGTACGCCGGCTGGAACGTCGGCTTCCCCAGCCGGATGGGCGAGCACCTCGCCTTCGTTCACATCTTCGCGCAGGAGGTCCGTCCCGCTTTCGAGCCCGCACGCATCTCCCTCCAGGCGGCCGACCCGGCCATGGCCCTGATGCGGCGGCGCGGCCCGAAGGCGCGCGAAATCCCCTGGCCTAGCGTGTCCGTGGAACCCGCGACTCCGGCAGCGGAGTCTCCGGCCCGCCCCACGGCCGTACCCGAGTTCGACGTGCTGCGGTTGAACGGCGTCGGGCCGAGCGGGATGTTCCATGAGACGTGGGCGCTTCCCAGCGACACCCCGCGCGATCCGGCGATCGGGTACGGGCCGGGCGGCCATCCCCTCAGCCTCTATCCGCTCGACCGCTCCTCCGGCATTCCGCACGGCCTGGTCGTCGGCAGCCCGGAAGCCCGCCAGAAGGTCGTGCGGGCCATCACCCTTGCCCTCGCCGCAGGACACTCTCCGGCAGACCTGCAATTCGTCTTCGCCGGGCTGGGTCAGCATCCTCTCGGCGAGCCCATAGACCTTCCGCACATCCTCTACTCCGAAGAAGAACTGCTGGGTTCGCCGGAGAGACTCCGGCGGTTCTTCGAGTTCCTGTCCGACGAGCTTGAAGCCCGCTCCGCGAGCCCGCCGCAGGACGTGTCGAGGCCTTGGAATCTCGACGCCGACGAGTTCACGCTCGACGAGATGTACGAGCGGTTCCGCCAGGACCCCCATTCGGTCAGCCGAGCCTGGTGGGACTTCTTCGAGGACTACCAGCCGGGCGAACAACACGCCGCTCTACCGCCCCCGCCGCCCGAGACGCTGCCGCGCCTGTTCGTCGTGGTCGACCTGTCGCTCACGTTCCCGGCCAGCAGGCGCGAGGTGGGCGAGACGCTCCTCTCTCTGGCGCAGCGAGGCAGAGCGCTCGACGTCCAACTGCTGATCACTTCGTCCACCGTCGAGAACACCACCATCTGGGATCGCTTCCTGCCCCTCCTCGGCTGGCGCATCGCGGCGGACCGCCTGCCGCCCGACCAGCTCCAGCGCGTCCTCGGCCAGGCGAACCTCCAGTTCCCGGACGACGAACCAACGGCCTACCTCCTCGCCGGAGGCGGCTCCCCCCAAAGCTTCACCGTGGCACCGGAACCTCCTCGCGATGCTGTCGAAGGCTTCTTTCAGCGCACACGCGAGCTCCCGCAGGCCCCTGCGGCGGAGACCGCACCAGCGGCGCCGGGGCCGGAGGAGATCGACCGCTTGCTCGCCGACCTGGACGAAAGGATCGGACGCGAAACACACGCGGTCGAGGGCGGGCCCGTCGACCTCTCCCTGGTGGGGGCGGCCCTCCGGGAAATTCTCCGGTTCGATGCCGAGGCCGCTCGTTCCGGCGGACTCCGCCCGATCCGCCACCTGCTCTTTCCGGGCCGGTTCAGGCCGGAGATGGGCGTGACGGCGAAGCTCTACGGAGAGATCCTGACCGAGCTCGGCGTGCTGCCGGGCGGAAACCAGAACGTCCTCACGCCCGGGTACGTCGGGTCACCAGAATATGAATCCGACCACATCACCCAGATCACCGAGTTCTTCCGGTCGTTCCAGGGAGGCGTGATCGTCGTGCGAGACGCTCCACGACGGGCCCTGGTGAACGGATATCTGCACTCGGAGACGATGAGGAATCTGAGCTCGTTGATTCGGGACGAGCGCGATGACACCCTGATCATCGTCTGCGGGGAGCCGAGCCCCTTCGAGGTTCTGCTCGAGTCCATTCCCGATCTCGCCCGGCACTTCAGGCGGGTGCACGCCTTCGACGCCGGCACCCCGGCGAGTACCGTCCGGCCCTCGCGCAGCCGGAGCGTGCGGCTCGGGAGGGATGCGGACACGGGCGAGCCGGTGCACCTCGACTTCGACGTCGATCGGCATCTGCTCATCAGCGGCCCGTCCGGTTCCGGGAAGGCGACGCTGGTGCGCGGGATCGTTGACGAGCTCGCGTCGAGCGGCACCGAGAGGGATCGGCTCATCTACTTCCTGGACATGCACATGAGCCCGCGCGACATGGCGCGCGGGGAGGCATGGGGACGGGCGGGCGTTCGGCACACGTCGTCGCCGGAGGAGTTCGGCGGGATGTTGACCGAAGCCAGGTGGAGCACCCGTGTCCGCGTGCTCCGAGGCAGGGGGCCATCGATCTTCCTGGTGGTGTCGCACCGCCCCCGCCTGCTCGGAGACGACCCCCTCGCCGCCGCGATTCCCGATCTGCAGACGATGCGTGAGCACGGCGTCCACCTCATCCTCGCCCGGCACCAGTTCACGTTCGGCGAGTCGCTCGACCCCATGGTCACCCTTCTCCGGGAGCTCGGCGCGCCCGCCCTGCTGACCAGGTACGTAGGCGGTCAGGAGGCGGGGCTCTGGGACGTGCCCTCCTCGATGCAGGGGCCGCTGGAGGCGGGTGACGCGCTGCTGGTGCATCCCGGGCGGCAGCGGCTGGTGCGGCTCGGCGATCCGGCCGGATGATATTGGATCGAGCTGTCCATAACGTGTTACGGTGATGCCATGGCACGGCCGAGGAAGTTCGATGAGGGGCTGGCCGTGGAGGCGGCCATGCGGGCCTTCTGGGCGGACGGGTACGAGGCGACGTCGACGCAGGAGTTGTGCGTGGCGACCGGGCTCGGGCGCAGCAGCATCTACAACACGTTCGCCAGCAAGCGGGACCTGTTCGTCAAGGCGCTGACCCACTACATGGACGTGCGGACCACCCGGCTCGTCGACCATCTGCAGGGCGGCGAGGGGACGGTGCGCGAGCGTCTCCGGGCGGTCATGGACTGGGCCGCCGAACCCGACGGGGACGACCCGTCCGGGTGCCTGGTCGTGAACGCGACGGTGGAGCTCGGCCCGCACGATCCCGACATCGCCGAGCGGCTCGAACGGGACCGGCGGCGGCGGTTCGCCACGCTCAAGGCGGCGATCGAGGACGGGATGCGCGCCGGGGAGATCGACGCCGCGAAGGACGCGGGCGCGCTGGCGCACTTCATGATCTCGACGATCAGCGGCATCCAGGTGGCCGCGCGGGGCGGCGCCGGCCCCGACGCCCTCAGGGCCGTCGCGGACACCGCGATGCTCTCCCTCTGATCCGGGCGGCCGGCGGGCCGCCCTTTTTCACGCCCCGATTTTGTACTGATCTATCCAATACAGGAGGACCGATGCCACTGGCCGTCTACGTGCTGGGGATGGCGATCTTCGCGCAGGGCACCTCGGAGCTGATGCTGGCGGGGCTGCTGCCGGGCATGGCGCACGACCTCGGCGTGTCCGTGCCGGCCGCCGGGTGGCTGATCTCGGCGTTCGCGATCGGGATGCTGGCCGGGGCGCCGCCGCTCGCCGTCCTGACGCTGCGCTGGCCGCACCGGCGGGCGATGCTGGCGTACCTCGCGGTGTTCGCGCTGACGCACGTGGTCAGCGCGCTCACGCCGGGGTACTGGACGCTGTTCGCGATGCGGATCGTCGGCGCGATCGTCTACGCGGGGTTCTGGGCGGTGGCGGCGGCGACCGCCGTGAACCTCGTGCCGCGCGACGCGCGCGGGAAGGCGATGGGCGTCGTCGCGGGCGGCCTCACGGTCGCGGCGATCGTGGGACTGCCCGCCGGGACGGTGGTCGGGCAGCATCTCGGCTGGCGGGCGGCGTTCTGGGCGGTGGCGGCGATGTCGGCCGCCGCGATGGCGGGCGTGGTCGCGACGATCCCCGCCGCGCGGCCGGACGCCGCGCCGCCCCGGGTGCGGGACGAGGTGCGCGCGATGGCCGTCCCCCGCCTGTGGCTGCTGTACGGGACGACGGCCGTGGCCACGAGCGGCCTCCTCGCCGTCTTCGGCTACCTGGGCGCGTTCCTGACGGAGACGACGGGCATCGCGGAGGCGTGGGTCCCCGGCGTGCTGGCGCTCTACGGAGCCGGCGCGCTCATCGGGATCACGCTCGGCGGGCGGACGGCCAACCGGTGGGGCGTCCAGACGCTGTACGCGGGCTTCGCCGGACTCACCGTCGTGTCCGTGCTGCTCGCCCTGACGGCGAGGTCGCCGCTGCCCGTGGTGGTCCTGGTGTTCCTCCTCGGGTTCGTCGGATTCGGGACGAACCCGACCCTCAACTCGCGGGCGTTCGGGCTGGTGGACGGCGCGTCGACGCTGGTCGCGGCCGGGAACGTCGTCGCGTTCAACATCGGCATCACGGTGGGCCCGTGGCTCGGCGGGCTCGCGATCGGCGCGGGGAGGGGTTACCCGTCCACGGCCTGGATCGGGGCGGCCCTCGGTGCCGCGGCGATCGGCACCGTGGCGATCGGCGCCCGCACGCGCGGCGGGGACCGGAGGCGCTCCGCAGGGGAGGCCGAGCCGGCCAGGCCCACGATCAGCGCGTGAGGGGGCCGGTGGTCAGGAGCAGGAGGCCGCGCGAAACGCCCACAGGGCGCGCCGGCCCGGGTGTTCCGCCAGGGTGAAGATGCGGTGGCGGCCCCGGTGGCAGGACAGGTCCTCCGGTCCGTAGGAGACCGTGCGGCTCCGCACGGGGGCCCAGCCGCGCCCGGTGTAGCGGGTCGAGAAGAGCCGGCCGCGCTTGCCGCTGCGGCTCTGGGTGAACCACCACTGCCCGTGCGTCCTGACGGCGCCCTGGACCCTGTCCACGGGGAGCCGCGCGCCTCCGTCGGCGCTCGCGAGGCCGCCTCCGGCCAGTGACGCCAGCGGCCAGGAGACCACCCGTCCCCGCGGCCAGTTCGGGCGGCAGTACTCGCCCGCGATGAGGACGTGCGGCCACGTGGTGCGGTCGACCGCCGTCCACGACATGCGCAGAGGGCCCGAGCCCCTGCACTTGGCGCCGACCCGGCCGCGGGCGAAGTGCCAGCTGCTCGTCTGGGCCATCACGTACCGGAATCCGTGGGCGTAGTAGGTGCCGCCGTACAGCCCGATCCGGTCGGCGTGGCGTGTCGAGCCCGCGTTGCCCGCGGTCAGGTCGAAGATCTGCCGCATGTCGAACTCGCGCAGCCCGTGCCGGGTGTCGGCGACGTACAGCTTGTCGCCGTACCAGGCGATGCCGCCCGCGTGGATGCCGACGTCGGTGTAGGTGGGCCGCCCGTCCCGCATCTCCGGCGCGACGAGCAGGACGTGCCGGTACGCGCGCCGGTCGGGGTCGACGAACGTGAGCCTGACCCGGCCGCCGTTGTGCCAGGACACGAGGATCGGCCTGACTCCGCCCGCCCATCCCTCGCGCGCCGCCGCGTCCGAGACGGTCGTGACGCCCTGCGGGACCCAGTTCCTGGTGGTGCTGTCCGCCCCGTCGAAGCAGTAGACGAGCGAGCCCGCGGGCACCCCGGCCGCCCGGCCGCAGCCGCCGCCGAGCCTGGCGCCGCCGGACGAGCGGAGCAGTGCGGCGACGCCGGTCCTGCGGAGCCTGCCGCCCAGCGCCCTGACCGTCCCGCTCCGGTCGGTGCCGCGCCGCAGATCGAAGTCGCGCGGGTTCAGCGGCGCCGCCACGGTCCACGCCTGCGCCACGGTCCCCGCCCTCGGCTCCGCTGGTGCGGGCACCGCGTGAGCGATGCCGGGGGTGGCCGCCGCCAGGACACCCGCGGCGACGGCCGCCGTCCCCGGCCACCGGACCGCCGTCACTGTGCGTCGCATGATCATCACAGTTCGGCATCTACCCAGGCGGGACGCCCCGGACGACCCCGACATCACCTAGGGAGGGACAACTTATGTTGCGCGGCCCATTACTTCGGCGGCGTCAACCCGCGCGCCGCCCCGGCGTCGCGGACGGGACGGCCCCCGCCTGGAGGACCGTCCCGTCCGGGGTCGGTCAGCGCAGGGCGCACGTCCCCGAGTCGGACTTCGACGGGTCGCTCTCCGAGGTCCCGGTCAGGCTGAGCCGCGCGTGGCGGGCCGCGCCCGGCTTCGCCTTCGCCCAGACCTCGACCATCGTGCGGCCGTTCGCCGGGGCGGTGGCCAGCTCGTTCGGCAGCCACGTCGTCCAGCCGTCACCGGACACGGCCGCCTTGAGGCGGAACACGTCGGAGCCCTGGCGGCCGTCGCCGCCCCGGCCCGTGTTGGTGAGCGCCATCGTGCACTTCGTCCAGCCCGCGCCGGTCGGCCGGGCGGGGCCGGAGTCGACGCGCACGCCGCGCCTCTGAGGCCCGGCACCGTCCAGCGAGCCGACCGCGACCGTGTAGGACAGGACGCCCTTGCGGTCACGCCTGAGGTTCAGGACGTAGAAGTGCAGCCGGTTCGCCTGGTCGACGTACTCGTACTCGCTGCCGGAGTTCGTCCCCGCGTGGTAGAGCGCGTCCGAGAGCTGCCGGTAGTCGCCGATCGTCATCTTCTTCGGGGTGCCGTCGGGCAGGACGAAGTCGACCTTGTCGATGTCCTGCGGGTTGGCGTCCTCGACCCAGATGAACGGGGCGCGGTCCTGGTCCTTGGTCTTGGCGAGCAGGACGCCGGAGTCGGGCGTGAAGGAGTCGGTGCCCATCCGGTCGACGACTTCGAGGGTGTAGTTGTCGTAGCCGCCGCCGTCGCACAGCGGGTCGGTGCCGGTGTCGCACTTGGGGCTCTTGTCGCCGCCCTCGCCGAGCTTGACGTTGATGCCGGTGAGGCCGCCCTTGCCCGGGTCGACCGACCGGGCGGTCACGTTGGCCACGACCATCCCGGACGCGGCGAGCGCGTCCCGGCTGAGCTGGAGCACGTTGCCGCCGTCCACCATGCCGAGCTTCAGCTTGTTGCGGAGCATGTGCTGCGCGCCCATGGACCCGCCGCCCGTCGCGGGGATCGTCCACCGGCTGTGCGGGCCGCCCGGCCCGTTGAACGTGCCGCGGCTGAGCATGTCCCACGGGCCGCTGTAGGCGCGGCGCGGCGGGTCGCCGTAGGGGTTGTTGTAGTTGTCGCCGATGCCGAGGATGTGGCTGAACTCGTGGGCGTACACCGACATGCCGGAGCTCTCGGCCTGCGTCGAGGAGACGCCCGGGATGGCGTTCGGCCAGATCGTCGAGCCTGCCTGCCAGGACGTCCAGGGGACGTACCGGGTCTTCACCCAGTTCGTCAGGCCCGGGTCGCCCGGCCCCCACTCGTCCGGCACCTGCTCCTTCGTGCCGAACTTCATCTCGCCGAACTCCTGCCAGGTGGACGACTCGTCCTGCCCGGCGCTGAGGAAGAAGACGAAGTCGAACCTGCCCGCCGCCTCCTCGCCGACGTCGGCGACCCACGCGTCCCGCGCGTCCTTGCGCAGGTCGCGGTTGCAGGTGTCGCCGGCCGGGCATCCCGTTCCGCCCTGCATGCCGTCCACGCCGTACTCGTGGTCCTTGGCGGGCATCTGGTAGGCGCCGAACCCCGTGAGGTTCACGCCGAACCGGCCGCCGGAGTCCTCCATCCAGTACTCGTGGAGGGTGTGGCCGTGGTTCAGGTCCTGCGGCTTGTTGAGGAAGTCCTGGTAGAACTTCGCCACCTGCGCGCGCGGCACGTCGCCGACCTTGACCGGGTTGCCGAAGACCGACGAGTTCACCGGCTGCGTGACCTCGAACGGCTGGTTCGCGTAGTCGGCGAGGACGACCGCGACGTTGAAGTTGCGCACCGACCCCTTGCGGGCCGGGTCCGCCCACGAGGTGCCCGGGATCGCGGTGTAGTCGTCCCAGGTCATCGTGTCGGGAAGCTCGTAGTTCTGGGGGTCGATCGGGCGTGGGGCGCCCGCCGCGAACGCCTGGGCGGACGGCTGCGCCCGCTGCCACGGCTGCGTCTGCGGCCAGTGCCGCATCTGCCAGGGGTTCGCGGTCGGTTTCGGGATCCGGGGCCCCGGCTGCGCGGCGGCCGGGACGGCCGCGAGTCCCATGACCAGCCCCATCACCGCCGCGGGCACCAGCAGAATCTTCTTGGCGCGCATGTCTCCCCTACCTCAGGTGGGTTGCGGAGAGACGCTATGGACGGGCGGTTCCTCCCGGCTACGGCCGAGATATACGATCTTGCGCCGGACACCCTGTCATTTCACGCCATGGGCGCAGGTCAGAGCGGGAGTTCTCGCTCCGCGACGACGATGCCGTCCTCGTCGCTGTAGAGCCAGTCGCCCGGACGGAACTCCACCCCGCCGAACGCCACCGGGACGTCGGTCTCGCCCGCGCCGTCCTTGGCGCTCTTGCGCGGGTTCGACCCGAGGGCCTTCACGCCGAGGTCCATCCCGCGCAGCGCCGCCACGTCCCGGACCGCGCCGTTGATCACGACCCCGGCCCAGCCGCCCGCCACCGCCGAGGCGGCGATCATGTCGCCCATCAGCGCGGACGCCAGCGACGCGGCGCCGTCCACGACCAGCACCCGGCCCTCCCCCGGAGTGCCCAGCCGCCGCTTCACCAGGCCGTTGTCGCGGTGGCAGCGGACGGTCGCGACCGGACCGGCGAACGCCGTCCGCGCGCCGTACTGCCGGAACTGCGTCTCGCAGCTGCGCAGCTCGTCCCCGAAGTCGTCGATGAGGTCAGCGGTCGCGAAGTCCATGGCGGCAGCCTACTGGCCGGTAATGGCTCAGGCCGACGGCGCGTCGGTCGGGCGGCCGATGAGCCGGGACAGCACGATCGCCGTCTTCGTCGCGGTGATGTTGTCCTCGCGGCGCAGCCGTTCGAGGGCCTGCTCCAGATGCTGGATGTCGCGGGCCCGCACGTGCACGAGCGCGCTGGCGTCCCCGCTGATCGTGTACGCCGCGACGACCTCGGGATGGCCGCGCACGCTGGAGTAGATCTGCTCGGGGGACGTCGCCCCGGTGCAGAAGATCTCGATGAACGCCTCGGTCGTCCAGCCGAGCGCGGCCGGGTCGACCACGGCCGCGAAGCCGTTGATCACACCGTCCGCGCGGAGCCGGTCGACGCGCCGCTTCACCGCGGGGGCCGACAGCCCCACCTTGTCGCCGATCTGCGCGTACGAGGCACGCCCGTCCTCCAGCAGACGCGCAACGATTCGCCGGTCGAGCTCGTCAAGACGCAACAAATAACACCCCCCGAGTCGGTTTTCGTCATTGGTCGGCAGTCAATTCCGAACATACGCTGGGTACGGACCGGCGGCCACTCGATCCCGCCGGCCCCCTCCCCCTCGGCACCGGGCGCGCGCCCGGTGACCCCGCCATGCCCCGGCCCGACCGGCCGGGCCGAGCCGCGAAGGAGCGTCGTGACGCCGACCGACCAGCTGCGAGCGATGTCCGAGGACCACAGCGCGCACAACTACCACCCTCTTCCCATCGTGGTCGCCGAGGCCGACGGCGTCTGGCTGACCGACGCGGAGGGCCGCCGCTACCTGGACATGCTGGCCGCCTACTCCGCCGTCAACTTCGGGCACCGCAACCCGCGGCTGACCGAGGCTGCGCGCCGGCAGCTGGACCGCGTCACGCTGGTGAGCCGCGCGTTCGACCACGACCAGTTCGGCCCGTTCGTCACCGAGCTGGCCGAGCTGTGCGGCAAGGACATGGTGCTGCCGATGAACAGCGGCGCCGAGGCCGTCGAGACCGCCCTGAAGACGGCCCGCAAGTGGGGCTACGAGGTCAAGGGCGTCCCCGCGGGCGAGGCGAACATCATCGCGTTCGAGGGCAACTTCCACGGCCGCACGACCACCATCATCAGCTTCTCCACCGACCCCGACGCCCACGACTCCTACGGCCCCTACACGCCGGGCTTCCGGACCGTCCCGTACGGGGACGTCGAGGCGCTCAAGGCCGCGATGGACGCCAACACGGTCGGCGTGCTGATCGAGCCGATCCAGGGCGAGGCCGGCGTGAACGTCCCGCCGAGCGGGTTCCTGCGGGCCGTGCGCGAGCTGTGCACGGCGGGCGGCGCGCTGATGATCGCCGACGAGATCCAGTCGGGCCTCGGCCGCACCGGCACCACCTTCGCGGTCGAGCACGAGGACGTCGTGCCCGACGTCTACATCCTCGGCAAGGCCCTCGGCGGCGGCATCATGCCGGTGTCCGCGGTCGTCGCCGACCGGGACGTCCTCGGCGTGTTCAGGCCGGGCCAGCACGGCTCGACGTTCGGCGGCAACCCGCTCGCCTGCGCCATCGGCCGCGAGGTCATCGCGATCCTCAAGAGCGGCGAGTACCAGGAGCGCTCCCGGACGCTCGGCGCGCACCTGCACGACCGGCTCGGGCGGCTGCCCGGCGACCTCGTCCGCGAGGTGCGCGGCCGCGGCCTTTGGGCGGGCGTGGAGCTGCACGGCAAGGCCCGTCCGGTCAGCGAGCGGCTGATGGAGCTCGGCGTCCTCGCCAAGGAGACCCACGAGACCACGCTGCGTCTCGCTCCCCCGCTGGTCATCGAGCGCGACGAGCTCGACTGGGCGCTCGACCAGCTGGAGATCGCCCTCAAGGGCTGATCGCGGGACCCCCCTACAGGGCGGGGAGCACCGCCGGTCAACGGCGCCCGGCGGCGCTCCCCGCCGACCCCTCGTTTCCGTCATCGCAAACCCGGGTCTCCTCCAAGCCTCGGCCAGTGCCCGCCCGGCGAGGGGGCCTCCGCCGCCCTCCACCGTGAGGGTGAGGGGATGCTGCGGAACAGGAGTCGGCGCCGGGTGATCATCGGATGCGGGGGGCTGGCCGTCGGCCTCGTGCTGCTGCTCGCGGGCGGTCTCTACGTCCTGCAGCGCTTCTACGACGGCGAGGTCAGGCGCGTCGCGGGCGCACTGCCGACCGCCGGCGGGCGGCCCTCCTCCAGCGGGCGCGGCGAGAACTGGCTGCTGATCGGGTCCGACCGGCGCGCCGACATGCCCTCGATGGGCGCCCGCGCCGACACGATCATGCTGGTGCACCTGTCCGGGCGCGGCGACCGGGTGTCGGTGATCGCCATTCCCCGGGACGGCTGGGTGCCCGTCCCCGGGCACGGCCCCACCAAGATCAACGCGGCGTTCGCCTACGGCGGGCCGTCGCTGCTGATCCGGGCGGTGGAGCAGCTCACCCGCGTCCGAGTGGACCACTACGCCGCCCTGGACTTCGGCGGGTTCGTGAAGATGACCGACGCCCTCGGCGGCGTGGACGTCACCGTCACCAAGACGACCCACGACCCCATGCACGACCGGACCTGGCAGGCCGGACGGCACCACCTGGACGGCGTCGAGGCGCTCGACTTCGTCCGGCAGCGCTGGAACCTGCCGGGCGGCGACCTCGACCGGATCAAGCGGCAGCAGGCGTTCCTGCACGCGCTCGCCGCCAAGGCGCTGGACACCCGCAACCCGATCAAGATCGACCGGTTCGTGCGGGCCGCGACGCGCTCGGCAACCGTGGACGACTCGGTCACAGCCGGTACGCTGCGCGGGCTGGCGCACCGGCTGCTCCGGACGTCGCTGATGGAGTACCTCACGGCCCCCGTCGACCGGACGGCCGAACGCGACGGGCAGAGCGTCGTCCTCCTCGACGACGAGGGCGTCAGAGAGCTGTTCACCGCGGTCCGGGAGGACCGGGTGGGCGACTACGTGTCCCGCAACGGCGCCGCCAACACCGTGGACTCCGTGCGCTGACCTGCCCGGATATGCCCTTTTTCGCGTAGAGATGGCGAAGACGGTCTGAGTGGATTAGTCTATGTGGACTAATCGAGTTCGACCATAAGGGCCTCAGGTATGTCCCGACCCATCACGCCGCTCGCGCTGACCGTGCTGCGCATGCTGTGCGACGGGCCCATGCACCCCTACGAGATGCAGCAGCGCATCCGCGACCACGCCTACGACCAGGCCGTGAAGATCACGCACGGGTCGCTCTACCACTCGGTGGAGCGGCTCGCCGCGGGCGGGCTGATCGAGCCGCTGGAGACCAGCCGGGAGGGCCGCCGGCCCGAGCGCACCGTCTACGCCGTCACCAGCGCCGGGCGCGACGCGGCGCAGTTCCGGCTCGCCGAGCTGCTCGTCCGCCCCGCGGAGGAGTTCCCGCTGTTCGGCACCGCCCTGGCGTTCATCAACCTGCTCCCCGAGGACGAGGTCGCCCGGCTCCTGCGCAACCGGGCCATCGCCCTGGAGGCGGCGGTCGCGGGGCACCAGACCGCGCACGACTCGCTCCGCAAGCAGGGCATCGAACGCTACAAGCTGATCGACCAGGAATGGCTGATCGCGCGCCTGCGCTGCGAGCTCGACTACGTTCGGGCGCTCGTCGGGGACCTGGAGTCCGGCCGGCTCACCTTCAACGACACCGAGCCGCGGGCCATCTGCCACCCGCGGCCTCGGCCACGACGCACCGACGAGATGGGGGCCTGATGAAGAGATGGAGCGGAAATCCCTGGGCGATCCTGCTGACGCTCTCCCTCGGATTCTTCATGACGCTGCTCGACCTGACGATCGTGAACATCGCGATCCCGAGCATGATCGACAAGCTTGACGCCTCGCTGGACGAGGTCCTGTGGGTCGTCAACGCCTACGTCCTGGTGCTGGCGGTGCTGCTCATCACCGCCGGCCGCCTCGGCGACCTGTGGGGCAAGAAGAACCTGTTCATCGCCGGTGTCGCGCTGTTCACGCTGTCCAGCCTGGCGTGCGGGATCTCCCAGGACCCGGCGCAGCTGATCGCGGCCCGCGCCGTGCAGGGGCTCGGCGCCGCGCTGCTGATGCCGCAGACCATGTCCATCATCATCAGCGTGTTCCCGCCGGAGCGGCGCGGCGCCGCGCTCGGCGTCTGGGGCGCGGTGGCGGGCGTGTCCACCATCGCCGGGCCGACCGTCGGCGGGCTGCTGGTCACCAGCCTGGACTGGCGGTGGATCTTCTTCGTGAACCTGCCGATCGGCGTCCTCGTGCTGGCCATGGCCGTGCCGATCCTGCCCGGCCACACCCGCACCGTCCGGCACCGGTTCGACGTGGCGGGCGTGCTGCTGGCCTCCGCCGCGCTGTTCTGCCTCACGTTCGCGCTCACCGAGGGCCAGAAGTACCAGTGGAACGAGGGCATCTGGGGCCTGATCGCCGCCGGGCTCGCCCTGTTCGTGATCTTCGTGGTCTACCAGCGGGGACGCCAGGACCGCGAGCCGCTCGTGCCGTTCTCGCTGTTCAAGGACCGCAACTTCACGATCCTCAACCTCGTCGGCGCGGCCGTCTCGATCGGCATGATCGGCCTTTTCCTGCCGATGACGATCTACCTGCAGTCGGTGCTCGGCTTCAGCGCCCTCAAGGCGGGCCTCGTCATGGCGCCGTCGTCGCTGGTGTCGATGCTCCTCGCCCCGGTCGCGGGCCGGATGTCGGACCGCATCGGCGGCAAGTTCATCCTGATGGCCGGCCTGACCCTCTATGCCGTCGGCATGGCGTGGATGGTGATCCTCGCGCAGGTCGGCACGGACTGGACCGCGTTCATCGCCCCGCTCGTGGTGTCCGGGTTCGGCATCGGCGGCGTGTTCGCGCCGATGGCCACCGAGGCGACCCGGAACGTCCCACCGCGCCTCGCGGGCGCCGCGTCCGGCGTCAACAACACGATCCGGCAGGTGGGGTCGGTGCTCGGCAGCGCGGCCGTCGGCGCCGTCCTGCAGAACCGGCTCGCGTCGTCGCTGCGCGACGAGGCGGCCACCCGTTCGGCGGCCCTCCCGCCCGACGTGCGCGGCGGCTTCGTGCAGAGCTTCGCGGACGCCGCCAAGGGCGGCCTGGAGGTCGGCGCGGGGCAGAGCGGGGCCCGGCAGCAGATGCCGCCCGGCGTCGCGCCGAGCGTCGCGCACCGCGTCCAGGAGCTCGCCGGCCAGGTGTTCTCGCACGGGTTCGTCCACGCGATGAAGCCGACGATGTGGCTGCCGATCGGCGTCGTCCTGCTCAGCGCCGCCGCGTGCCTCACCCTCAAGGGCCACAACGCGGGCACGCCCGTCCACAAGGACGCCGAGCCCGCCTCCGTGGCGAGCTGAGGCGCCGCTAACCGCGAGGGGAACGGCCCGCCCTGCCGAGCATCCATTCGCCCGGCGGGCGGGCCGGCGGCACCAGCATGATCCCGACCACCGCGGCGATCATGCCGCCGACGACGAACAGATAGCCGGGCAGCGTCGCCGAGACGACGAGATCGCCCTCGGGGCGGCGCAGCTGCAGGAAGAACACCACGACGCCCCAGACCAGCGCGGGGATGAACGCGCCGAGCCGCCCGCCCATCGCCTTCCCCGACGCCCACGCCATCAGGAAGACCAGCGCGACCAGGACGATCGACACGAGCGGGACGGGGCCGACGGACCAGTCCTGCGCGAACGCGCCGACCACGCCGAACACCCCGCCGAGGATGCCGAGCGCCGCGTAGGCGGCTCCGGAGACGAACGCGTCACCGGGCCCCTCGCCGTCTCCCGGCTCCAGGGCCGACGCGCCGGCGCCCTCCCCCTCCGCGGGCTCGGCGTCGGCGGGCCGGGCGGCATCGGGCTCGGCGACGTCCGCCCGGGCCTCGGCGTCCCGCGCATCGGCGTCCGCCGGGAGGCCGTCCTTGGCGAGCCGCACCCGGGCCTGGTCGTCCTTGTCCACGGTCGCCAGCGTACCGGGGCCCGTCAGTCCCCCGCGCTCGCCAGACCGGCGAACAGGTCCCGCTCGCGGCGGCCGGGGCCGACCGGGCCGAGCTCGCCCGCCTGGAGGATGAAGTACTCGGTGCCGAACGCCTGCTGCCCCAGGTTGTTCGACAGCGCGAAGAACGGCCCGACCTGCTCGGGCGCGACCGTGATCTGGGTGTGGTGGGCGCGCAGCGCGGCCAGCTTGGCGGGCAGGTGGGCGCGCGCGTCCACGACCGTGGTGACCTCCCCGTCCGGGACGCCGGAGCCGAGCTCCTCCAGCCCGGCGACGCGCGCGAACGGCAGCCTGGCCTCCCGCATCACCGCGATCGCGCGGGCGAGGACCGTGCGCGGGGCCGCGTAGGCGTAGACCTTGGCCGCCCGCCACGGCTCGGCGCCGTCCTCGTGGGCGGGGTCGGCGGCCAGCTCGAACGCCCGCCACGTGACGCGGTTCGCCTGGATGTGGTCGGGGTGGCCGTAGTTGCCGCGCTCGTCATAGGTGACGATCACCTGCGGGCGGACCTCCCGGATGACGGTCACCAGGTCGCGCGCGGCGGTCGTGACGTCCGCCTGCCAGAAGCAGCGCGGGTCGTCGTTCGTGGGGGCGCCCATCATGCCGGAGTCGCGCCAGCGACCCGGACCGCCGAGGAAGCGGTGGTCCCGGACGCCGAGCGCCTCGCAGGCCGCGGCGAGCTCGCCGATCCGGTACTCGCCGAGGGCGTCCTCCTTGTCGGAGGCCAGGTGGCGCAGATCTTCGGGGATGACCTCGCCCTCCTCGCCCAACGTGCAGGTGACGAGGCAGACGTGGGCGCCCTCGGCGGCGTATTTGGCCATGCTCGCCCCGGTCCCGATGGACTCGTCGTCCGGATGGGCGTGGACGAACAGGATCCGCGGCTCCTTCATAGTCCACGAGCCTACTCAGGGCCCGGCATCGCGGCGATGACCGCCCTGCCCCGCGCATCCCGGAGGGCCGTCGCCGGGCCCCGGTCAGCCGCCGGTGCCGGTGCCGCCCGCGCCGGTGCCGCCGTCACCGCCGCCACCGGTGCCGCCGCCGCCCGTACCGCCGCCGCCGGTACCGCCGCCGCCCGTACCGCCGCCACCGGGGTCGGAGGGCGTGGTCGACGGCGTCTCGGTGGTCGGCGTGTCGGTCGGGGTCTCGGTGGTCGGCTGCTCCTGCGTCGGCCGGGACGTCTGGGGCGGAGGCGTGTTCCGGTGCGTCCGGGTGCGGGTCGGAGCGGGGGCCTCGGGCTCCTCGGTCGTCGGCGTCTCCGAGACCGTCCCGGAGTCGGTGACCACCGGGGTGGCCGGGTCGTTCGAGGAGCCGTCACCGTCGCCCTTGGCCGCCATGAACAGGCCCACGACCAGCGCCAGCACGGCGATCGCGGCGACCGCGCCGAAGATCGGCGCCTTGGACTTGCGCTCGGGCTCCCAGTTGTCGTACCGGGCGCGGCCGGCCCCGGTCTGGGGCCCCGCCGGTGGGAGGGTCCCGGTGTAGTCGCGGGGCGCGACGTGAGGCGCGCCGCGGCCCGGCTGGGTGGCGCCCGCCATCATCCCGGCGCCGGCGAGACCGCCCGCGGCGAGCGTCGACCCCTCCGCCAGCATCGTGGTGGCCTGGGCCGGGTCGTCCATGCGGGTCTGCCCGGCGCCGCCCGGGCCGCTGCCGATCAGCGCCATCATGATCTGCTGCGCGGTGGGCCGCCGCTCCGGCTCCTTGACCAGGCAGGCCCCGATCAGCCGGTGCAGGTCGGGGGGCACGCCGTCCAGCGACGGCGGCTCGTGCATCACCCGGTTGATCACCGCGACGACGGTGTCGTCGCCGAACGGGGGGTGCCCGGTCGCGGCGAACACGATCGTGGTGGCCCAGGCCCACACGTCCACGGCCTCGGTGAGGGTGGCGCCCGCCACCTGCTCGGGCGCCATGTAGGACGGGGTGCCGATCGCCTTGGTCGCGTTGGTCTGCCCGGTGTCCAGGGCCCGCGCGATACCGAAGTCGATCACCCGGGGGCCGTCCGGCGCCATGATCACGTTGTGCGGCTTGAAGTCGCGGTGCACGATCCCGGCCTGGTGGATCGCGACCATAGCGGTCGCGGTGCCGATCGCGAGCCGGTCCAGCGGCGCCCCGCTGATCGGGCCGGTCTCGGTGACCTGCTTGTACAGCGACGGCCCAGGCACGTACTCGCTGGCGATGTAGGGCTGGTCGCCCGCGACGTCGGCCTCCAGGACCTGCGCGGTGCAGAACCGGGCGACCTGCTTGGCCGCCTGCGCCTCCCGGACGAACCGGTTGCGCGCCATTGTGTCCCCCGCCAGGTCGGCGCGCAGAAGCTTGATCGCGGCGCGGTTCCCGGAGGCGTCGACCCCGCCGTAGACGACGCCCTGACCGCCCTCGCCGAGCCTGTCGACGATCTCGTAGGAACCGAGCCGCCGGGGGTCTCCCGGCTGCAGCTCAGGCATTGACAACTCCTCAGCCCGCGACGACGAAAGTGCTTGGGGAAGCTTTGAGCTTACGCGAGCGCGGACACGGGCACGGGACATTCCCGTCCACCACGCGACGACCCGTGATCATAGAGGGCAGGAGGCCGCCGTGCGCCGCAGTTCCATACCGTCCTGGCAGACTCGGCTGCCATGAGCATCAGCTATCCGCGGCAGAGCGCCCGCACGCGACGGTTCAGCCTCGGCGTCCCGCGCGCCTTCCAGATCGCGCCGGACGGGACGCGCGTCGCCTTCCTGCGCACCCGGGCGGGGGACGATCCGGTGACCTGCCTGTGGACGCTGGACACCGCCACCGGCGAGGAGGAGTGCGTCGCCGACCCGGCCGCGCTGGACGTGCCGGGCGAGGAGGACCTGCCCGCCGAGGAGCGGGCCCGGCGCGAGCGCGCCCGGGAGCAGGCGGGCGGCATCGTCGGGTACGCGACCGACCGCGCCATGGGGCAGGCCGTCTTCACCCTGGGCGGGCGCCTGTACGCCGTCGACCTCGGCACCGCGCTCGTGCGGGAGCTGCCCGCCCGGCCGCCCGTCTTCGACCCGCGCCCCGACCCGGCGGGCCGCCGCGTCGCGTACGTGTCGGGCCGCACGCTGCGGGTCGTCGAGCTGGAGGACGGGGAGGACCGCGCGCTCGTGGAGCCCGAGTCCGGCCAGGTCTCCTACGGTCTGGCCGAGTTCGTCGCGGCGGAGGAGATGGGCCGGATGCGGGGCCACTGGTGGTCGCCCGACGGCGGGACCCTGCTGGTCGCGCGGGTGGACGAGACCCCGGTGCAGCGCTGGCACATCGCCGACCCGGCCAACCCGGACCGGCCGCCGTCCGAGATCGCCTACCCGGCGGCCGGCACCCCGAACGCCCTGGTGTCCCTGGTGCTGCTGAAGGTGGACGGCGGGCGGCTCGCCGTGGCCTGGGACCGCGGCATGTTCCCCTACCTCGTGACCGCCACCTGGGACCGGCACGGCCTGCTGATCGTCGTGCAGTCCCGCGACCAGCGCTCCCAGCGTGTGCTGCGGGTCGATCCGACCAATGGCGAGACGGCGCTGCTGCACACCGAGCACGACCCGATCTGGACCGAGGTCATCCCCGGCCTGCCCGTCCGCACGCACGGCGGCGACCTCGTCTGGGCCACCGAGGACGCGGAGACCGACACCCGCCGGCTCACCGTCGCGGGACGTCCCGTCACGCCCGGCGGCCTCCAGCTGCGCTCCGTGCTCGGCGTGGACGGCGAGTCGATCCTGTTCACCGCCTGGGAGGAGCCCACCGAGGTCCACCTCTACTCCTACGAGGGCGGCGAGGTGACCCGGCTCAGCGAGGGGCCGGGCGTCTTCGGCGGCACCCGGTCCGGGGGCGTCACCGTGGTCTCGGGCGCGCGGCTGGACCGCCTCGGCTCGCAGGCCGAGGTGCGCACGCCGGCCGCGGTCCACCCCGTCGCCTCGTTCGCCGAGACCCCGGTGATCACGCCGCGGGTGGAGCTGCTGCGCTCCGGCGACCGCGAGCTGCGCACCGCCGTCGTGCTGCCCACCGGCTGGGAGCGGGGCCACGGCCGCCTGCCCGTCCTGATGGACCCCTACGGCGGCCCGCACGCGCAGCGCGTCCTCGCCGTCCAGCGCTCGTACTGCGAGGCGCAGTGGCTCGCCGACCAGGGCTTCGCCGTCGTGATCGCGGACGGCCGCGGCACCCCCGGACGCGGACCCGCCTGGGAACGCGCCGTGCGCGGCGACTTCGTCGGGCCCGTCCTGGACGACCAGATCAACGCGCTGATCGAGGCGGCCCGCAAGCATCCCGCGGCCCTCGACCTCGACCGCGTCGGCATCCGCGGCTGGTCGTTCGGCGGCTGGCTCGCGGCCCTGGCCGTCATGCGGCGCCCGGACGTCTTCCACGCGGCCGTCGCCGGCGCCCCGGTCACCGACTGGCGCCTGTACGACACCCACTACACCGAGCGGTACCTGGGCCACCCAGACGAGGAGCCGGAGAACTACGCCGACAACTCCCTCCTCGGCATGGCCGCCGACCTGAAGCGGCCACTGATGATCATCCACGGCCTGGCGGACGACAACGTGGTGGCCGCCCACACCCTGCGCCTGTCCTCGGCCCTCCTGGCCGCCGGCCGCCCGCACACCGTCCTCCCCCTCTCAGGCGTCACCCACATGACCCCGCAAGAGGTGGTCGCCGAAAACCTCCTCCACATCCAGGTCCACTTCCTAAAGGAAGCGCTGGCCGGCCAGTAGTCGCGTGAGGCGGCTCAGCTCCTCCAACTGGCCCATAGGGCCGCGTAGGAGCCTTGGGTGGCCAGGAGCTCTTCGTGGGTGCCCAGCTCTGTGATGCGGCCGTTCTCGACTACGGCGACGCGGTCGGCGTCGTGGGCGGTGTGGAGGCGGTGGGCTATGGCGACGACGGTGCGGCCGTCCAGGACGGCGGCGAGCGAGCGTTCGAGGCGGCGGGCGGCGCGCGGGTCGAGCAGGGACGTCGCCTCGTCCAGGACGAGGGTGTGCGGGTCGGCGAGGACGAGCCGGGCCAGGGCGAGCTGCTGGGCCTGGGCGGGTGAGAGGGTCTCGCCGCCCGAGCCGACGACGGTGTCGAGGTCGGGGCCGTCCCAGTCGACGGCGGCCAGGACCCGGCGGACGTCGTCGTCGGAGGCGCCCTCGCGGGCCATCACGAGGTTCTGGCGGAGGGTGCCGCGGAACACGTGGTGCTCCTGGGTGACCAGCGCGACGTGGCCGCGCAGGTCGTCCAGGGGCAGCCCGACCAGGGGGACGCCGCCGCCGGCGCCCACGGTGACCTCGCCCGCGCGCGGCCCGTCGACCCCGGCGAGCAGGCGGCCGAGCGTCGACTTGCCGGCGCCGCTGGGCCCGACCATCGCCAGGCGCTCGCCCGGCCGCAGGTCGAGGTCCACGCCGTGCAGGACGTCGTGGCCGCGGCGGTAGGAGTAGTGGACGTCGCGCGCCGCGATCTGCTCGCCGGTGGGCCGGTCCCCGTTCGGCGTGCGGTCGGGCGGGACGTTGCCGACGCCGAGCAGCCGGGCCAGGGAGGCGCCGCCGAGCTGCAGCTCGTCGAGCCACTGCATGAGCGTGTCCACCGGCTCGATGAGCTGCTGGGCGTAGAGGGTCGCGGCGGTCACCTGCGCGAGGGTCGCCATGCCGTTGATGTAGAGCAGGCCGCCGACGAGCAGCGTCGACACGACCGGCAGGACGAAGCTCATCTCCATCACCGGGAACAGCACCGTGCGCAGCCGCAGCGTGTACCGCTCGATCGTGTAGGACGCCGCGATGTCGGCGTCGCCGCGCTCGTGCCGGCGCCCGGCGAGGCCCAGGGCCTCCACGGTCCGGGCGCCCTGGACGGTCTCGGTCAGCCCGTCGGCGATACGCGCCCACGACGCGTTCTCCCGCAGGTAGCCCTTGTGGGCGCGGGGCAGGTACCAGCGCATCACCGCGACCAGCATCGGCACCGCGACCAGGGCGGGCAGCGCGACGAGCGGGCCGTTCAGCATCAGCGCGGCGACGGTGAACCCGCCGACGACGACGGCGACGAGGGTCTCCGGCATCGCGTAGCGGACGGAGGTGCTCAGCGTGTCGACGTCGCGGGAGGCCCGGGTGACCAGGTCGCCGGTGCCCGCGCGCTCGACCGTGGAGAGCGGCAGCGCCATGACGCGGTCGACGAACTCCTCGCGGAGCTCGGCCAGCACCCGCTCGCCCAGCTTCGCCGACGTCAGGTAGGCGTACCGGACCAGCACGCCCTGGACGATCACGAACCCGGCGATGGCCAGGCCGGTGGTGTCGATGTCGGCGCTGCCGTCGCGGACGCCCTCCACGAGCGAGCCGAGCAGCCGCGGCGTGACGAGCCCGGTCAGGGCGGCCAGCGCGTGCAGGGCCAGCACTCCGGCGAGGTCGCGCGGGTGCCGCAGGACGAGCCGCCGCGCGTAGGCCCGCACCTGCGCGGGCGTCGCGACCGGCAGGATCTGTGCGCTCACGTTCCAGCCCTTTCCGCCGCCTCGCCCCTGGTGACGGTCGCCGCGTAGCGGGGCTCTGCGTCCAGCAGTTCCCGGTGCGTTCCCTCCGCGACGACCAGGCCGTCGCACACGAAGGCGACGCGGTCCGCACGGTCCAGCATCAGCGGGCTCGTCGTGCACACCACGGTGGTGCGGCCCGCGCGCGCTTCGCCGAGCCTTTCGGCGATGCGCGCCTCGGTGTGCGCGTCCACCGCGCTGGTCGGCTCCACGAGGACGAGGACGTCGGGGTCGGCGGCGAGCGCCCTCGCCAGGCGGAGGCGCTGCTGCTGGCCGCCGGAGAACTCCCGTCCGGCCTCGGCCACGTGCGCGCCGAGCCCGACCGAGTCGACGACGTCCTCGGCGCAGGCGGCGTGGATCGCCGCCCGCAGCGCGGGCTCGCCGGCGCCCGGCGCGAGGGACTCGGCCAGCGGGCCGGAGAACAGCCGGTCCTCGTTGACCGCGACCAGGATCCGCCCGCGGACGTCCTCGACCGCGCGCAGCGGGACGCCGCCGAAGTCGACCTCGCCGTCCTCGTACCGGCCGAGGCGGTCGGCGACGGCCTGCGCGTCGCGCGGGTCGGCGGCGGCGATCGCGGTGAACCGGCCCGGCCGCACGACCAGCCCCGAGGCGATGTCGACCAGCTCGGCGTCCGCCGCCGGGCGGGCCGTCCCGGTGGCGGGCAGCTCCGGGTCGAGCCGCAGCAGCGCGGTGACCCGGCCCGCCGCCACCAGCCCCTTGGTGATCTTGCTGGCGGCCTCGCCGAGGGTCTTCAGCGGGACGATCAGGAACACCGCGTACCCGTAGAAGGCGACCAGCTCGCCGACGCCGATCGCCCCCCGCACGGCGAACCGGGCGCCGGCCCAGGTGACCAGCGCGATCAGCAGGCCGGGCAGCAGCACCTCGGCGCCGTTCATCCGCGTCTCGGCCCGCGCGACCGCCACCCCGGCCGCGCGCACCCGCTGCGACTCCGCGCGGTAGCGGCCGGAGAACAGCGCCTCGCCGCCGATGCCGCGCAGCACCCGCAGCCCCGCGACCAGGTCGGTGGCGTGCGTGGCCAGCTCGCCGACCAGCTCGCGGTGCGCCTGCTCCCGCTCGCGGTAGGGGCGCAGCAGCGGCGCCGCGGCCACCAGGATCAGCGGGACGCCGACCAGCACGATCAGGCCGAGCGGCGGCGACGTCGACAGCAGGATGCCGGCCACGACGACGATCGCGACCACGGCGCCCGAGCCGCGCGCGATGATGTCGACGGTGTCGCCGATGTGCGACACGTCGGAGAGCCCGACGCTCACCACCTCGCCGGCGCTGAGCCGCTTCGGCAGCGTCGAGCCGAGGCGGGTGGCCTGCCGGGTGACGAGCTGGACGGTCCGGTACGCGGCGGAGAGCCAGTTGAACACGGCGCACCGGTGCCGGAGCACGCCCGTCACGGCCTGCGCGGCGCCGAGGCCGAGCAGGACGGCGGCCCACGTCACGAGGGCGCCCTCGTCTCGCGCCGCGACGCCGTCGCCGATGGCGCGGCCGAGCGCGGCGGGCATCAGCGCCTGGCTGAGCATCCAGGCCACGCCGAAGAGGGCGCCCGCGGTCACGCTGCGCCACTGGACGCGCAGCAGCGACAGCAGGTAGCGGGCGGGGGATCCGCCGTCTCCGCGGGCGGCGCTCCAGGGGTCGAGGTACGTCGCTCGCCCTCGCGCAGCGTGGTCGGGGCCGCCAGGATCTTTCACCGGCAACGACTTCACCCGACGAAGGTTATGCAGCGGAACCCTCTGTGCACGACTGGTTTTTCAGCAGCGGAAACGAGTTTCGGTCCGTCCGGAAACGCCGACAAAGGCGGGCGCAGGGGGTGCGCCCGGACGTGGGGACACGCTAAGGTCGTCACCGTACGGAGCGACGCTTCCTCCGCTCCATGAGCCGGGACACGTGGCGGCCGAGCCCGAGCCGCCGCCCCGGCACGGCCCGTACCGCTCCCTGCGGCCGCAGGGACGAGCGGGACGACGCGGTCGTTGCCAGTGCCGTCGCCAGCCCGACATTCCGGAAGCCCTGTGAGCACCATCAGTCACCAGACGCATCCCCTCACGCCAGGTACCGAGGACAGGATCGAGCTGCTCCTCATCGACGACGACCCCACCGACGTGCTCATGGTGGAGAAGATGCTCGCCGACAGCGGCCTGGACGCGGGGATCACGGTCGCGCACGACCTGGACGCCGCGAGGCGCATGCTGACGCGGCGCACGCAGTGCATCATCGTCGACCTGTCCACGCCCGGCATCGACCGGCTGGAGGGGCTGCGGCGGGTGCTCGCGCTGTCCGGTCCGGCCGCCGTCGTCGTGCTGACCGGCCTGGACGACGGCCGCCTCGGCGTGCAGGCGGTCGCCGCGGGCGCCGAGGACTACCTGGTCAAGCAGGAGATCGACGGGCCGCTGCTGGCCCGCGCGATCCGCTATGCCATAGAGCGCAAGCGCTCGGAGGAGACCGAGCGGCGGCTCGTCGAGGCCCGCATCCTCGGCCGCGAGAACGCCCGGCTGGAGCGCGGCCTGCTGCCGGTCCCGCTGATCGAGGACCCGACGCTGCGGCACCACACCCGCTACCGGCCCGGCCGGCGGCGCGCGCTGCTCGGCGGCGACTTCTACGACACCGTGCAGACCGAGGGCGGCGCCGTCCACCTGATGATCGGGGACGTCTGCGGGCACGGCCCCGACGAGGCGGCCCTCGGCGTCCAGCTCCGCATGGCGTGGCGGACGCTCGTCCTCGCCGGGCACACCGGCGAGCAGCTGCTCGGCACCCTCGACACCGTCCTCGGGCACGAGCGGCGCAGCGAGGAGATCTTCACCACCCTCTGCATGGTCACGATCGCGCCGTCCCGGCGGACCGCCCGGATGCACCTCGCCGGGCACCCCGCGCCGCTGCTGTTCCGCGGGGCGCCGGGCGCGGGCGGTGAGGTCGCGGCGCTGCCCGACTACGCGCACGGCCCGGCGCTCGGCCTGGTGCCCGGCGCCGAGTGGCCGACCACCGAGATCGACCTCGGCGAGTCCTGGGGCCTGATGCTCTACACCGACGGCCTGATCGAGGGCCGGGTCGGCGAGGGCTCGGACCGGCTCGGCACCGACGGCCTGGTCGGCCTGGCCCGCACCGCCCGCACCCGGGGCGCGGCCGGACGGTCGCTGATCGACGCCCTGGTGACCGAGGTGGAGCGCCTCAACGGCGACGCCCTGACCGACGACCTCGCCGTCCTGCTGCTGTCGCGGCAGGCCGGGCCGGACGGTTCAGGGCGCTGAACACAGGCCCCTGACCTCCGTCAATGTCTTCTGGGTCACTCCCAGGCAGAGTTCCCGCACCCCCTGTGAAGTCCCTCACCCACGGTGGTGTCACGGAACGGACACAAGCCGCGCTCAGCATGTGTTCATAGCCTGCGGCTATCGCCACAAGTGCGCTCATGACTTGGAACGAATCGCCGAACCGGACATAGCGTGCAGGCCGTGGCTATAGCGATACCTGCGATCTACCGATCGACCGTCGGCAAGAAGGCCGTGATGGCCGTCACCGGCGGCATCCTCGTGCTGTACCTGGTCGCGCACATGATCGGGAACCTGAAGATCTTCCTCGGCGCGGAGGATTTCAACCACTACGCCGAGTGGCTGCGCACGATGGGCGAGCCCGCCGTGCCGCGGCGGACGGTGCTGACGGTCATCGAGCTGGTGCTCGGCGTCTCGGTCGTCCTGCACATGTGGTCGGCGGTGTCGCTCGGCAAGCGCGCGGCGCACGCGCGCCCCGTCAAGTACCAGTCGAAGAAGAAGTCGCACGCGCAGGGCTACGCCGTCCGGACGATGCGGTACGGCGGGATCATCATCGCCGTCTACATCATCTGGCACCTGCTCGACCTCACGTTCTTCGCCCTGAACCCCAAGGGCGCCGACGCCACCCCCTACGAGCGGATGGTCGCCGACTTCGACCCGTCCCGCTGGTACATCACGGTCTGGTACGTCGTCGCGATCCTGCTGGTGGGCCTCCACCTCAACCACGGCATCTGGAGCGCCTTCCAGACGCTGGGACTGCGCACGCCGCGCAGCCACAACGCCCTGCGGGGCCTCGCCGCGACCACCGCCGCGCTCGTCACGCTCGGCTTCGTCGCCGTCCCCGTCTCCATCACGTTCGGATGGGTGAGCTGATCCATGGCAGCTGACGACATGACCCACGGCTACTACACCTCCGGCGAGCCGATCGCCGACGCCAAGTCCCCGGCCGGCGCCATCGAGGAGCGCTGGACGACCCGCAAGTTCGAGGCCAAGCAGGTCAACCCGGCCAACAAGCGCAAGAAGAAGATCATCATCATCGGCACGGGGCTGGCCGGCGGCTCGGCCGGGGCCACCCTCGGCGAGGCCGGCTACCACGTCCAGCAGTTCTGCTTCCAGGACTCCCCGCGCCGCGCCCACTCGATCGCCGCGCAGGGCGGCATCAACGCC
Source organism: Actinomadura sp. NPDC048955 (assembly GCF_040649435.1). Lineage (NCBI taxonomy): Bacteria > Bacillati > Actinomycetota > Actinomycetes > Streptosporangiales > Thermomonosporaceae > Actinomadura > Actinomadura sp. NPDC048955. The sequence continues at coordinate 107,057 of NZ_JBEZJI010000018.1, forward strand.
GCCAAGAACTACCGCAACGACGGCGACAGCGTGTACCGGCTGTTCTACGAGACGGTCAAGGGCGGCGACTTCCGGTCCCGCGAGTCCAACGTGTACCGGCTCGCCGACATCTCCCGGCAGATCATCGACCAGTGCGTCGCGCAGGGCGTCCCGTTCGCCCGCGAGTACGGCGGCCTGCTCGACAACCGCTCCTTCGGCGGCACGCAGGTCTCCCGGACCTTCTACGCGCGCGGCCAGACGGGCCAGCAGCTGCTCCTCGGCGCCTACCAGGCGCTGATGCGGCAGGTGGACGCCGGGAACGTGGAGCTGTACCCGCGGCACGAGATGCTCGACCTGATCATGGAGGACGGGCGGGCGCGCGGCGTCGTCGTCCGGAACCTCATCGACGGCGAGATCAAGCACTACACGGCGGACGCGGTGGTGCTGGCGTCCGGCGGCTACGGCAACGTGTACTTCCTGTCCACGAACGCGATGGGCTCGAACGTCACCGCGTCCTGGCGCGCCCACCGGCACGGCGCCCTGTTCGCCAACCCCTGCTACACCCAGATCCACCCGACGTGCATCCCGGTCAGCGGCGACCACCAGTCGAAGCTGACGCTGATGTCGGAGTCGCTGCGCAACGACGGCCGCGTGTGGGTGCCGAAGAAGGCCGGCGACACCCGCAGGCCCTACGACATCCCCGAGGACGAGCGCGACTACTACCTGGAGCGCATCTACCCGTCGTTCGGCAACCTCGTCCCGCGCGACATCGCCTCCCGCGCGGCCAAGAACGTGTGCGACGAGGGGCGCGGCGTCGGCCCCGGCGGCCTCGGCGTCTACCTCGACTTCGCCGACGCGATCGCGCGCCTCGGCCGGGACAAGGTCGAGGCCAAGTACGGCAACCTCTTCGAGATGTACGAGCGCATCACCGGCGAGAACCCCTACGACACGCCGATGCGCATCTACCCCGCCGTCCACTACACGATGGGCGGCCTGTGGGTGGACTACGACCTGGAGTCCACGGTCCCGGGCCTGTTCGTCATCGGCGAGGCGAACTTCTCCGACCACGGCGCGAACCGGCTGGGCGCCTCCGCGCTGATGCAGGGCCTGGCCGACGGCTACTTCGTCCTGCCGAACACCATCGGCGACTACATCGCCCGCAACAGCCTCCCCCCGGTCGCCGAGACGGCGATCGGCGAGGCGCGGGAGCGGGTGCGGACGCGCATCGAGCGGCTGCTGTCGATCGACGGCGACCGCTCCGTCGACTCCTTCCACCGCGAGCTCGGCCACATCATGTGGGAGTACTGCGGCATGGAGCGCACCGAGGAGGGGCTGCGCAAGGCGCTGGACCTCATCCCGGCGCTGCGCGAGGAGTTCTGGACGCGCGTCAAGGTCACCGGCAAGGGCGAGGAGCTGAACCAGCAGCTGGAGAAGGCGGGCCGCGTCGCCGACTTCTTCGAGCTGGCCGAGCTGATGGTCGTCGACGCGCTGCACCGCGCCGAGTCCTGCGGCGGCCACTTCCGGGCCGAGAGCCAGGACGAGGACGGCGAGGCCAAGCGCGACGACGACAACTTCGGCTACGTCGCCGCCTGGGAATGGGCCGGGGAGGACGCGCAGCCCGTCCTCCACAAGGAGGCCCTCAACTTCGAGTACGTCAAGCCCACGCAGAGGTCGTACAAGTAATCATGAAGCTCACACTGCGCGTCTGGCGCCAGAGCGGCCCGCAGGACAAGGGCGGGATGGTCGAGTACAAGCTCGACGACGTCTCCCCCGACGCCTCGTTCCTGGAGATGCTGGACGTCCTCAACGAGAAGCTCATCGCGTCCGGCGAGGAGCCGGTCGCGTTCGACCACGACTGCCGCGAGGGCATCTGCGGCATGTGCTCGCTGGTCATCAACGGCACCCCGCACGGCCCGGAGCGCGCCACCACCACGTGCCAGCTCCACATGCGCAAGTTCAAGGACGGCGAGGTCATCGACGTCGAGCCGTGGCGGGCCAAGGCGTTCCCGGTCGTCAAGGACCTGGTCGTCGACCGGTCGGCGTTCGACCGGATGATCCAGGCGGGCGGCTACATCACCGCGCCGACCGGCACCGCCCCCGAGGCGCACGCGACGCCCGTCCCGAAGCCCGACGCCGACCGGGCGTTCGAGGCCGCCGAGTGCATCGGCTGCGGCGCCTGCGTCGCGGCCTGCCCGAACGGCTCGGCCGCCCTGTTCCTCGGCGCCAAGGTCACCCACCTCGGCCTGATGCCGCAGGGCCAGCCCGAGCGCTGGGACCGCGTCGTGTCCATGCTGGACACCCATGACGAGGAGGGCTTCGGCGGCTGCACCAACACCGGCGAGTGCACCGTCGCGTGCCCGAAGGGCATTCCGCTGGACGTCATCGGACGGCTGAACCACGACTACCTGAAGGCGACCGCCGGAGGGAAGAAGCGGTAGAAGGCGCCCGCGGGCACCCCTTGTTCTCGGTCCCGCCCGGAGTACCGGGCGGGACCGTTCTAATGTGTCCGCATGACGGTCACACTCCTGCCCTACCACCAGGACGAACGCCTCCCCGGCGCGTCCTTCCCCCTCTCCGGCCTCGACGTCGTCGCCGTCACGCCGGAGCTCCCCGGCGGCGACGTGTGGCAGCGCGTCGCGGCGCTGTTCGCGCCGGTCGTCGACGAGGTCGCCCGCCAGATCGACGGCGGTTCGATGCCGCGCGTGGTGTCGGGCGACTGCCTGACCGCCGAGGCCGTCCTCGCGGGCGTGCAGAAGGCCGGGGTGGACGCCTCCGTGGTGTGGTTCGACGCGCACGGCGACGTCCACACGGTGGACAGCTCGACGTCCGGCTACATCGGCGGGATGCCGCTCCGGCAGATCCTCGGCGCCGACGCCGCGCTCCTGCCCGACCGGCTGGGCCTGCGCACGCTGCCGGAGGAGCGCGCCGTCCTGGTGGACGCCCGCGACCTCGACCCGGCCGAGGCGGAGTTCCTCGCGTCCTCGCAGGTGGGGCGCTGCCCGGTCGACGACGTCGAGCTGCCTCCGGGGCCCCTGCTGCTGCACATCGACGTGGACGTCATCGACGCCGCGGAGCTGCCCGGGCTGAAGTTCCCCGTCGGCGGCGGGCCGTCCCTTGACGCGGTCGTCGCGTCCGTCCGCCGGATCATGGCCACCGGCCGCGTGGCCGCCCTGGACGTCGCCTGCCCCTGGCATCCGCCGCGGGACGGCGACGACGCCGTCCGCGCCCGGCTGCTCAAGGATCTCCTGACCGCCTGATCCGGCCGCCGGCCGGTCCGCTCAAGCGCTTCGACAGGTGCTGATCTTGCCGTAACATGCGCCGCACATGCATGAGGGGGTGCATATGCACGAGCTAATGCACTGTGCAGGCGGCGCCGGCCCGGCGGTGCACCGGACGATCCTGTGCCTGGACGTCGAGGGCTACGGGCGCCGCACGAACGGGGACCAGCTCGCCGTCCGCGCGGGCTTATACCGCGCCCTGCGGCGGGCCCTCGACGAGTCCGGCGTGCCCGCGGCCTCCTGCTACTGCGAGGACCGGGGCGACGGGGCCATGATCCTCATCCGGCCGGACGTGCCGAAGGAACGGGTGGCCGGCCGGTTCCCGGCGCGGCTGGCCGCCCTGCTGGAGCGGCACAACGGCGGCGCCCCGCCGGACGCCCGCATCAGGGTCCGCGTCGCCGTGCACGCCGGCGAGATCCACCACGACGACCACGGCGTCGCCGGAACCGCGATCAACACGGCGTTCCGGCTGCTGGCCGCCGACCCCCTCAGGGACGCGCTGCGCACCTCCCCCGGCGTCCTCGCGCTGATCACCTCCGGCTGGTTCTTCGAGGAGGTCGTGCGGCAGAACCCCGCGTGCCGCGCGGCCGCCTTCCGTCCCGCGCAGGTCGCGGTCAAGGAGCTCCGGGAGCGGGCCTGGATGCGGCCGCCGGACACCTGGCCGCAAGAGGACACCGCCCGCGCCCTCCGGCTGCTCGCCCTGCACCCCGGCGCGGAGATCTCCGTCCCCGCCGCGGCCGCCCTCATGGACGTCCCCGACGCCGAGGCGCGGCTCCTGCTCGGCGACCTCGGCGTGGTGGAACGCGCCGAGGGCCGGTACGGCGTGCCCGACCCAGACCCCGGCTCGGGGCTCGCGCCGCAGGAGCGCTCGGCCGCCGTCCGCCGCCTCCTCGGCTGGTATCTCGGCACCGCCGACAACGCGCGCCGCCTGCTCTGCCCCGACCGCATCACCGCCCCGCCGCTGCCGGACGGACCGCGCCGCGCCCTCCGGTTCGCCACCGCCGACGAGGCCCGGCACTGGTGCGAGACCGAGCGGCTCAACCTCGTCGCCGCCGCCCGCGCCGCCGCGGCCGAAGGCCACCACGACATCGCCTGGCGGCTCCCCCTCGCCCTGTGGGCGTTCTTCTTCCTCCGCGGCCCCCGGACCGACTGGAGCGAGGCGCTGCGCAGCGGCCTGGCGTCCGCGCGCCTCCTCGGCGACGAGCGCGGCATCGCCTACGTGCTCGGCGGCCTCGGCTACGCCAGCCAGAACCGGTGGCGTTTCCAAGAGTCCGCCGAGCTGTTCACCACGGCGTGCGAGGTGTTCTCCCGGCTCGGCGACGTCCGGGGCGAGGCATGGGCCCTGCACGGGCTCGGCTACGCCTGCCGCCGCCTCCAGCGGTACCGCGAGGCCGTCGCCCACCACCGCCGGTCGGTGCTGCTGGCCGCCGCGGTGGGCGACCGCCGCAACACCGGGCGCGCCCTGACGGCCCTCGGCTACGCCTACGCCGGGCTCTCCGACTTCGGCTCGTCCCTCGACCACTTCGAGCAGGCCCACGGCATCGCGCTGGAGGCCGACGGGCGGACCCTCGGCTGGACCCTGCACGGCCTCGGCTACGCCCACCACGGCCTGCGCCGCCTGCACACCGCCATCGTCCACTACGAGAAGGCGCTGGACGTCTTCCGCGAGTTCGGCGACCGCTCCGGCCAGGGCGAGACCCTCTACAACCTCGGCCGCGCCCACATGCAGATGTCCCGCCCGGACGCCGCCCGCGACTGCTGGCTGCGCGCCCTCGCCATCTTCGAGGACCTCCAGACCCCGCACACCGCCGGCGTCCTCGCGCGCCTGCGCTCCCTCGATCCGCGATCATGAAGGGATGACCCTCCAGCAGCACATGCGCCGGGCCGCCGAGGACTCCCTGCACGCGTTCCCCGAGGCCCTCCGCCCCGACATCTACGTCATCTCGCTCCGGATCTCGCACGGCGAGTTCTCGACCGTCAACGAACTCTGGGACTACCCCTACGACCCGTACATGGCGATCGGCTACAACACCGAGAGCAACGTCCGGCAGAACCTCGAAGGCTCCTCCGCGGACCCGCTGGAGGTGCGGTGGAGCTACGCCTACATGCTGCTGGAGGAGTCAGCCCCGGCGGGCCACCACCCCGCCGACCCCGAAGGCGGCGCCCTCTACCTGGAGGAGGTGAAGCGCCTCGGCCTCTGGTACGAGCCCGGCGACGACGACGCGGAAGAGGAGCAGGACGAGAAACTCTGCGCCCACTTCGACGACCTCTGCATCGACGCCGCGCGCCACCTGCATTCCACGGGCCTCGTCCAGAAGATCCTGGGCCGCGAGGTGCCGATCGTCCTGTTCGACATGTTCCGCATCATCGAACCCGGCGCCACCCAGGCCGCCAACCCGCCCCACCTCGTCCCCGCCGACTACCTGACCCTCCAGCAAGGCTGACACCCGCCTGGCGGACTAGGCGTTGACCAGAGTCTCGACGCCGGCGGGGAGGCTGCCGGCCAGGGCGGCCTCCACGAGGAACGTCTGCAGAGTCTCCTGGAACGCCCGGGCGGCGTGGGTGAGCTCGACGTCCTTGCGGTGCGCGAGCGCGATGGTGCGGAGCAGGCCCGGGCCGTGGCGGCCGCGGCGCGCCTCCTCGTCCGCCAGGACGAGCGGGGTCCCGCGCAGGCCGGGGCGTCCGGCCAGCACCATGCTGGGGACGACCGCGATGCCGAGCCCGACCTCCACGAAACGCAGGACGGCGTCCATCTCGCCGCCCTCGACCGCGAACCTCGGCTCGAACCCGGCGGCCCTGCACGCGCTGATCGTCGCCTCGCGCAGGTCGTATCCGGAACGGAACATCACCAGCGGGCGGTTCTGCAGGTCCTCGATGCGCAGGTACGAGCGGCGCGGGAGCGGCGCGGCCTTCGGGGAGCGGTCCGGGGCGCCCGGCTCGGGCCCCGCCGGGGAGGCCACCACCAGGTACTCGCGCAGGATCGGCGTGGTGTCCAGGGGCGGGTCGCCGTGCAGGGGGAGGATGACCAGGGCCATGTCCAGCGAGCCGCGCGTCAGCTCCCGGACGAGGTCCCGCGAGCCGCCCTCCTCGACGAGGAGCTGGATCCCGGGGTAGGTGTCGTGGAAACGGCGCAGGACGTCCGCCAGAAGGCCTGCGCACAGGGACGGCGTCGCGCCGAGCCGTACCCGCCCGCGCTTGAGGCCGACCAGCTCCTGCACTTCCAGGCGGGCCGTGTCGACATCGGCCAGTATGCGTTTCGCCAGCGGGAGCAGCGCCTCACCGGCGGGAGTCAGAGTGATGTTGCCCCGCGCGCGGCTGAACAGCGACACGTTCAGCTCGTTCTCCAGCGCGCGGATCTGCTTGGACAGCGAAGGCTGCGCGACGCGCAGCAGCTCGGCGGCCTGCGTGAAGTGGCGTACCTCGGCGACCGCGACGAAGTAGGCGAGCTGCTGCAACTGCACCCTGCACAGGGTACGGGTCGCCGTTGCGGGCCCTCCGGGCGCACCGGGTTAGCGCGCGTGGCGGCGTAAAGCCTGGAGGTCGTGGACGATGAGGCGCCGGCGACCCGTCTCTATCCAGCCGTGCCTGCGCAGCGTGCGCAGGGCCTTGCTGACCGCCTCGCGGGACGCGCCCACCCAGCCCGCCAGCTCCTCCTGCGACAGGTTCAGCGTGATCTGGACGCTGTCGCTGCCCGCCGCGTCCGTCCGGCGCTCGTAGGGCACGCCGAAACGCTCCGCCAGCTCCACGAGGCGCTGCGCCACCCGTCCCGTCGCGTCGAACATGCCGAACTCGACGCGCTTGCGGTCGGCGTCGCGCCAGCGATGGCACAGCATCCGCATGATGAGCACGGAGACGCGGCCGTGGGCCTGCAGGAACATCATGAACTCGTCGGCCGTGACCGCGAGCGCCCGCACCGGTTCGAGCGCCGTGACCGTCGCCGACCGGGGCAGCCCGTCGATCGCGCCGACCTCGCCGAGCAGCGCCCCCGGGCCGCGCACCGCCAGGACGGTCTGGCCGCCGTCCTCCCGGTAGGCGCACGCCTTGACCCGGCCCTGCAGCAGGATCGCCACCCAGCCGGGATCCTCCCCCTCGGCGAAGAGGGCCTCTCCCCGGTCGAACTCGCGGACGCGGCCGCGGGCCGCCAGCTCCTCGCGTTCCGCCGGGGTGAGATCGCCGAGGAACGAACCTTCGAGGACGCTCATGCCCACAACGCTAAGGGGCCTGGAGCGTTCCCGCCTCCCGGGAAAGAATCACGGTTCAATCACGCGTTGTGTGCACTTATCCCTACTCGAACATTCGAGGGTGCGCCAGTGTTGGACACGGCGTGCACGGCCGGTGGTCGTCCAGGCGTCCACGACGTTCACGGGGAACGGCGGAACGGCGGGCGGCGGGCCGGGGGCACGCCGCCCGCCGGGCCACGGAGCGCCGCCTGCCAGAACGGCGTCCCGTGACGGGAAGCGGCGGAAAGACGCGAACGTCCCCCGGCGCGCGGGGCGGCGGGGGACGTTCGCGAAAAGCCGGGCAGGCCGGGCGGGCAGGTCAGGCGGACGGGGTGTCCTCGCCCTTGCGCACGATGCCGAGCTTGCTGCCGAGCCACACCAGCGGGTCGTACCTGCGGCCGACGACACGCTCCTTCATCGGGATCAGCGCGTTGTCGGTGATCTTGATGTGCTCCGGGCAGACCTCGGTGCAGCACTTGGTGATGTTGCAGAAGCCGAGACCGTGGTCGTCCTGCGCGATGTTGCGGCGGTCGGCCTGGTCCGCCGGGTGCATCTCCAGCTCCGCGATCCGCATGAGGTAGCGCGGGCCCGCGTACTCGGGCTTGTTCTCCTCGTGGTCACGGATGACGTGGCAGACGTTCTGGCACAGGAAGCACTCGATGCACTTGCGGAACTCCTGCGAGCGCTCGACGTCCACCTGCTGCATGCGCAGCTCGCCCGGCTTGGCGTCCCCCGGGTCGAACGAGGGGACCTCCCGGGCCTTCTGGTAGTTGTACGACACGTCCGTGACCAGGTCGCGGATCACCGGGAACGTGCGGACCGGGGTGACGGTGATCGTCTCCTCCGGGTCGAAGGTCGACATCCGGGTCATGCACAGCAGCCGCGGCATGCCGTTGACCTCCGCGGAGCACGACCCGCACTTGCCGGCCTTGCAGTTCCACCGGACGGCGAGGTCGGGCGCCTGCGTGGCCTGCAGCCGGTGGATGATGTCGAGGACGACCTCGCCCTCGTTCACCTCGACGGTGTAGTCGGTGAGCTCGCCCGCGCCGTCGTCGCCGCGCCAGACCTTGAACTTCGCCTCGTAGCTCATCGGCCGTCCTCCTCGTTCTCCGCGGCGTCGGCGGCGGCCGCGTCCGGCTCCGGCGCGTCCTTCTCCTCGCCGGCGGGGGCCTGCCCGGCGGGGGGCGTCGGCAGCTCCTCGGCGGTCAGGTACTTCTTCAGCTCGTCGTTGTCGAACAGTTCGAGCAGGTCCGTCCGCATCGGCGTCAGCGGCTGGCGCCTCAGCTCGACGTGCGGGGAGGACGGGTCGCCGGCCAGCGAGCAGACCAGGTTGATCTTCCGCCACTCCGCGGACATGCCCGGGTAGTCGTCGCGGGTGTGGCCGCCGCGGCTCTCCTGGCGCTCCAGCGCCGCCTTCGCGACCGCCTCGGACACCAGCAGCATGTTGCGCAGGTCCAGCGCGAGGTGCCAGCCCGGGTGGTAGCCGCGCCCGTCGCCGACCGCGACGGGGTCGACGCTGACGTTGGCGACCCGCTCACGGAGCTTGCCGAGCGACGCGATCGCCTGCTGCAGCTCCTCCTCCTTGCGGATGATGCCGACCAGCTCGTTCATCGTCTGCTGGAGCTCGGCGTGGACGGCGTAGGGGTTCTCGCCGCCCTCCCGCTCGAACGGGGCCATCGCCTCGGCCGTCGCCGCCTCGATCTCGGCGTCGGGGACGGCGGGACGCGCGGGAAGGGCGTCCACGTACTCCGACGCTCCGAGCCCCGCCCGGCGGCCGAACACCAGCAGGTCCGACAGCGAGTTGCCGCCGAGCCGGTTCGAGCCGTGCATGCCGCCGGAGACCTCGCCCGCCGCGAACAGGCCGGGCACCTTGGCCGCGCCGGTGTCGGGGTCGACCTCCACCCCGCCCATCACGTAGTGGCAGGTCGGGCCGACCTCCATCGGCTCCTTGGTGATGTCGACGTCCGCCAGCTCCTTGAACTGGTGGTACATCGAGGGCAGCCGCTTGACGATCTCGGCGGCGCCGCCCGGCATCCGGTCGACGACGGTGAGGAAGACCCCGCCGTGCGGCGATCCCCGTCCCGCCTTGACCTCGGAGTTGATCGCGCGCGCCACCTCGTCGCGCGGCAGCAGCTCGGGCGGGCGCTTGTTGTTGTCGGGGTCGTCGTACCAGCGGTCGCCCTCTTCCTCGGTGGTCGCGTACTGGTTCTTGAAGACCTCGGGGATGTAGTCGAACATGAACCGCTTGCCCTCGGAGTTGCGCAGGACGCCGCGGTCGCCGCGCACCGACTCCGTCACGAGGATGCCCTTGACCGACGGCGGCCAGACCATCCCCGTGGGGTGGAACTGGACGAACTCCATGTTCAGCAGCGATCCGCCCGCGAGCAGGGCCAGCGCGTGCCCGTCCCCGGTGTACTCCCAGGAGTTGGACGTGACCTTGAACGCCTTGCCGATGCCGCCGGTCGCCAGCACCACCGCGGGCGCCTCGAACACGACGAACTTCCCGGTCTCCCGGACGTAGCCGAACGCGCCGCAGACCTTGCCGTCGTCGTCCTTCAGCAGCCGCGTGACCGTCGTCTCGGCCCAGACCTTCAGCTTGGCCTCATAGTCGCCGTGCTCGGCGTGGTCCTCCTGCTGGAGGGCGACGATCTTCTGCTGGGCGGTGCGGATCAGCTCCAGGCCCGTCCGGTCGCCGACATGCGCCAGCCGCGGGTACTCGTGCCCGCCGAAGTTCCGCTGGCTGATCTTGCCGTCCTTGGTGCGGTCGAACAGCGCGCCCCACAGCTCCAGCTCCCAGATGCGCTCCGGGGCCTCCTTGGCGTGCAGCTCCGCCATCCGCCAGCTGTTCATGAACTTGCCGCCGCGCATGGTGTCGCGGAAGTGGACCATCCAGTTGTCGTTGGCGTTGACGTTGCCCATCGCCGCGGCGGCGCCGCCCTCGGCCATCACCGTGTGGGCCTTGCCGAACAGCGACTTGGAGATGATCGCGGTCTTCTTGCCCTGGAGGCGCGCCTCGATCGCCGCGCGCAGCCCGGCGCCGCCCGCGCCGATCACCACGACGTCGTAGAGGTGCCTCTCGATCTCAGTCATGATTCCTTGGCCTCAGTTGAAGATGCGCAGGTCGGAGATGGTGCCGCTGGCGACCAGCGCGACGTACAGGTCCGCCGCCACCAGCGAGCCCAGGGTGATCAGGGCGTACATCCCGTGGCGCTGGTTGATCTTGGAGACCCAGCCCCACATCCGGTAGCGGAAGGGGTGCTTGGAGAAGTTCTTCAGCCGGCCGCCCACGATGTGCCGGCACGAGTGGCACGACAGCGTGTACAGCCACAGCAGGACCACGTTCGCGACCAGGATGACCGTGCCGAGCCCGATGCCGAACCCCCCGTCCTTGCCGTGGAAGGCGCGGACCGCGTCCCAGGTGTTGATGAGGGAGATGGCGAAGGCGGCGAGCCAGAAGTACCGGTGCAGGTTCTGGCCGATCAGGGGGAAGCGGCGTTCACCGGTGTACTTGCCGTGCGGTTCGCGGACGGCGCACGCGGACGGCGACGCCCAGAACGAGCGGTAGTACGCCTTGCGGTAGTAGTAGCACGTCAGCCGGAACAGCAGCAGGAACGGCAGCGAGATCGCCGCGAAGGGGATCCAGCCGCGAGTGGCCGCCGGCAGGAAGGTGCCGAACTCCGCCGCGTCGCCCGTGTGGCCGTCCACCGTGACGTTGTTGCAGATCTCGTTCAGGCACGGGGAGTAGAACGGCGTCAGGTAGTGGTACTGCGGCACGTAGAAGGCCGAGCCCCAGAAGGCGCGGACGGTCGCGTACACCACCCATGCCGTGAAGATCACGAAGGTCGTGACCGGATACAGGCGCCAGTTGTCCTTGCGGAGGGTGCGTTCCTTGATCTGGGCGCGCGACTTGGCCGGCGCCTCCACAGTGGTCATCGATCGCTCTCCTGAGCTCGGGTCGTCGTGTCCCCGTACCACGGTCCGCGCGCACCATGCGGCCGTCCGCGCCCTGGCCGGCGGCGGGGCGCCCCCGGCCGGGCCGCGCGCGGCGGCCGGAGACCGTGCCGCATGCGGGCGGTGACGCCTCGTGTGCGCTTCCAGTGGAGCGACCCTACGCCACCCGCCAGGAGCTGTGACATACATAACAGGCACACCCGCATGTGACCCTGACCACAGACTTTAGCCCGCTCAAAGCCCTTTCGCGGCCCCCGGAAGCCATAACCAGTCGTTATGATCAAATTGAATCGAGACGAGACCGCTACGGCATGACCGCGCGGTCGCCTCGTCCGTCCTCCGCCGCCGGCTCCTTCAGCACGGTCCGGGCGAAGTGCGCCTCGGCCTCGCTCGTGCGGCCGGCCCCGTACACCCGCAGCACCTCGGCGAGGTCGGGGAAGCGGCCGGCGATCAGCCCGGCGGCCGCCTCGATCTCGGCGGCGGACGCCACCTCGCGCAGCAGGGCCTGGACGAGCCGCGCCGGCTCGGCCGCGGCGCGCCCGCCCGCACGCTCCGCCGCGCCCTCGGGGCCCGCCGGCGCGGGGCCGACGCGAACGCGCCCGGAGACCGTGCCGCGCATCCCCGACGTGGTGGCCGCCGAGTCCGCCTTGATCTCCTCCAGGCGCGCCTGGATCCCGGCGGCGCCCAGCGCGTCGAAGCCGGGCCCGGCGACGAGGTCCTCGACGGCCATCAGCCGGTGCAGGACGGCCGGGTTGCTGATCTTGGCGCGCTGGCCCGACATGAGCTGGGAGAGCATCGGCGCCGACAGCCCGAGCACGCCGGCGAGCCCCGACTGCGACATCCCGAGGCGGTCGAGCAGCGGCCGGACGCGCTCGCCGAGCGGCTCGCCGTACCACTCGGTCTGCAGCGCGCGGTTCCGGACGATCGTGTCCTCGGCGACGCTCACCTCTCCGCCCCCCTTGACGATTCACAGATGCAAACGCTAGATTCACGACCGCACATGAAACTGCGGCGCACGACGTCATGGTGCCACGGAAAACAGCATTTGCATATGTGACAGATCGAAAGGGAACGACGATGGGCCTGGCACATCGCCTGACCGCCGCCACCGCGACGGCTCTGCTCCTCACCGGCGGCCTGGCCGGCTGCGACCTGCCGGGGACGGGCGGGTCCTCGTCCTCGTCCTCGTCCTCGCCCTCGTCCCCGTCGGGAGGCAGGAAGGCCGAGGGCTCCCTCGGCAAGGCGAGCTTCGACGACGTCTCCAAGCCGTTGGTGAAGGGCACCTTCGACAGCCCCATGGCGCAGGGCGCCAAGATCGACATCGCCCTCATGGGCCTCAAGGCCAAGGGACAGCTCGCCACCCTCACCGCCCAGCTCACCCCGCACGTCCCCGTCGGGGACACGGTCCGCCTCAACGCCTACCGCCTCAACGGGGAGCACGGCCTCGGCACCTCGCTGATCGACGCGGTCAACCTCAAGCGGTACGTCGTGGTGAAGGACTCCGCCGGCAAGGAGCTCCAGACCGACGAGATCTTCACGCACATGACCAACGGGCAGACCACCCCCTTCTACTTCACGTTCGCCGCCCCGCCCGAGAACGTGAAGACCGTCGACGTGCAGATCGGCACGTGGCCCACGTTCCGCGACGTCCCGGTGCAGCGGTGAGCCGCGTGCGCCGCCCGGCCGTCCTCGCGAGCACCCTGGCCCTCGTGCTCGCCGTCCCGGCCGTCGCCGGGGCCGACCCCGGAGTGCCGGAACCGAACCGGTCCCAGAGCGTCCTGTCCATCGACGCCGGCACTTCCGTGCACGGCATCGACCTGCGGGAGGCGGTCATCCCCCTGGAGGAGGAAGAAGGCGACGGGGGGCAGGTCACCGTCCGGATCTCGGCGGACGTCCTGTTCGACTTCGGCAAGGCGACGCTCACCGCCACCGCCCGCCGCCGCATCGCCGAGCTGGCTCCCCGCCTCCGCGGCGCCCGGGGCGCCGTCCAGGTGGCGGGGCACTCCGACTCCATCGGCGACCCCGCCTACAACCTCTCGCTGTCCGAGCAGCGCGCCGAAGCGGTCAAGTCCGAACTCGCGAACGCCCTGACCGGGACGAGCCCCCGGATCGAGGCCAAGGGCTACGGCGAGACCAAGCCCGTCGCCCCCAACGAGCAGGGCGGCAAGGACGACCCCGCCGGCCGCGCCAAGAACCGCCGAGTAGAGATCACCTACGAAAAGAGCTGACGATGGTCCGGAGGGACGACATCGGGCGGCGGGCGCCGCGGGCACTCGCCGTCGTCCTGGCGGCGGGTCTGTGCCTGGCCGCGTGCGGAGGCGACGGGCGACCCGAGCGAGCCGGGGGCGGGCACGACCGGACGGGCGGCGCCCCGGCGACGCCCGCCGCGACGCCCACTCCGGAGCCGTCGAGCTGCCCCGGCGGCGGCCGGCTGATCGCGGCGGTCGAGATCCCGGCCGTGCACAGCGACCCGGTGCGGATCCCCGAGGCCGTGATCGGCGGCCAGAGGATCCCCGCCGTCACGATCCCGGGCGTGGACATCCCCGCCCGGCGGGTCCCGGCCCAGTGCGTCGAGCACAGGCCCGCCCCGGGCGGCTGCCTCGGGGCGGTCAGCATCCCCGGGACCTCGATCCCGGCCGTGACGATCCCGGCCGTGCGGATCCCCGGGGTCAAGGCCCGCGGGATCGACGCACCGGCGGTCGAGCAGGCGGCCGTGTCGAGCGAGGCGGTCAGCCAGCCCGCCGTCTCCAGCGCGGAGGTCTGCCAGAGCAAGCCGTCGAAGACGGGCGAGTACGTCAGCTCGGTCTACCGGTCCGGGGTCTACCGCAGCGGGCTGTACCGCAGTTCGGCTTATCGCAGTGGCCTGTACCGTCCGCGTACTTGCAATGACCAGGGGGAATGCCTGCCTTCGGTGTCCGTGCCCAGCGTCACGGCCCCGGGCGTCAACATCCCCGGCGTCAGCGTCCCCGGGGTGTCCCTCAAGTCCTACGTGGCCGGGCCCGGCCAGGTCATCAAGGGCGACGACAGCATCGCCTACGACATCGAGGCGGACGTCCTCTTCGACTTCGGCGAGGCCGAGATCAAGCCCGCCGCGGCGGCCGAGCTGGGCAAGATCGCGAAGTCGCTGGGCGAGGAGGTCCCGGACGGCGCGACCGTCCAGGTCGACGGCCACACCGACGCCAAGGGCGACACGGCGTCCAACCAGGCCCTCTCCCTGCGCCGCGCGCAGGCCATCGTCGACTGGCTGGCCGCCGAGGGCGGCATCGCCCGGTCCCGCCTCAAGGCCACCGGCTACGGCGAGACCAAGCCGGCCTCTCCCAACACCAAGCCGGACGGTTCCGACGACCCCGAGGGCCGCGCCAAGAACCGCCGCGTGGTCATCTCGGCCGCCCGGTGACGCCCGCACGCTGCCCGCTGCCTCACGAAAGCCGCCGGCGACGCGCCGCACCGCCGCGCAGAAACCCCGCCCCTACACCGGGCCGATGGCCAAGGACGCCTGGGCGGCGCTGGGCGGCGGCCACTCGCGGATCGAGATGCGGCAGGTGGAGCGGCACGGCGACCGCTCGGTGCCGCGCTTCTACCTGACGAACCCGGGCACGGAGCCGGAGCACTACTCGAGAAGGTCGGCCTGCGCACCGACGTGCTGTTCGCCTTCGACAAGGCCGCGCTCTCCGCCCAGGCCAAGGCGATCCTGGACGAGGTGGCCGCCGAGACCAGGGCGAAGGCCGACCCGTCCAAGCCCCCGATCCTCATCACCGGCCACACGGACGGCAAGGGCGGCCACGACTACAACACGTCCCTCTCCCAGCGCCGCGCCGACGCCGTCCTCAAGGAGTTCCAGGCCCGCCTCGGCATCGCCTACCAGTACAGGGCCGAAGGCGAGGGCGAGACCGAGCCCCTCGCCAAGGAGGGCGGCCCCGACGACGCGCAGGCCCGCCAGAAGAACCGCCGGGTGGAGATCTCCTACCGGATCAGGCAGCGGACGGCGGGGACGGGCACCTCCGCGTCTCCGACCCGTCCACGCGGACCGTCTACCGCGGCGTCCGCCTCGGCAAGGACGGCAGCGCCTACGTCGACCCCGCCTTCTCGGCCTTCAGGAACGATCCCGGGACCGACAACCGCGACTTCTTCTACGTGCCCGCTCCCCCGCCGACCGTCCGAACCGTCACCTTCGACGCGGGCCCCTTCGGGCGGATCCCCAACGTCCCCGTGCGGTGAACGTCCCTGCTCACGCGGGTGCGGGCGGCGGGCCCAGGTGGTCGAAGATCTGCAGGGGCTCGCCGTCCAGCGTGCGGACGGGGAAGCGCAGCTCCAGCCGGCACGCGGCCAGCGCCCGACGCCCCGCGTCGGCGTGGGCGGGACGCTGCCCCGGGTCGGCCGCGCACAGATGGGCGACCACCGCCCACAGCAGGGGCGGCACCCCGGGGGGCGGCGCGCCGATCCGCTGGCGCGGCTCGGGGTCCCCGGCGCCGGTCAGCATCCGCCAGGCGACCATGCCGGCGGCGTACAGGTCCTGGCGCGGGCCGGGCCGGTCCCAGTCGAGCACCTCGGGGGCGAGGTATCCCGGCGTCCCCACGGCGAAGCCCGTGGTGGTGAAGCGCTGGTCGGCCTCCCCCAGCGCGATCCCGAAGTCGGCCAGCCGCACGTGCGGCGCCCCGACCGGACTCGGCTCCAGCAGCAGGTTGGCGGGCTTGACGTCCCTGTGGACGACCCCGGCGCCGTGGATGTGGCTCAGCGCGGCCAGCAGCTGGTCCAGGACCTCGGCCGCGTACTCGGGCGGAAGCCTTCCGTAGTCCCCGAGGAGCGTCTCCAGCGAGCCCCCGCGCACGAGGTCCATGGCGAGGAGGACGTCGTCGTCCGCCATGCACGAGGCGTAGGGGGTCAGCACATGGGGGTGCGCCATGCGCAGCGCCCGTTCCCGGACGACCCGCAGCATCGACGTCGGTCCCGGCTGCCGGACGAGCTTGGCCGCGCAGTACCGTCCCTCCGCGTGGTCGTAGGCGCGCCACACGCGGCTGGTCCCTCCCGCTCCGATCCGGTCGAGCATGGTGAACCGCCCGCCGATCACCCACCCCGAGTTCACGGCACCGATCGTACGGAAGACCACACGCCCCGGGACGCCAGATTTACGCACGCCTGTCAACAGAACGGCCGTTCTGCGCATCTAACACAAGGAGGTACGGGCTTCCCTGCCGCTGGCCTCCTTAGACTGACGGATCACGCAGACCACGTGCCCTCCCCAGGGCCCGCCCCGAGACGGGACCGATGAGCGACAAAGACCCGCGCCGCGACGACCTCGCGGGGGACGAGGCCGCCCGCCGACCACCGGCGGCTCCGGAGACGCCGGGCGACGCCGTCCCCGGCTCCCCGGAGGCCGGAAAGAGCGAGGACACCGAAGAACCGGCCGGCGGTGCGGAGCCGGCCGCGTCCGGCGAGGAGGCGGATGAATCCGCGCCCTCCGATACCGCGCCCTCCGGTACCGCGGCCCCGGCCCGGCGGGCCGGCCGGCGGCGGAAGGGGCTGCGGTGGATCGCGATCGGCGCGGCCGCGCTGCTGCTCGTCGCGGGCGGCGGCGCCGCGTGGCTCTACCACGACCTCGTAGGCGGGATCGAGCAGAAGCACGTCAGCGACAAGCTCGGCGTGAACCGGCCGAAGAAGCTGAACAAGTCGCTCAACATCCTCCTGATCGGGTCCGACACCAGGGAGGGCGAGAACTCGGAGTACGCGGTGCCGGGGATGGCCGGGGCACGGTCGGACACCACGATCCTGCTGCATCTCTCGCCGAACCGGGACCAGGCGGTCGGGATCAGCTTTCCGCGCGACTCGATGGTGAAGATGCCGTCGTGCAAGAAGGAGAAGGGCGGCACCGTCCCGGCGCAGTTCGGAATGCTGAACGCGGCGTTCGCCTATGCGGGGCCCACGTGCACGTGGAAGACGCTGGAGTCGCTCACCGGCATCCACATCGACCATTTCGTGCAGGTGGACTTCGCAGGGTTCAAGCGGATGGTGGACGCTCTGGGCGGCGTCGAGATCTGCGTCGACAAGCCCGTGAGGGACCCGAGGGCCGAGCTGTACCTGAAGGCCGGGAAGCAGACCGTCAAGGGCGATGACGCGCTCGGCTACGTGCGTGCGCGCTACTCGCTCGGTGACGGCTCCGACCTGGAACGCATCGAGCGGCAGCAGAAGTTCATGGCCGCCGTCGTCGACAAGGCCACCAGCGGGTCCGTCCTCAAGGATCCGGCGAAGACGTACAAGTTCCTCAAGGCCGCGACCAAGTCGATGACGACCGACGACGACCTGGATCTGGCGGGGATGCGGAAGCTGGCGGACGGGCTGAAGGGGATGAGCGCGGGCCAGGTGCGGTTCGTCACCGTCCCCGTGGAGGGATACGCGCCGGACCCGAACCGCGTCCAGTGGAACGAGGAGCTCGCGAAGCCGCTGTTCGAGGCGGTCCGGCACGACGACGACCTGCCCGCGGAGCCGGCCAAGCCCGCCCGGCCGGCTCCGGCGCCGCCCTCGCCCGGCAAGGTGCACGTCACCGTGGTCGACGCGGGCGCCAAGGACAAGCAGGTCGAACGGGTCGTGAACCAGCTCCGGCAGCGCGGGTTCGCGGTGGCGAAGAAGGTCGAGAAGGCCGCCGCGGCACCGGAGAGCCGCCTGGTCTACGCGCCGGCCGCCGAGGCGCAGGCGTCGGCGCTCGCGCGGGACGTCCCGGACGCGCTGCTCACCTCGGACCCGGCCGGTCCGCGGGACGGCGTCCGGCTCGTGCTCGGAGCGAAGGGGGCGCGCCTCGCGCCGCCCGCCATCAACAAGATCGGCGGGGGCGTCAAGGCAGGGCGCAGGCTCTGCGGCTGACCTCAGCCGGCGGCGGACAGGATCGCGGCGAGCGCGCCGGCGAGCATGCAGGGCCCGAACGGGAACTCGCCCTTGCGCGACCGGCGGGCGATCATGATGACGACGGCGGCGAGGCCGCCGAGCAGGTAGGTCGACAGGAGGCCGATCGTCCACGCGTCCCGCCCGAACCAGCCGAGGTAGAGGCCGAGCACGCCGGACAGCTTGACGTCCCCCAGGCCGATCCCGGACGGGACTAGCAGCGCCTGCGCGAAGTACACCGCGAACAGCGCCGCCATGCCGATGAGCGCGTGCCCCAGCCGTTGCAGGCCGTCCTCGGTGAACGGCACGGCCGCGCCCAGAAGCGCTGCCGCGACGCCGTAGGAGGGAAGGGTGAACCGGTCGGGCAGCCGCTTGACCCCGACGTCGACGAAACCCAGGAGCGCGGCCACGGCCGCGAGGTACAGCAGCGCGGGCAGGACGGGCTCGAACCCGGCCCGCCACCCGAGCAGGCCGAACAGGGCCGCGGTGAGCAGACCGACCAGGACCCGGCTCCGGCGCGGAACCCCGCCCACGTACGGCGCCGCCAGCGGCGCCGCGAGGACGCCGACGACGAACCCGACCGGCACCAACACGAACGCGACCATCGACCTCGCCCCGATCCGGCATCCGCACCGCCCCCGGCACTCTAACCGCCCGGACGGACCTTCGTCCGCGCCCCGCAGGGCCCGGTGTGGGTCAGCGGCGCTCAGCGGCGGTAATAGCGGCGGTCATAGCGAGGATGATATCGGTCGTCATAATCATCATCGCCATTCACCAGAAGCCAGATGAAATAGAGCAGCAGCAGCCCGGCGAGCACGCTGCCGATGTCGATCGCGCCGCCGCCGGTGAACGACTTCGCGGTCGCGGGGGCGGTGCACACCTTGTTCTTGCACTTCGCGTCCTTGTGGTTGTCGTGCCACTCTTCGGGCGGCGACTTCACGCGGACGTGCGGCTTGTCGTCGATCATCACGGCGGTCTGCTCGACACCGTCCTCCACCGCGGTGGCGCCGGCCTTGAAATACTTCCCGGCGTGGATCTGGGGCCGGTCCTCGTAGATCGCGTTGACGGCCTTCGCCTGCAGCCAGGAACGGTTGGCCACACAGATGATCAGCACGATGCCCATCATCACGAGAAGCACGATGCGGGCTATCAGCCCGATACAGCCCAACCCGGCACTCCGACGGTAGAACACACTGAGGACCCGTCCGGAGACGGACCGAAGGCGCAACCGCCTCCGACCGGCGCCAGAGATCATCGGTTGCCCCGTGCCGCCGCGCGCGGACGGTCCCTACCGCGGGGCCTCAGAACCCCGCGGTCATACAAACCACACCTCAGAAAGGGGCTCTCATGTACGAGATCCTCGACAACGGACTCTTCCCGCCCTTCCAGCACCTCCTGTTCGCGGTGGAGCAGGTTCGGCCCGACCGCGCGGCCCTCATGACGCGCCGCGAGCTGGAGGAGCTGAAGCTCCCGTACGTCTACGCGCAGAACGTGGAGCGGGTCGCGTACGAGCTCGTGCTCAACGCCTACCAGCACGTGCTGGGCGTCGACTTCGCCGACGCGAGCGACGTCCCGCCGCCGCACAGCAACATCCGCCTGGAGGTCGGCACCGTCGACATGCGCGGCGAGACCCGGATCCGGGTCGCGGTCTACGACCAGAGCAGCCCGCAGACCATCCAGTGGACGTCCGTCGGCAAGGGGCTGACGATCGTCCGGACCGTCGCCCCCTACTACGGCTGCGAGGCCGCCTCACCGCGCGGAAAGGTCGTGTGGGCCGCGCTCTGATCGCGGACCCGCCGGCCGGCATCCACGACGACGGCCGCGGCTCCTGATCGGAGCCGCGGCGGAGACGCAGACCGGCCCTCACCCCTCACGGGGTGGGGGCCGGTTCTTCTTCTGTGGTGAACCACACATTTCGCGCCCGATGCGAAGAGGCCGGTCGCCGATTCGGACGGGCTCCGAACGGTGCATCATGCGGGCCCTCACGGCCCGTCATGTTGCTCATTTTTGTTGAGATTATTCATATTTGATGCAAATGAAAGAGGCACCGATATGTCCAACCCGGACAACAACGTCGAAGTGACGGACGGCGTCATCCAGCCCGAGACCGCCGACACCTACGACCTCGTCGTGGACGACGACCTCCAGGTGCAGATGAAGCCCGCCAAGAAGAAGTGATCGCTGCGACCTCGAAGGCCGCGGAGATCTGATCGGCAGCCGCTCTCGTCCCGGACTTCCGGGGCGAGGGCGGTTCTTTCTTTTCGCGCGGCGGCGGGCCGGGTCAGTCGCGGAGGCGGACGCGGCAGGCCAGGTGCAGGGCGAAGACGGTGTCGGGGTCGGCCAGGTCGGCGCCGAGCCTTTCGACGATCTTCCTGATCCGGTAGTTGACCGCGTTGGGGTGCAGGGCCAGCCGGGACGCGGCGGCCTTCAGCGAGCCGCGCGCGTCGAGGTAGGCGCACAGCGTCGCGATGGCCTCGGCCGAGCGCCCCGGCCCGAGCGCGTCGAGGGGCCGCAGCAGGTCGTCGACCACCCGGCGGCTGAGCGGCGAGGCGGCGATCTGGGCGAGCACCCGGTTGATGCCCGCGGCGTCGAAGGCGTGGACGAGTTCGCCGGAGCGGACGGCGATGGCCGCCGCGGCGCGGGCCTCCGTGGCCGACTGGCGCAGGCCCTCCACCCCCCGCTGCGGCGTCCCGATCCCGAAGCGCAGCACCGTGCCGGGATGCTCCTCGGCCACGGCCGCGCGCACGGCCTCGATCAGCCGCAGGGCGCGCGGCGGGCGGATCTCGGCCCGGGCGGTGCCGACCAGCACGATGTCGGCGGCGAGGCGGGCGAGGTTCCACGACTCGCCGGACGGCAGTTGGGCCTGGTGGGTGCGCAGGGTGAGGGTGTCGAACAGCCGCCGCCGTTCCGCGAGCTCGGCGGGGTCGGGGCCCGGCGGCCGGTCCGGGGTCATCCAGATGACGGTGTGCAGGTCGTCCACGGCGAGGCCGAGCAGGCGGGCGCGGTCGGCCAGCGCCCCCGCCTGGGCGCGCTCGCTGACGATCAGCTCGGTGAGGATGTCGGACCGGGTCTGGCCGGGCGCGGTCGCCCGCTCCAGCGCGTGCTGCCGCAGCCGGCCGATCGCGGCGGCCACGGCGGGCAGCACCAGCCGCACGGCGTCGTCGGGCGGTCCCGTCACGCCGCCCTGACGGCGGCCCGCCACCCAGATCGGCTCGACGCCGGCCGGACCGGCCGTCCCGTCGGTCGTCACCAGCGTCCGGCCGAGCACCGCCCCGACGCGTTCGAGCAGCGCTGCGACACGGTCGCCCTCGGCGGTCCCGGTGGGCTCGCCGGCCTCGCGGACGATGCGCAGCGCCGCCTGCGCGCGGGCGAGCGAGTCGGCGGCGTCGCCCCGGATGACCTGGCCGAGGTAGAGCACCACCTCTGCGACGTCGCAGTCCTCCTCGGCCGCGAGCACGGCCAGGCGGGCCCGCTCGGCCAGCCGGGCCGCGGTGATCGGCAGCGTTCCGCAGCCGATGAGGACCAGCGCGGGCACGCCGCGCTCGGCGGCCGTCCGGACGGCGATGTCGAGCTCGTATCCGGCGGCCCGCGCGGCCGACCGTCCCGTCACGACGACCAGCGCCCCCTCCGGGGCGCGCTGCAGCCGCGCCAGCGCCTCGACCGCGGTCACGGAGGTGAGCGGCACGGCGTCGGCCGGGCCGGCGAGCAGGGTGAGCGGGATCCGGGAACCGGCCCCGACCAGGTCCGAGACGAAGGACACCCCCGCATTGTGCCATCGGCACAAACACCGGCGAAACCTTGTGCCCTCCACCCTTCCGCCAGGTCAGACGGTGGGACCATTCTTCCAGCATGCAGATGACACCTTCGAGGACCGGTCACGTGACGCTCGACGACGTTCCGGCGCTCGCCCGCGGCTGCGCGATCCTGGGAACCGGGGGCGGCGGGGACGTCGAGACGGGCACGCTGACCGCGGTCCGGGCGATCGACGAGTACGGCGAGGTGCCGCTCATCCCGCTGTCGGAGGTGCCCGACGACAGCCTCGTCCTTCCGCTGTCGGGGATCGGAGCGCCCACCGTCGCCCACGAGATGCTGATGAGCGGCGAGGAGCCGCTGCTCATCCGGGACGAGGTCGAGCGGATCCTCGGCCGCCCGGTGGCCGCGGTGATGGCCTGCGAGATCGGCGGGTCGAACGGCGTCGGGCCGGTCGGCTGGGCGGCGCGGCTCGGCCTGCCGCTGGTCGACGCCGACGGCATGGGACGGGCGTTCCCCGAGGTCCAGATGGTCTCGATGTACGTGGCGGGACGGCCGGTGAACCTCGTCGTCCTGGCCGACGTGCAGGGCAACGTCACCACCGTCCGCCCGATCGACGGCCTGTGGTCGGAGCGCATCTCCCGCGCGGTGTGCATCGCCAGCGGGGCGTCGGCGCTGATGGCCGACTACGTGCTGACCGGCGCGCAGGCGCGGGGCGCGGTCATCGAGGGGACGGTGAGCAAGGCCCTCGCGATCGGCCACGCCGTGCAGGAGGGCGCCGACCCGCTCGGCTCCCTGTGCGCGACGCTGGACGCCAGCGTCCTGATCACCGGGAAGGTCATCGACGTCGAGCGGCGGACCGGCGGCGGGTTCGTCCGCGGCAGCCTGGTCATCGACGGCACCGGCGACGACCGCGGCCGGCTTCTCCGGGTCGAGATCCAGAACGAGAACCTGATCGCGCTGGAGGACGGCCGGGCGCGCGCCTGCGTCCCCGACCTGATCACGGTGGTGGACGCGCAGACCGCCGGCGCCATCTCCACCGAGTCGCTGCGCTACGGACAGCGGGTGGCGGTGCTGTCCTGGCCCTGCGACCCGATCTGGCGGACCGAGCGCGGTCTCGCCACGGCCGGCCCGCGGGCGTTCGGCTACGACATCGACTACACGCCCGTGGAGGAGCTCAACCATGGCTGACCGTACGTCCGGCGGCACCGTCGCCCGCGACCTGCGCATCGGCGTCGACGTCGGCGGCACCAACACCGACGCGGTCGTCCTCAGCGCCAAGGGCGAGGTCCTGGCCAGGACGAAGCAGGCGACCAGCGCCGACGTCTCCTCGGGTCTGCACGCGGCGCTGACCGCGGTGCTGGACCAGCTCGGCGACGACGTCCGGCGGGTGGGCCGCGTGATGCTCGGCACCACGCACGCCACCAACGCGATCCTGGAGCGGCGGGGGCTCGGGAAGGTCGCCGCGATCCGGCTCGGCGGGCCGGCCACCACCTCGGTCCCCCCGGCGCAGTCCTGGCCGGCGGACCTGTCGGCGGCGATCACGACGCGCACCGCCGTGCTCCCCGGCGGCCACTACGTCGACGGCCGACCGATCTCCAAGCTCGACCCCGGCGCGCTGCGCGCCGTGCTCGCCGACGTCGCGGGCGAGGCCGACGCGGTCGCGCTGACCGGCGTGTTCAGCCCCGCCTTCGCCGACCAGGAGCTGGAGGCGGCGGAGATCGTCCGGGAGGAGCTCGGCGACGCGGTGCCCATCTCGATGAGCCACGAGATCGGCACGCTCGGGCTGCTGGAGCGCGAGAACGCCACGATCCTCAACGCCTCCCTCTACCGGGTCATCAGCGCGGTCTGGGACGGGCTGCAGCACACGCTCGCCGAGCGGGGCCTGGACGTCACCACCTACTTCGCGCAGAACGACGGCACCCTGATGGCGATCGACTACGCCGTCCGGTACCCGGTGCTGACGATCGGCTCCGGGCCGGCCAACTCCATCCGGGGCGCGGCGTTCCTGTCCGGCCTCACCGACGCGATCATCGCGGACGTGGGCGGCACCTCGACCGACTTCGGCGTGCTGTACGCGGGCTTCCCCCGGGAGTCCTCGGCGGGCGTCGAGATCGGCGGGGTGCGGACCAACTTCCGGATGCCCGACATCCTCGCGCTCGCGCTCGGCGGCGGCACCGTCATCGGGCCGGACGGGGCGGTCGGGCCGCAGTCGGTCGGGTACCGGATCACCGAGAAGGCGCTGACCTTCGGCGGCGACACCCCCACCATGACCGACGCGGGCGCGCTGGCCGGCCGCGGCGCGCCGGCCGGCACGCCGGTCCCGGAGCGGCTGCACGGCGTGCTCGGCTCCGCGGTGCGGACGGCCGACCAGATGCTGGCCGACGCGGTCGACCGGATGACCCTCGGCAAGACCGACCAGCCGCTGATCGCGGTGGGCGGCGGGGCGTTCCTGATCCCCGACGCCCTGGACGGCGTCGCCGAGGTCATCCGCCCCGCCCACGGGGACGTCGCCAACGCCGTCGGCGCGGCGATCGCCATGGTCAGCGGCACCATTGAGACCATCATCCCGGCAGGCGAGGGCCGCAGGGAGGCCATCGCCGAGGCGTCCGGGGTCGCCGGGCGCCGGGCCGTGCAGGCCGGAGCCGATCCGGCCGGAGTGGAGGTCGTGGAGATCACCGAAGTACCGATGAGTTACCTGCCCGAACCCGCGCTGCGGCTGCGGGTCAAGGCCGCCGGCCCGCTCGGCAACCTCTAGCCCGGCCCCCACTCCCCCCGTCCGGTCCCCCTGCAAGGAGAACCCGTCATGTCCTGGCGCATAAGATCACTGGCGCTCGCGGCGGCGGTCGCCGTGACCGTCACCGGCTGCTCGGGCGGAGCCGTCCGCAAGGCGGCCTCGACGTCCAGCACGTTCGTCTACTCGTTCAACCTCAACGTCGTCACCGACTGGGACCCCGCGACCTCGTACTCCAACGAGATCATCGCGATGCAGAACGTCTACGAGTCGCTGACCCGGTACGACACCGAGTCGAAGAAGGTCGAGCCGCGGCTCGCGACCAAGTGGGCCTCCTCCGACGGCGGCAAGAAGTGGACGTTCACCCTGCGGGACGGCGTGAAGTTCCACACCGGGACCGCGCTCACCTCCAGCGCCGCCAAGGCCGCGATCGAGCGGACGATGAAGATGAAGGGCGGCGCCGCCTACATCTGGGACCCGGTGAAGACGATCGAGACGCCGGACCCGCACACGCTGGTCTTCGAGCTGAAGTACGCGGCGCCGCTCGACCTGGTCTCCTCCTCCGGCTACGCCTCCTACATCTACGACACGAAGGCGCCCGGCGGCGGCGACCTGAAGGACTACGTCGCGAAGGGCCACGACACCGGCACCGGCCCGTACACCGTCGCCTCCTGGAACAAGGGGCAGGAGGCCGAGGTCCGGCTGAGCCAGTTCAAGGACTACTGGGACGGCTGGAAGGGCTCGCACTACACCAGCGTCGAGTTCCGCAACACCCCGCAGGTCACCACCGCGTGGCAGCAGCTGCAGGCCGGTGACGTCACCTACGTGCACCGGCTCAACCCGCAGCTGTTCGCCCAGGCGAAGGGGATGAAGGACCTCAAGACCGACTCGGTGCCGTCGTTCCAGAACCTCATGGCGTTCTTCAACACCGAGGCCGGTCCGCTGAAGGACGTCAAGCTCCGCAAGGCGGTCCAGGCGGCGATCGACTACAACGGCCTCGTGTCGACGCTGAAGGGTTCGGGGACCGCCGCCAGCGGTGTCGTCCCGACCGGGCTGACCGGCGCGACCGCGGGCCTGGGCGGGCGCCAGGACACCGCGCAGGCGACGCGGCTGCTGAACGAGGCCGGGTACGGGCCGGGCAAGAAGTCGCTGACGCTCGACCTCACCTACGCCCAGGGCGACGACGACCAGCAGAAGTTCGTGACGCTGCTCAGTTCCGCGCTCAAGAGCCTGAACGTGAAGCTGCAGGCCAAGCCGATGCAGTGGGACGCCCAGTGGGACCGCGCCAAGAGCAAGGACGCGTCCAAGCGCCAGGACGTCTTCGTCATGTACTGGTACCCGGACTACCCGGACGCCTACAGCTGGTTCCTGAACCTGTTCCGCTCGGCCGACCCGGTGAACTTCAACCTCACCTACCTCGACGACTCCGCGATCGACGGTGAGATCGACAAGCTGCCGGAGCTGACCGCCACGAACCGGTCCGCGGCGGAGGCGGCGTACGCGTCGCTGCAGCGCAAGCTCCTGGTCGACCAGGCGGTCGCCGCGCCGCTGTTCGTCCAGCAGTACCAGCGGGCGTACTCGGCGGACGTCGACGGCTACACCGACGACCCGGCCTACCCCAACGTCGTGTTCGCGCACGAACTCACCCCGGCCGCGTGACATGACCCGCTACCTGCTCCGACGCCTGGCACAGGCCGCGTTCGTCGTGGCCGGTGTCGTGGTGCTCACCTTCGTGGTGATGCGGCTGGTCCCCGGGGACCCGGCGGTGACCTACGCCGGGCCCCGGGCCTCCGCCGCCGAGCTCGCCCGGACCCGCGCGGAACTCGGCCTGGACGACACGCTGCCCGTTCAGCTCTGGGACTACCTCTCCTCGCTGGTCCAGGGCGACTGGGGAATCAGCCTGCACACCCGCCAGGACGTGCTGGGCGACATCTCCACCGCCTTCCCGGCCTCGCTGGAGCTGGTCGGCACCGGCGTGATCATCGCGGTGCTGGTGGGCATCCCGCTCGGGGTGCTCGCCGCCCGGTTCCGGGGCCGGCCGGCCGACGGATCCATCCGGATCACCTCGATGGCGGGCGTGTCGGTGCCGGTCTTCCTGCTGGCGCTCTTCGCGCAGAACGTGTTCGCCACCAAGCTGGGCTGGCTCCCCGTCGCCGGCGAGTACGACCCCTCGCTGGACGGCACCAGCCCGCTGCACCTGTACACCAACATCACGGCCGTGGACGCGCTGATCACCGGGAACTGGCCGATCCTCGGCAGCACCCTGGCGCACCTGGCGCTGCCCGCCGCCGCGATCGCGGCCTACCCGACCGGCGTCGTCGCCCAGATGACCCGCGCCGCGCTCATCGAGGAGTCGACGCAGAACCACGCGCGGCTGGAACGGGCGCTCGGCTTCACCCGGTGGCAGGTGCTGACCCGGTTCTCGCTGCGGCCCGCGCTCAGCCCGGTGCTCGCGCTGCTGGCGCTCGTCTTCGCCTTCTCCCTCGTGAACGCCTTCCTGGTCGAGGCCATCTTCAACTGGCCGGGGCTCGGCCGGTACGCCGCCGACTCGATCCGCTCCTCCGACGCCCCCGCCATCGCGGGCGTCACCATCGCGATCGCGTTCACCTACGTCGTCGTCAACCTGCTGGTGGACCTCGCGCAGGCCGCCATCGACCCGCGGGTGAGGATCAGATGACCGCTCTCGACGCCCCCGCCGCGCCGCTCCGGGTACGGCCCGTGCACCGGGTCATGCGGGCGGCCCGCACCGACCGGCTGGCCGCCGTCGGCGCCGTGGTCCTCGCCCTGATCGTGATCGCGGCCCTCGCGGCCCCGCTGCTGGCGCCCTACCCGGGCGACGGGACCGACGCGACCCACCCCGCCGAGGCGCTGCGGGCGCCGGGCGCCGAGCACTGGTTCGGGACGGACGGGGTCGGCCGCGACCTGCTCACCCGGGTGCTCTACGGGGCGCGCACCTCGCTGACGATCGCCGTCTCGGTCCTCGCGCTGTCGGCCGTCATCGGCGTGCTGCTCGGCGTCGTCGCCGGCTACGCGGGCGGCATCGTCCGGGACGTGATCATGCGGATCACCGACGTGTTCCTGGCCTTCCCGGCGCTGCTGCTGTCGGTGGCGCTGGCGCTCGTGCTGCACCCGGGGACGCAGGGGGCGATCATCGCGATCACCGCCTCCTGGTGGCCCTGGTACGCGCGGATGAGCGCGGTCGCCGCGACGTCCATCAGATCGCGCGGCTTCATCGACGCGGCCCGCTGCCTCGGCGGATCCCGGACGCGGATCGTGCTGCGGCACGTCCTGCCCAACTCGCTGACCCCGGTGCTGGTCCAGCTGTCCCTGGACGCGGGCGGGGTCATCCTCACCACCGCGGCGCTGTCGTTCCTCGGCCTCGGCCCGCAGGAGCCCACCGCGGAGTGGGGGCTGATGGTCCAGCAGGGGCAGAGCCTGTTCACGACGAACTGGTGGGTGGTCGCCTTCCCCGGCCTGGCCATCGTGGTCACGGCGTTCTGCTTCAACGTGCTCGGCGAGGGCCTGCGGTCCGCCCTCGACCCCCGGCGGGAGGTCACCCGATGAAAGCGGTGCTCACTGCGGAGAACCTGCGGGTGCGGGCCGGCGACCTGCTGCTGGCCTCGCTCGACGAGCTGAGCGTCGGTCCCGGCGAGTGCGCCGCGATCGTCGGCGAGAGCGGGTCGGGGAAGACCACCGCCCTGAACGCGATGCTCGGGCTCACCGACGGGCTCCAGGTCAGCGGAAAGATCGTCGTCAACGGCACGGACGTCGTGACGGCGGACGAGCGGACGCTGGCGAAGATGCGCGGCTCGGTCATCGCCCTGGTCAGCCAGAGCCCGCAGGCGTCCCTCAACCCGACGATGCGGCTCGGGACCCTGCTCAAGCGGGTGCTCGCCCGGCACGGCCTGCGCGGCGCCGAGGCCCGCGAGCGGACCGAGGAGGCGCTGCGCAGCGTCCTGCTCGACCCGGGGCTGCTGCGCCGCTACCCGCACCAGGTCTCCGGCGGCCAGGCGCAGCGCTTCGCCATCGCGATGGCCGTCGCCCTGCGCGCCGACGTCATCCTCGCCGACGAGCCCACCAGCGCGCTGGACGTCACCGTGCAGGCCGCGGTCCTGAACCTGCTGGCCCGGTTGCGCGACGAGCACGGCATCGCCCTGGTCTTCGTCTCGCACGACCTGGCCGTGGTGTCCGGCATCGCCGACCACGTCGTCGTCATGCGGCAGGGCAGCGTCGTCGAGGCGGGGCCGGCCTCCGACGTCCTGCACAGCCCCTCCGCCGCCTACACCCGGGAACTGCTCGACGCGGTCCCCGCGATCGGGGAGTGACCATGCTCAGCGCGGACAACCTGACCGTCGCCTACGACCGCACCCCGGTGGTGCGCGGCGTCTCCCTCACGGTGCCGGAGAACTCCGGGGTCGCCGTCATCGGGGAGAGCGGATCGGGCAAGACGACCATCGCGCGGGCGCTGCTCGGGCTGGTCAAGCCCCGGCAGGGCCGGGTGCTGTTCCGCGACCGCGACATCGCCCGGCTCGACCGGCCGGGGCGGGCGCTGTACCGCTCGCAGGTCCAGCCCGTGTTCCAGGACGGCAGCGAGGCCCTCGACCCCCGGATGCGCGTCGGCGCCTCGATCTCCGAGGCGCTGCGGGTCCGGCGGCGCCGCTCCGGCGGCGAGCCCGCGGGGAAGGACGGGGACCTCCCGTCGGTGACGGAGCTGCTCACCGACGTCGGCCTCGATCCTTCCCTCGCCGGGCGCCGCCCGCACCAGCTGTCCGGCGGGCAGCGGCAGCGCGTGGTCATCGCGCGGGCGCTGGCGGTCGACCCGCGGCTGCTCGTCCTGGACGAGCCGACCAGCGCCCTGGACGTCACGGTGCAGGCCCACGTGCTGGACCTGCTGGCGGGCCTGCGGGACGAGCACGGGCTGAGCTACCTGCTGATCACCCACAACCTGGCGATCGTCGACCGGCTCTGCGACACCGTGCACGTCCTGTTCGCCGGGCGGATCGTGGAGTCCGGCCCGATCGGGACCGTGCTCGGCGCCCCGGCCCACCCCTACACCGCCGCGCTGCGCGACGCCGTCCCCCGGCTGGGCGCGGCGCAACGGACCGCGGGCGCCTCGGACGCGCTGGCCGCCGCCGAAGGCTGCCCCTTCCGGCACCGCTGCCCCATCGCGGTCGACCGGTGCGCGACCGAGGACCCGCGGCTCCTGCCGCTCACCGGCGAGCACAGCGTCGCCTGTCACGTGGCCGTTTCGGCCGAGGGAGGCGACGCCGTTCCGGCCGAGGAAGGCGACGCCGTTCCGGCCGGGGAGGGCGAAGCCGCCTCGGCCGAGACCGACGGAACCCGGTCCGGCGCCGAGCTGTGAAAGAAGGGACGGCGGGAGGACTGGTCCTCCCGCCGTCAGATGGATGCGTGGCGCTGGCCGGCGCCATGCCGTGGTCGGTTCCACGGTTCGGGGGCGCGGGTCGGCCGGCCCGGCCCCGAATCGTGGTCGGTGATGCGCGGAACCGTCAGGCGGACGATGCGGCTGCCGCCGCGGCCGTCACGTGGACGACACGTCCGGCGACTTCAGCAGAGCGAGGCGAACCTCCTCCTCGGCCGTGCTGACCGCGGCCTCGGCCGCTTCCTGCTGGGCCTCGGCGGTCTCCGCCTGGGCCGCGAGCCTGCCCGCCTCGGCCCGGATCTTCGACGCCGAGCCCGCCGCCTTCTTCGCGTCGGCGCGAGCCTTCGCGAGCCGGGCCTCGGCGACCTTGCGTTCGGCCAGGGCGACGGCCTTCTCGCAGTCCCCGTACTCCTGGGTCAGCCGTTCGAGCGTCTCCAGGACCTTGCCGCGCTCGTCCAGAGCGTGCTGCAGAACGGCCTCGGGCGTGGCCGACGACAGCTCGATGAGCGGCGCGTGGCTCCGGTCCCTGAGGCTGAAGCTCATCTGGGCGACCGCGGCCGCGGCCACCGTGATGAGGATGACCCCGGCCCACTGGATCGGGATGAGCCGCGTGTCCAGGAAGGCCAGCCCGACGAGGGTGGCGATCAGCGGGCTCGCGGTGAGGAACACCGCGTACACGGCGTCGCCCGCGAGTTCCCTCGCCGGCATCTGGATGATGCGGGGCAGGGTGTTGTTCAGCAGCCCCACCAGCAGCGCCCACAGGACGACCTGCCAGTTCAGGAAGGTGAAGCCCCCGGTGAGCATGACGATGCCGCCGGCGAGCACGCCGACCGACAGCGTCGACCAGGCGATCACCTTCTCGGTGTGGAACCGTCCCGCGCCCTGGATGAGGCGGTCGGTGACGGGCAGGTACAGGGTCCGCAGGACCCCGGCGCCGAGGGCGCAGATCACGCCGAGCAGGTAGCCGTCTCCCGCGGCCGGCCCGTCCCGCTGGACGAGCAGGACCACGCCGAGCGCGGCGGCCGCCGCGAAGAGCGTGAGGAGGGCGGCCCTCCCCCTGCTCCCCTTCCTGAACCCCGCGATGACGGGGATGAGAAGCGGAACGGTGTAGTACATCCCCCCGGCGACGCTGAACGGGATGAACGACAGGGCCGCGAACAGCAGCGCCTTGTCGGTGCCGATCACCCCGAACGTCATCAGGGACAGGATCCGCCTGGACCGCGCCGGCATCTCGACGGCCGGCCTGTCGTCCCCGCCCTTGCCCCGGAGTTTCCAGAGGAAGACGCGGAGCAGGAGAAGGAGGCCGCCGAAGGTGGCCTCCAGTGCCGTCGCCTGGTGCACCTGCAGACCGTTCGCGCCGATCAGCCGGGAGTCCAGGAGGGCCTTGCCGGACGCGGAGCTGAGCCGGTCCGCGCCTCCGAGCGCCACCCCCAGCCAGGGGTACCGCCTGTTTTCAGACTTCTTGTTTGTCATTGCCGAAACTCCTCGTGCGAGGTGCGCACAAAGAGAACCGGTCGTGACCCGGCTCCCTTTGTCGCACCGATGAATGGGTACGACTCCGTGGAGCCGGGTCGTTCTCAACGATCTTCGATCATGCCGGCTCGGCTGCGAAGACCTGGAGGTGGCCGCCGGGTGAACAGGCTCTTACGAAACACTCGGGACGCCATTTCCGGCACTACGTTGCAATAGCGCAGGCCCTTCCTGGAAAGCGGCGGCGTCGTGAACCGCCGGCAAGGGCGCGCAGAAACGGCGGGAGACCGTCCGGAAGAACTCCCCGGAGGCTCCCGCCGTTTTCGTCGGGCGCTGGGTGGACGGTCGCGGGCCGGGCAACGCGGCCCAGGCGCACAGGTCGCCGGCGAACCCGTCCGAAACAGAAGAACGGCCGGTCTGGCGAGACCGGCCGTTCAGAGGTGACGGTCGTCCGGGGTTTCCCCCGGACGACCGTCGAGAAGCGAAGGGGAGTGGCGCTCCCTTCCGCCCGGTGCTCAGGTCGGAGGCGGCCAGCCTCCGACCCTCGCGTGAGTCCGTGCCGCACTCGGCTCGGACACGTACGGTTCGTCGGATTCGACGGAGGGTTGGCCGACCCTCGTCTCATCCGACTGCACCGATGTGTCCGCCAGGCGGACGCCACAGTTTCGTCAGACGCGAAGGAGGGTGGCCGACCCTCACCTCGCACCCGACTCGCCGTGGCGCCTGCCGAGGCCGACGCTGCGGTTCACCGAAGTGCGGAGAAGGGTTGGCCGACCCTCGCTCACACACCCGGCTGACCGCGGCGTCTGCCGAGGCCGACACCACGTTTCGCCGAACGCGAGAGAGAGGGTTGGCCGGCCCTCACCCTCGCATCCGCCTACACGCGGTGCCGGTTAAGGCCGGAACTCTGGAACTGCTGTCCTACTCGGCGGCGGTGACGCCGCCGAGTCGGACGGTACCCCTCTGGTCCAGCTCGACGGTGCCGGCGGTGAGGTCGATGTCGACCCCCACCGGACCCGAGAACCGAACCGGGACCCCGCCGATGTCGACGGAGATGTCGGAGACGCCGGGGCCCTGGGTGCCGGTGAAGCTCCCGGGGCTGTACGTCCCGTCATCGACGGACCCGATCTCGACCGAGAGGTCGCCCTTCCGGTACGCGACTCGGCTTCCGTCGGGGAACCGAGCGCCCTCCGCGGTGAGCCTCACCGTGCCCGCGTGGGTCACGAGGAGCTCGCCGTCGACGGGCACCGTCTGGGCGAGGACCCAGGCCGGCTCCTTGGGGAGTCCGTCCGTGACCTTCGTCCACGGGTTCCTCGTCCCGACCGGCTGCCCGTAGATCTGACCGACCGGAGCCGACGGGTGCTCCTGGCCGTCGTCCATGCGGACGGCGGCGTGCCCGGCGGTCGCCTCGGTGGTCACCTCGGCGGTCGCCTTGGCGCCCTCCCGGACCCGGATCACCATGAAGGCGAAGCCCGAGACCATGAGGATGCCGATCGCGTTCACGAGCGAGATGCCCTGGTTCTCGGAGATCAGCCCGAAGTGGGCACCGATGAACCCGACGATCCCGCTCACGATCGGGCTGAACGCGAACATGACGCCCTGCGTGCTCGGCTTCATGTGCTTGGCGGCGCGGTTGATCAGGAGGATGGGAACCACCATCACGAACAGCGCCGCGAAGACGCCCTTGCCGGCGGTCGCCAGGACGGACCAGGGGGTCACGTCACCGGCCACCCAGCTCCAGCCCGCGAGGGCTGACACCACGATCGCCACGAGGGCGATGACCGGCATGGCGCGCAGGTTGGACAGGAGCATGCCCCGGTCCTTCTTGGCGTCGTCGTCGCCGAAGGCGCTCAGGCACTTCGGGATGTTCCAGAAGTGCCAGGCCGCGCACGCGGCGCCCAGCACGCCCCAGATGGAGAACTGTGCGCCGTTCCACGGCTCGGTCACGCCGACGATGCCCACCAGGACACCGGCTCGCAGCCAGATCGGCTTCCAGTGGCGCGCCCTGATGTCGTCCAGGAGCCCCACGCTGACCGGGCCGAGCGCCATGATGGCGCTTGCCGCCCCGATACCGATCAGCTGACCGGCGAACGGCCACCCCAGGTTCACACCCAGGTTGCCGCCGGTGATCCGCCAGATCGCCTTCTTCTGGTCCTTGTTCCAGCCGGACCTCCACCCACGCGCCGGCCGCACGATGGCCAGCAGGATGAGGGTGCCGGGGACGACGATCCAGAAGCTGCCCTGGAGCGCCGCCATCGCGGTGATGACGGAGATACCGATCGCCTGGCACAGGAAGGCCAGGTTCATCTGAACCGGGCCTCGCGCCCTCCCGCCGGCCTCAGCCGGCCGAGGGCTCATGACGGTTGATGACATACGTCACCGACCTCCCTTTCGTTGCGTCCCACCCGGTTCGACACCGGGTGGTTTTTCTGTCTCGCCTGCCCCTGAGGGGTCGAGGCGGGCCGACTGATGGGTCGGCACGGTTAACCGTCCGGAAACACGCCGCGTTGGCAACCCGGCACCTCCTCGCGGACCGGAACCGGAGCCGCCCTCCGGGCGTCCGAGCGCGGCCCCGCACCTGACCGCCCGGTCAGTCGTGCGAACAGTTGCGTCCCTGCCCAGGTCAGGGACGGTCTTGAGTGAGACCCCCGGCTCGGCCGGGATCGGGTCTCACCTGGGTGGCGCGCAACACGAGGGCGCCACAAACCAAAGCAAAAGGAGCAAGACGCACATGCACGCAGATAGCCACGTGCTCACCTTCCAGACGGAGGCGGGCAAGGAGGCGTGGAAGGCCGCCGCGCGGAACCCCGAGCGGGCCGTCATCATGCTGGACGGGGACGGGACGATGTGGGACATCGTCAAGTACCCGACCATGCCGAACGTCGACCGCCGGTACCGCCCGGTGCTCGACGACCTCATCGCGCAGACCGGCGCCACGGGCATGCTCACCGGACGATCGGTGGGTCAGGTCCGCGACTTCGGACTCCTGGGCGAGGGGCTCCACGTCCTCGGACAGTTCGGGTGCGAGTGGTTCCACGACGGCCGGCTCGTCCTGCCGGTCGAGCGCCCGGTCACGCTGTCCGTGGTCGACGAGGAGCTGCCCAAGGTGCTCGCGAAGGCCGGTCTGGCCGACGCGACCATCGAGGGCGTGAAGTCCCACTTCCGCGCCGTCCACTACGACGCCGGCATGGACCGCGAGAAGGTCGCCGCACTGGTGGCCGCTCTCACGGACCTGGCCGGCGCCACCGGCCTGGTCTGCCTGCCCGGTCACAACGTGATCGAGCTGGGCCCGCAGGTCAACAAGAGGGACTCCCTCAACCGGTTCGTCGACGCTCTCATCGCCCTCATGTGGGTGCCCTCCGTGGTTCTCTACGCGGGCGACAGCGAGCCGGACCTGGCCGCCTTCGACGTGCTCGACGCGCTGAGGGCCATGGGCATCCCCACTCTCAAGGTGGGGACGTCCGACAACACCGCCGTGAAGGCGCGCTCCGACCTGCTCGTGCGCGGCCCCCTGGGCACGCTCTCGATGCTGCTGAGGCTGCGCAACATCACCAGGCGGTGACCACCGTCCCGTAGTCGCCGACTGCGGGACGACCACCCCACCCGTGGCCCCTGGAGCGATCCAGGGGCCACACTTCGTGCAGGCGGTCGAGACGCCTTCCGGTTCCTTGCCGCCGTGGGGCGCCCTCGTACGGTCCTTGATGAGCGCTCGTATTCGGTCGGCGCGGTGAGGACAGGGGTGGCGATGCGCGAGCTGGTTGCCGGTGGGAATGTTCCGCTGCCCGGCGGTGCGATCTCGATCGAGGTGCCGGGGCCGTTCGACCTGTCCGCGCTGATCACCGGTGACGAGCGGAAGGTCAGCGGCGACCAGGACTTCGTCTTCTACAACCAGCCCTCGGCGCCGGGGGCGCAGCTGGGAGCCGGGGCCGTCATGGTGGATCCGCCGCGGCTGCGGGCCGGAGCCAGCCGGGTCACGGTGGTCGTCAGCGCGGCCGATTCCGGGACCCCCCTGAGCCGCCTGCCCGCTCCCACGCTGCGGGCCGTCGGGAGCAACGGCGCCGTGGTGGCCCGGTTCAGCCCGCCGCCCCCGGGGACGGAGACCGTCCTGCTGCTCGTGGAGATCTACCGGCGCGGCGACCAGTGGAAGCTGCGCGCCATCGGCCAGGGATACGCCGACGGCCTGGCCGGGCTCGCCCGCGACTTCGGCGTCGACGTCACCGACGACGGCTCCCAGGCCCCTCCCCCGCCTCCGGCCATGCCGCCCCCGCCTCCGGCCATGCCGCCGCCTCCTCCGGCCATGGCACCTCCGCCCCCGGCCATGCCGCCCCCGCCGCCGCTCCCACCTCCGCCGGCCCCCTCCCGGCCGGCCCGGCGGGCGGTGTCCGTCCGGCATCTGAACCCCTTCGCCCGCGAGGTCGCCTCCCGGCGGTCCCGAAGCGGGCTGCCGCCCGCCACGCTGGACGGCCGGCTGACCGCCGCCGCGCAGGCGCACGCCGCCGTCATGGCCAAGAAGCGCCGGCTCGACGCCGAGGGACCGGACGGCACGTCGGTCTTCGACCAGGTCACCCTGCACGGCTACGTCTACCTGACCGTCGACGAGCAGTTCGTGTCCGGGCCGCGCGACCTGGAGGAGTTCACCCGGTACTACCTGGACGGCGGGCAGGCGGCCGAAGCCCTGCGCAACGGGGACCTCTGCGACGTCGGCATCGGCCACGCCGAAGGGAGGGGACGCGACCGCGACCTCTACTGGACGATCCTGTGGGCGACGCCGTTCTCCGCGGCCGGCCGGTCGCGGTTCGCCGCCGAGGTCGTCTCGCTCACCAACGCCCATCGGGCCGCCCACGGGCTCCGGCCGCTCGCCGACGATCCCTGGTTGACCGCGGCCGCCCAGGCGTACAGCGAGGACATGACCGCCCGCCGCTTCTACTCCCACACCTCCCCCGAGGGAACTCAGCCCTGGGACCGCGCCCGCGCCGCCGGGTCCACCCACCTCGGCATCGGCGAGAACATCGCGTGCGGCCAGCGCTCCCCCGCCGAGGTCGTCCAGGGCTGGATGGACAGCCCCGGCCACCGCGCCAACATCCTCAAGCCCGACTTCACCCATATCGGGGTCGGTTTCCAGGGGGGCGGCAAGGCGGGGACCTACTGGACGCAGCTCTTCGGCTCCGTGTAAGCGGTCGCGCTTCGTTTTTCCGCCCGTTGGCGGCCTGATGGCGTTGCCGGTCGCCCCGAGCACCGCACGGTCCTCTTTGCCCGGTCCTCGGACCGGGCCGCCCGCACGAAGCGTGCGGGCGAGCGACGACAAAGAAAAGGGAGGGATGGCACATGTCATTCCCGATCAGGCGCTACCTCGCGGAGCCCCTGTGCCAGCAGGTGCCGGAGTTTCCGCAGGTGCTCAGGCAGGTGTCGATGGCGGCGGGCGCGGACCGCGCCGGCCTGCGGCGCGAGGTCGGCGGCCCCCGCCGGCCGCTGCGCGGTGCCTCGCTGGAGGCGTGCCTCCGACTCGAGACCATGGTGAACGGGCTCGACCTGCGTGGCGTCTTCCCCCAGCAGGAGGCCATGGTCAGCATCACGGCGATCGGCTCGGACGGCCCCGCCTACGCCGGGTACCGCAACGGCGACGAGGTGGACCACTGGCGCATCGAAGGCGACCTGGACCACGCGTTCGGGACCGCGCCCGAGGTCATCACGCTCCTCGTGGGCGCCGGCCGCATGCGCGACCGGCGGCGTCCGTTCGCCTGGACGTCGGAGACCAGGGTCCCGCTGGAGTCACTGGCCTACGCGCGGATCCTGGCGCACCTGGAGCAGCGCATCGATTCCGTCGGCTTCGGCCCGAAGGGCTCCCGGCTGGGCACGCGGGAGTCACTGTGGCTCCTCGCCGGAAGTGTCGCGAAGCTGGTTCAGGCCCTGCCCGACGGGCCCAGGGTGCGGCTGCTGCTCCGCGTTCCCACCGAGGAGCACTGGCTTCCGCTGCTCCCCGCCCTGCACCGGGACTACGCCTCACCTGAACTGTGCACCAACTGGTTCGGGAGGACGAGGCGAGACCGCCGTCTCTTCAAGGAATGGTTCTCCAAGCTCCTCGGAGAGATGCTGGGCGAGCACCTGCACCGTGTGGAGGTGGTCGCCTATGACGCGCTTCACGACGTCGGGAGCCTGCTCGAAGCGGCGGTCGCCCGGGGTGAGAAGCCGACGGCGGCCGGCCTTCTCGCCGAGCTGCGCGGAACGGACGAGCTCTGGAAGTTCGTCCTGCGTCCGCGCATCTGGGAGGGGGTCAGGAACGAACTCGACACCGCGCAACGGTTCGCACCGGTGGATCCCTCCCGTCTGGAGGGCCTCGCCGGGCTCGTCCACGCGGCCGACGTCGTCGACCTGCTGAAGTACGGCAGCGACGGCCCGGCCATCGTGGTCGACGACGCGGACGCCGCGCGGCGCATGATCGGCCTGGCCGAGCGCTTCGCGCGGCGCCACCCGGACGGGCGGTCCCGGATGGCGGCGGTCGGGCCGCTGGGCAAGATCCTCGGCGGGGCGCCGGGGCCGTACGGCCCCTTCGCCCAGTTCCAGGGAGACGCCCAGCGAATGATGGTCGTCCCCGAATCCGGGGACTCCACCTATGGCGAGTGGGTGCCGACCGGCGACCTGCTCCGCGAGCTCTACTTCCTGCGGTGACCGCACTGGAGTGAGCCCTACCTCGGTGCCCCGGTGAGGGCGGCTTCGCGCCGTCCTTACCGGGGCACTTCCCGTGCGGCCGCCCGGTGGCCCTCCCCACCACCGCGGTTGCCGTTCCTCCTCCGCTTCGCACGGTCGTCCTTACCTGCCTTGTTCTCGGGACCGGCAGATTCCGCATCAACCGAAATGGGGGAACAAACGTGTTCACAACCCGATTCAGAAGGGCTTTCGCAGTACGGGCCCTGATGGCCGTACTCGCGTGGCTCGTGGCCGCCGCGGCCGCTTCCGTGGCCGCCTCGGCGCTGCCCGCGGCGGGCGCGCACAAGGCCCTGTGCATGATCACGGCGGCGACCGGCGTCACCGCCCTGCTCTTCCTGCTGGCCGTGCGCCGGCCGTGGCTCCGCAGGCGCCTGGACGTCGCGGCGGTCGGCGAACTCGGCCTCCTCGCGACCTGGACCTGGTACCGCGAGGAGTGCCTGCGTCTCGCGATCTA
Organism: Actinomadura sp. NPDC048955; assembly: GCF_040649435.1. NCBI lineage: Bacteria > Bacillati > Actinomycetota > Actinomycetes > Streptosporangiales > Thermomonosporaceae > Actinomadura > Actinomadura sp. NPDC048955. The sequence goes on from NZ_JBEZJI010000018.1 coordinate 145,851, forward strand.
CTCCGCCTTCGCCACCCTGATGGTGCTGTGGGCGGCCGATCCGCGCATGGTTCCGATCGCGGCGATGGGCGAGGACCGCCGCTGGTCCCTGCTCTTCGCGGGAACGGCGGTCTTCCTCTACTACAGGGCCGCGAAGGCGATCCGGTCCATGCGGCACAAGGTGTGGTGGAGCGGCGCCAGCCACCACCCCGTGCTGGGCGTGGTGCTCGGAAGCCTGCCGAACATCATCTTCAGCCTGCTGGGCCTGGTCTTCATGGCTCTGTCCACCTGGCAGGTCATCCTCCCCTGCGTCATCGCGGGGGCAGCCGCGTTCCTCGCCGCGCTGACCACCCTCTGGGCGGTCCCCACGGCGAAGAACTGACCGAACGCGCTCCCAAGGCGCGGGAGCGACCCGAAGGCGGGGAGGAGTCATCCTCCCCGCCTTCATCGTTTCTCCGGCCCGTCTGCCGGAGTTGCCACTGATGACCGTTTCGACACGGTCGTCACTGCGTGGCTCGGCCACGCCGTTCCGAAATGGCTCGGGACGTGTCACCGGTTCTCACGACCGCGGTGCGCGTCCCGACCTCCCAGGTCAGGACGCGCATCGGGTTCACGGAACCACGAAACGCGCCCCGGCTCGGTCCGGGACGCACACAAAGGAGAGATGGCCTATGGCCAGTATCACCGAGCGCCTTCGCGGGATCCCAGGGGTCGGGCCCCTGGTCGCCGTGATCGTGTTCTACAGCCTCATCGGCGGCGACGCGGTCAACGGCCTCGTCATCGACGAGGCCTCCCCGCTGGTGGCGGCCGTCATGGCGGGCGTCTTCGGCACCATCCCCCTGGTCCTCCTGGCAGAGCGCGCCGCGCTCTTCCGGCGGGGCAGGCGGCCGCTGCTCCGGAAGCTCGGCGAGGGAACGCTGATCAACCGCATGGCGGTCAGCAACACCTTCGTGATCCCCCTCACGCTGCTGTCCCTGCAGCGGCTGGAGGCGCTGGGCACGGTCATCGCGCTTCTGTGGGTCGGTCCACTGGTGGTGGCGATCAAGAAGATGGTGACCGGCAGTCCCCGCAGGCTTTCGAGCCTGCTGTGGCTGCCCCTGGCGACGCCCGGGATGGTGCTCCTGACCCGGCCCTGGGAAGGCAACGCCGACCTCTGGGGTGTGCTGCTCGCGCTCGGCGCCGCGGCATGCTACGGCAACTTCCTCCTCACGTACGACCGTCTGGGGGAGGCGCTCGGCAACCGCGTCAACGTGGCGATCGCCGAGTCCATGCTGCGGTCGACGGCCGCGCTCGCCGCGGTGTCGGCGATCGTGATCATCACGCTCGCCGCCTTCGGCCGGACGGTCCCGGGCATCACGCCCGGTCCCGACTGGCTGAGCTGGCGGGTGGTCGGCTTCACCCTCCTGTCCGGTCTGCTGACGGGGTGCGTCGCCCAGGTCGGGCAGAACCTGATCTTCGGGCAGCGCCTCATGAAGGCCGCCACGTTCTCGGTTCTGACCGCGGTCGAGCCGGTGGTGGCCCTGAGCCTGGGCTGGTGGGTCCTCGGACACCAGCCGACCGGCCTGGACGTGATCGGCAGCCTCCTCGTCACCGCGGCGGGGGCCGGCTGCTTCTACCAGCTCGACGTCCGCGGCAAGCCGCGGGTACCGGGCCGCCTACCTCTTCCCGAAACCCCAGAGCACATAGATCGAAGGGAGCCTGCCGCGTGGATCTCGTGGTCATCGGACTCGGCTACGTGG